>JBOHVN010000311.1:0-20079 GCA_050735675.1 Binatia bacterium | reverse complement strand
TGGTTCGTGGACTTCCTGCCTGTGCGGGCGAAGATGGCGGCGAAAGAGCGTGATCCGTCGCTGCTTCTGCCGCAGGTCGAACCGAATACTTGGTTTGTCTACGCTATTGAGTGCGACGATGGCAGTCTCTATATAGGCCAGACAGAAGATCTGCGGCAGCGATGGCTGCAGCATGTTGGCGGCCGTGGCGGAAGCTGGACGAGGACGCATCCTCCGGTAAAAGTTTCCTATTGGGAAAGGCAGCCATCGCGACAAGCAGCGGTCGAGCGTGAAAAGTGGCTGAAAACCGGCTATGGCCGCAAGTGGCTCAAGAAGGAAATCGCCGCCCGCACGCAGACAGGCGACCCCGTACGCGCGAAAGCCGAAGGCCGCGATCCCGGTCTTCCCAAACACATTGCCGATCTTTTTCCAGATCGATTCGAGGAGTCTGAGTTGGGCGAGATTTCAGCGGGGTGGAAAGTTGGTTCGGTCGATGATGAATTCGACTTGACGATGGGACAGTCCCCACCTGGGGAAACATACAACGAGGTTGGTGATGGATTGCCCTTCTACCAGGGTCGGGCGGATTTTGGCAGCCGATTTCCGACGCGCCGCGTGCATTGCACGGCGCCGACTCGATTTGCAAACGCAGGAGATACGCTCGTCAGCGTCCGTGCACCTGTGGGTGATATAAATATGGCGTCGGAGACCTGTGCCATTGGGCGCGGCGTTGCTGCTGCGCGACACAAGACGGGCAGTCGGTCATATTCCTATCAGTTCATGCAATCGATCGAGGAAGTTTTCGCGCGGTTTGAGGCCGAAGGTACCGTTTTCGGCTCAATCGGGAAAAAGGACTTTCATGAGATTTCGTGCGTTATTCCGCCTCGTGAACTCGTGCTGGCCTATGAGGCGCATGCGTCGCCGCTCGACGATCGTATCGAAGTCAATGAGCGCGAATCCCGCACCCTCGCCACCGTGCGCAACGCGTTGTTACCCAAGCTCATCTCTGGCGAGCTGCGGGTGAAAACGGCAGAGAGAGTTCTCTCGGAGGTGACGTAATGTCATCAGTAACTCTCACGAGCCTGGCGATGTTGAAAGTCAACGTTGATCAGGGCAATGACTACCTTGACTATCTTCGACCCTTCATCCTTCAAATCCTTGTTGATCACAAGCCAGATCCAGTTACAGATCGGGTCGTCCGAGACTACATTCGGACCAATTTTGGGCTGGAGATCCCTGAGCGCGCTGTGCAGGTGGTTTTGAAGCGCATTTCCAAGATTTATCCCTTGAAGAAAGCGGACGGTGTCTATCGCATCACAGGCAACCTGCCCAATCTGGAAATCGCTGCAGAGAAAACCAAAGCGGACCGACATATTCAAGCCGTACTTACCGGCTTGATTGAGTTCTCAAAGACTACTGCTAAACCAGTGCTCGCGACTGAAGATGCCGTCGTGGCAATATGCGCATTCCTCACCAAGTTCAATATTCCATGCCTTCGCGCGTATTTGCAGGGAACCGCGATTCCTACGGTTCACGGTAAGCATGACAATGATATTGTGTTGGTTAGCCAGTACGTCCTGCATGTGCAGCGTACAGATCCTGAGCGCTTCGAAAGCTTCATGATTATGGTGCAAGGACACATGCTTGCCAACGCTTTGTTGTGCCCTGACCTTCAGAATGCACCCAAGACCTACAAAGGAGTGACGTTTTATCTGGACACCCCGTTGCTCGTTCAACGGCTTGGCCTCGAGGGCAAATCGAAAGAGGCCGCGAGCGAGAACCTGATCGGCCTATTGCATAACCTTGGAGCCACCGTTGCCACATTCTCACACTCTCACGAGGAGCTCGAACGCGTCCTACGAGGCGCTGCCGCGCATGTTGACGATCCGGCGGGCCATGGCTCCATCGTTATGGAGGCCCGGCGCGGCGACATTACAAAATCCGATCTTTTACTTATGGCAGGGCAAATAGACGGCCGGCTCGCCGACGCCGGAATTCAGGTAAAGGATACTCCCGATTACGTCGTCCCCTTCCAGATTGATGAAGAGGCGTTCGAGGAGGTTCTCGACGATGAGGTTTCTTATTTCAATTCGCGCGCGAAGGAATATGACATCAATTCAGTCCGCAGCATCTACGTGCTGAGGGCACGCACGTCTCCGCTCACGGTCGAGAAGTCGCGGGCTGTGCTCGTAACAAGTAATTCAGGGTTCGCTCGTGCAGCGTGGGAATACGGCCAGCGTTACGAGGAATCACGTGAAGTATCGAGTGTCATCACTGACTTTAGTCTGGCGAATATGGCGTGGCTCAAGGCCCCGCTGGGTGCACCGAGTCTACCGACGACCGAGGTGCTGTCGTTCTCGTATGCCGCACTTCAACCCTCAAAGGAATTACTAGGTAAATACTTGACTGAGATCGATAGGCTCGAAAAGCAGGGGAAGATCAGCGAACGTGATCATCAACTCCTACGAAGCAGCACGTTGGCTCAAGAGGAGCTTATGCGTCTGACTCTAGGAGATGAAGATGCATTCACGGCCGAAACAGTCACGGAGACGTTGCGACGAGTGACCAGTGAAATTAGAAAAGAAGAGAATGAAAAGGTACTACACGAGCAAGAACCGCATCGCCAAACTCTAGACCGATTGGGAGCCATCGCAACAGAGAAAGAGTTGCTGCAAAAAAGAATTTATTGGAAATGCGCGCGTAAATCACGGTTCTGTGGTTGGACAGCATCGCTGGCGCTTGTAATATTTCTTGCTCTTGGATTTATGGAGGGGTTCGGACTTAAGACCACAACTCCTTTCTTAGGATGGATCTTGGTAGGTGGCACGGTTGTATTATTTCTTGCCTCGATCGCGAATCTATTCTACGGAACGACAGTCCGACAAATTCACGCAGCCATACAGGCGAGATTCCTGACGTACTTTTTGCAGCGAGAGGCCAAAGCAACAGGCATCGATTTTGGCGCGAATCACTAAACAGCGTATTTACCGGATCCGAAGTCGAAAACATGCATCGCTGTGGCTGGAACCTTCCTTGGGGTAAACGATCAAATATGTGCGTGAGAATGCACTCGGCGGACTAGGCTGCGAGATGTTGGTCGAAATTGGGAGATGAATGCATGAGCGACCTCAAGACTTGTTTTAAGAAGGTGGACTACGACTTGAGCGGGTTACTTCACTACATTGACATCGGAGACATCGGGTTACCGGACATCCAGCGACCTTTTGTCTGGTCGAACGCGAAGGTTCGCGATCTTTTCGACTCGATGTATCGCGGTTTCCCTGTGGGCTACCTGTTGTTCTGGGAAAACGGTAACGGAGACGGAGCCAAACAAATAGGCTTAGGTGGAAAGCAACACATGGTGCCGTCTCGTCTTATTGTGGACGGTCAGCAACGGCTGACCTCGCTCTTCTCTGTGTTTCGGGGAAAGAAAGTGCTGGACGAGGACTACCGGGAGCGACAAATTGCTGTAGCATTCCGGCCGCGTGATGGCAAGTTCGAGGTGGCGGATGCAGCCATCCGACGTGACCCGGAGTGGATCGCAAACGTCTCTGACATCTGGGCATCGGGAAAACCGAGCTACCAGATGGTCAAGGGTTTCCTAAAACAGCTCGAAGCAAAGGGCACCTTGACGCCGGAAGATGAAGAGCGAGTCGCGCATAACCTCGATCGTCTCTTCGACTTGCAGAAGTATCCGTTCACCGCACTGGAAATCGCTCCCACAGTCGACGAAGAGCAAGTTGCCGACATCTTCGTACGCATCAACAGCGAAGGCGTCCGGCTTAACCAGGCAGATTTCATCTTAACCCTCATGTCCGTGTTCTGGGACGAGGGGCGCATGGCGTTGGAGTCGTTCTGCCGGCAGTCCCGGAAGGCTCCCGACTCTTCGGCATCGGCTTCGCCTTTCAATCACTTTATTCAACCGGACCCAGACCAACTTCTGCGCGTGGCCGTCGCGTTTGGCTTTAACCGGGGCCGGCTTAAGAGCGTGTACCAAGTGCTCCGTGGTAAGGACCTCGATACGGAAGAATTCTCAATTGAACGGCGGAACATCCAGTTTAAAGTACTGCAGGAGGCACAAGCAGAGGTAATCAATCTCACCCACTGGCACCAGTTCCTGTCCTGCCTGATCGGGGCGGGCTTCCGCAGCGCGGAGATGATTTCCTCACAAAATGCCCTGCTGTATGCCTACGCATTCTATCTCATCGGCAGGAAACGCTTCGGATTGGCAGAACATCGACTCCAAAAGTTGATCGGGCGGTGGTTCTTTGCGTCGAGTCTGACTGGGCGGTACACAGGCTCGCCGGAAACGGTCATGGATGGAGACCTCAACCGACTGAAGGGAGCAAAAGACGGCGAGTCGTTTGTAAGTATCCTCGAAGAGATGATGGCGAGCGAACTAACCAACGACTTCTGGACCGTGACGTTGCCCGCGAATTTGGACAGCTCCTCGGCGCGGAATCCGGAGTTGTTTGCGTACGTCGCGGCACAAAACCGGCTGGGTGCGCCTGTGCTGTTCTCACACAAGAAGGTTCAAGACTTGCTCGACCCCACCATCAAGACCAAGAAGAAAGCACTGGAACGGCAACACCTGTTCCCGCGTGCTTGGTTGGAGAACCAGGGTGTGGATGACCTAAAGAAGATAAATCAATTGGCGAACTTCGCGTTGCTGGAGTGGCCGGAAAATATCGACATCAGCGACACCCCGCCAGCGGAATATGTACCGAAGATCCAGCCCCGCTTCCCCTCCGTTGAGTGGGTGCGAATGCACGAGCATCACGCCATGCCGGAAAGCTGGCACGAGATGTCTTATGAGACGTTTCTTCAGGAGCGCCGGAAGCTGATGGCGGGCATTATCCGTCGCGGGTTCGAGACGCTGAAATAGAGGCGGATCGTGAGCGCCTTCACCGAGTCCGTCGTTGAAGATACTGCTCTCGCATGGCTAGAGAGCCTGGGCTACGCGATCAAACACGGGCCGGATATATCGCCTGTCGGCGATACCCTCACCCTAGCCCCTCTCCCAAAGGGAAGGGAAAATTATTCGGAGGTGGTCCTTGGACAGCGCTTGCGTGAGGTGCTGGTGCGGCTGAATCCGACCTTGTCCCCTGAGGCGATTGACGACGTGTTCCGGAAAGTTACCCGCCTCGAAGGCGCGACGCTTGATCTCGGAATCGGGTGTTTCATCGGCTGTTGGTTGACGGCATTGCGGTGGAATTCCGGCAGCCCTCTCCCAGTGAGAGAGGGAAAGTTATTCGCGGCGGTTAGTGCAAAAAATGCACTAGCTCAAATGCAGGGCAATATGCAAAAAATGCACATTGCTTTTACGCCGCCGGCTGACGGGCTTATTTGAAAAGAAAGCGGCGGCGAGCGACGAATATTTGATATCCGACTGAATAGCCAAGAGATTCCTATTTAGACGCGAACCCAAGGTGAGCATGACTCAAAGTTCGATAAACAGCGGCGGCGAAGTCGTCCTTTATAGGGACCCAGAGGGTACGGTTCGGCTTGACGTCCGGCTGGAGCAGGAAACAGTGTGGCTTTCGTTGGACCAGATGACGAAGCTGTTCAGACGAGATAAATCCGTAATTTCACGGCACTTGCGAAATATATTCGTGTCGAAAGAACTAGACAGGAAGGCAACTGTTGCAAAAAATGCAACAGTTCAAACCGAGGGGGGGCGTGACGTTGTCCGGCAGATCGAATACTTCAATTTGGACGCCATTCTATCAGTTGGCTACCGGGTAAACTCAAAGCGCGGCACCCAGTTTCGCATTTGGGCGACCCGGACTCTGCGAGATCATTTATTACGCGGGTATACCCTCAATGAAAAGCGACTTCGAGAAAGAGGGCTGGGTGAGATCGAACAAGCGGTGGGTCTGCTCGCCCGGACACTGACTCAGAACGCGCTCGTTACCGACGAAGGCCGGGCAGTGCTCGAAGTTGTCCAGCAGTACACGCGGGCGTGGAAGCTGCTGCTCGAATACGACGAAGGCCGGTTGGCTAACGCGCCCGCTCGTCCGGTCAAGCCGGCCGCGGGCTTGTCGCTCACCGACGCGAGAGCGGTCATCAGAGATTTGCGCGAATCGCTGGCAAAGCGGGGTGAGGCGTCGGATCTATTTGGCGCGGAGCGCAGCGATCAGCTTCACGGTATATTGGGCGCCATTGAACAAACTTTCGGCGGTGAAACGCTCTATCCGACAGTACAAACTCGCGCTGCACACCTCCTTTACTTTGCGATCAAAGATCACCCGTTCGCTGACGGTAACAAAAGAATCGGCACGCTGCTTTTTTTAGAATATATACGGCGCAATGGAATGCTAATTTTGCCGGACGGCAGGCCGCGTTTGGCGGACAATGCGATGGTGGCGTTGGCGTTGCTCGTTGCCGAAAGCGAGCCGGCACAAAAAGATCTGATGATCCGCCTCATTCTCAATCTGCTGGAGGACGGCGCGGATGAGTGAGGCGAGTTTCACCGAATCCGTCGTTGAGGAGGCGGCTCTGGCGTGGCTGGAGAGTCTCGGCTACGCGATCAAGCATGGGCCGGAGATCGCACCCGGGGAGTTGTTCGCTGAACGTGGAGATTATGGACAAGTCCTCCTGGCGACACGGCTGCGCGAAGCGCTCGTGCGACTGAATCCCAGCCTGCCTGCCGAGGCAATCGACGACGCCTTCCGGAAACTCACTCGACTTGAAGGCGCGACACTTGATGCGAGGAATCGGACGTTTCATCGGTTACTTGTTGACGGCGTTACGGTCGAATATCGAAGCGATGGAGCCATTCGCGGCGCGCAGGCGCGGCTGATCGATTTCGACAACCCAGACAACAACGACTGGCTCGCCGTCAATCAGTTCACGGTCGTCGAAAACCTGTCTGCCGCGACGGGTGCGGCGCAGGCAGGCAAACACAACCGGCGGCCCGATATTGTCATCTTCGTCAACGGATTGCCGCTTGGCGTCGTTGAGCTGAAGAACGCGGCGGACGAGGACGCAACAATCTGGGATGCGTACCAGCAGTTGCAGACCTACCATGCAGAGATTCAATCTCTATTTGCTTATAACGAGACGTTGCTGATTTCGGATGGAGTCCAGGCGCGCGTCGGCTCCCTCGGTGCCGGTCGGGAGTGGTTCAAGCCGTGGCGGACGATCACGGGCGAAACGCTTGCCGAAAATTACCTGCCGGAACTACAGGTGATGATCCAGGGAGTTTTCGATAAGCGGCGCTTTCTCGATCTGCTGCGTTACTTCGTGGTATTCGAAGACTTCGGCGGTGGCGCGGTGGCGAAGAAGATCGCCGGCTACCACCAGTTTCACGCGGTCAATGTCGCCGTCCAGGAAACCGTCCGGGCGGCGCGCATGCGCGGTGAGAGTGAAGAATGGCACGAGCCTGAAGACGGTTACAGATCATCGAAACAGCCGGGCGGCAGGCCGGGCGATCGGCGCGTCGGCGTCGTGTGGCATGCGCAAGGGTCGGGGAAGAGTCTCACGATGGCCTTCTACGCCGGGCGAGTCATCCTCGAACCGGAGATGGCGAATCCGACGCTCGTCATCTTAACGGATAGAAATGATCTCGACGATCAGCTCTTCGGCACCTTCTCGCGCTGCCAAGAACTGTTGCGCCAGCCCCCCGTGCAGGCGGAGAGCCGGGCCGACATGCGGGCGAAGCTCAACGTCAACGCTGGCGGCGTGATCTTCACGACGATCCAGAAATTCTTGCCGGAAGAGAGAGGCGATCAACATCCGGTGCTCTCCGACCGGCGCAACATCGTCGTCATCGCCGACGAGGCGCACCGCAGCCAATATGATTTCATCGACGGTTTCGCGCGCCACATGCGCGACGCTTTGCCTAACGCCTCGTTCATCGGTTTCACCGGCACGCCCATCGAGCTAACCGATAAAAACACCCGTGCGGTGTTCGGCGACTACATCAGCATTTACGACATCCAGCGCGCCGTCGAAGACAAGGCGACGGTGCCGATCTACTACGAGAGCCGTTTAGCCAAGCTCGATCTCGATAAAGCGGAGCAGCCGAAGATCGATCCTGACTTCGAAGAAGCGACCGAGGGCGAGGAAGTCGATAGAAAAGAAAAGCTCAAGTCCAAGTGGGCGCAGCTCGAAGCCGTGGTCGGAGCAGGGAAGCGCGTCAAGCTGATTGCTCAGGACATCGTCGATCACTTCGAACTGCGGGCGGAAGCGATGCTGCGCCAGACCCAGGACGAGGGCAAGGCGATGATCGTTTGCATGAGCCGGCGCATCTGCGTCGATGTTTACCGCGAGATCGTCAAGCTGCGGCCCCATTGGCACGACGAGAGTGACGAGAAAGGCGTCATGAAAGTGATCATGACCGGCTCGGCGTCCGATCCGCTCGATTGGCAGACGCATATTCGTAACAAGGCAAGACGCGAAGAACTTGCCAAACGGTTCCGCAATCCCGCTGACCCTTTCAAAGTCGCCATCGTCCGCGACATGTGGCTCACCGGCTTCGACGCCCAGTCGCTCCACACGATGTACGTTGACAAGCCCATGCGCGGGCACGGGCTCATGCAGGCAATCGCGCGCGTGAACCGGGTGTTTCGTGAAAAACCGGGCGGACTGGTGGTCGACTATCTCGGCCTCGCGCACGAACTAAAACAGGCGCTGGCAATCTACACTGAAAGCGGTGGCACGGGAGAAACCGCGCTGGATCAAGCCGAGGCGGTGGCCGGCCTGCTGGAAAAATACGAGATCTGCTGCGGTCTGCTTTACGGATTCGACTGGTCCAACTGGAAGTCGGGCAAAGCACAAGAACGATTGTCGATCCTGCCCGCGGCACAGGAGCATATCCTGGCGCAGAAGGACGGCAAGGAACGATTCGTTCAGGTCGTGCGTGATCTGTCACGCTTCTTTGCTCTTGCTGTACCGCACGACGACGCGCTGCGCATCCGCGACGACGTGGCGTTCTTCCAGGCGGTGAGCGCCGTGCTTATGAAGCACGCGCCTGGTGAACGAAAAACTCAGGAGGAGTTGGACTTGGCAGTTCGGCAGATCGTCTCGCGCGCCGTCGCCCCCGAGGGCGTGATGGACATCTTCGCCGCCGCGGGTCTGCAAAAACCGGATATTTCAATTCTCTCGGACGAGTTCTTGGCCGAAATCCGTGGCATGCCCCGTAGAAATCTTGCGGTGGAATTACTCAGGAAGCTGCTTTCAGGCGAGATCCAGACAAAACGCAAAAAGAACGTCGTCCAAGCAAAATCATTTTCTGCGATGCTCGAACAGTCGATCCGTAAGTATCAGAACCGAGCCATCGAGGCGGCGCAGGTAATCGAAGAGATGATCGCGCTCGCCAAGGACATGCGCCGGGCGAACGAACGGGGCGCGACGCTAAAACTAAGCGAAGAAGAGCTGGCTTTCTACGACGCTCTCGAGACCAACGACAGCGCCGTGCAGGTTCTCGGCGATGAAACTCTGCGCACCATCGCTCGGGAAGTTACCGACGCCGTCCGCAAGAACGTCACCATCGACTGGACAATGCGTGAAAACGTCCGCGCACAGCTCCGCGTCATCATCAAACGAATCTTACGTAAATACGGATATCCACCGGACAAGCAAGAGAAGGCGACGCAGACAGTGCTGGAGCAAGTCGAGCTGTTGGGTTGGGAAGTGGCCGCGTAGTGACACCCTTCAACTATGACTGGCTATTTTGGCGAACAATGGGTTAGGGGTAGAAAGGGGGGCGGACAGTAGCCTGCCGAGAATTCCCTCGAATGCCAAGGCAGTATTCGCCCCGTGCAACGCCCTTCGAGATGATCGTCTCGCCCCGTCTGAAATAACGACCGCTTCAACCCATGCAGGTGATCCACTGTCTCGGGTATGCGTTCAAACTTTCGCAGCCGTTTTTCTTGACTACCAGCGTTTCGCCGAACTGCAGACCCATCTTTTCATCGTAGGTGATCAGGTTGGGCTGGATGACGATCACCATGTTTTCGCGAAAGACGATTTCTCTCGAGTCGTGGCGCTTGCGGGTCTTGGTCTGAAAGATCGGCGGATATTGATTCACGCCGTGGACCACATCGTCGTAGGTGCTAAAGCCGCGCTGATGGATGACTTCCGCCGCCTCTTCGGCTTCGGTCGTGGTCGCGCCGTCTTTGATGACTTTGGATAAAACTTCGAAGGCTTCCAGGGCTGCCTCGTGCATCTTCCGCCACTCTGGCGCCGGTCCTTCGCCGATGGAGAAGGTCCGGTGGATTTGACCGCTGTAGCCCGAATAGGCTCCGCTGATCTCGGTGATCAGCGCGTCGCCTTTCTTTAGCTTGCGGCTGGAGTGAAATTGCGACGGCACGGGGAAGTCGGGATCACGCATCGGCATGCTGCTCATGAAATGAATGCCCGCGTAGCCGCCGGCTCTTAAATAAACCGTTTCGATGATCGCGGGGATTTCGTCTTCGCGCATGCCCGGTCGGAGGCCTTCCGCCAAGGCTTGAATGGATTGGTCGGTGAGCTTGGAGGCGAGGTGAATGCGCTCGATCTCCTCGGCGCTTCGGACCGTGCGCATCATGCGCAATTTGCCGCCGAGATCGACAAAAGAAGCCGCGGGATATTTTTCGCGCAGTTGGTTGTAAACCTGGTATGAAATCGAGCCGACTAGGCCGATCTTCTTCGACTCCAAGCCGCGCTCGCGAATCAGGGCGACTACGCTGAGGGTAGTGTTGGCGCCGGCCCAGCGGACGTCTTTGATTGCGGACATCACTCGCGCCATTGGATAGTGATTGAAGAGCTGCATCAAAATGACCGGCTCCTTGCCGTTCTGCATGAGCAGGTACGCCTCCCGGCTGCTCGGCCAGTCGCTGAGCCAGTAAATGTCCGAGGCGTAGCGTCCGCTGCCGTAGACCAGCAGCGCGTCGACCCCTTCTTGTTCCATCAAGCCGTAGACCGCTTTATGACGCCGGTCGAGCTCGGCATCTGAAAATGTCGGGTAATCGGATCTCTGCCGCATGGAACTTGCCTCCAAATGTGTTGGCCGTTAGTAACTGGAAAACGGGGCTCGGGCTGTCGCGCAGTTCGTTCGCTTTTCTGTATCACCGAAACAGCGTAAGAGGCAAACCCGTGGAGCGGATCGAGACGCCGGCACGGCTTCGGCCTGGACAATTTTCAAGCTGCATGCGAATCTTCATTAAACGCAGACACCAAGAGTGGGAGGTTTCATGACGGCATTCTTTAGAGTTCGTCGCTCGTTACTGGCACTGTCTCTTTCAGTGTTAGTCGCCGGCGCCTGCGCGCAAGCCCAGTCAGGAAAGAACGAATATGAGCCGCAAGTCGGTCAGGAAGGCAAGGATGTGATCTGGGTGCCGACGCCGCAAGCGCTGGTCGACAAGATGCTCGATATCGCGAAGGCGACACCGAAGGACTATGTCATCGATCTCGGCTCGGGCGATGGCCGAACCGTGATTACCGCGGCGAGGCGCGGCATCAGGGCGCTCGGTATCGAATACAATCCCGACATGGTGGAATTGTCCAAGCGCAACGCAGCGAAAGCAGGCGTCGGCGCCCGGGCAAGCTTCGTCAACGCTGATCTGTTCGAGAGCGATTTCTCGAAAGCGACGGTGATCACGATGTTTTTACTGCCCGATATCAACATCAGGCTTCGGCCAAAGATTTTGAATCTCAAGCCTGGCACGCGGATCGTCTCGAACTCCTTCACGATGGGAGATTGGCAGGCGGACGATACCGTGATGGTCAAAGAGGGCTGCGCTTCTTATTGTACGGCGTATCTTTGGATCGTGCCGGCCAAGGTCGAGGGAACCTGGCAGCTGGGCGACGGCGAGCTGACGTTGGAGCAAACCTACCAGATGATTTCCGGCTCGCTGACGCGCGGCGGCAAAACCGTGCCGCTCGCCAACGGCAAGCTCAACGGCGGTCAGATCACGTTCAATGCCGGCGGTTCGGTCTATCACGGCCGTCTCACCGCCAATGGAATGGAAGGAACGATCAGCTCCGGCGGTAATTGGAAAGCGAACCGGGCCGGCAAGTAGATAAGAGGTAGGGTGCAAAGAGTGAGGGGTGAGACGGCGATTTACCGCAAAAGAACGACCCAATCGAAAACTAGTTATTCACCGGGGAAAGATGATGAGGTTTGTTTTTGAATTCCGCCGGCTCGCGCTGGCTCTTGCGCTTTTTCTGACGGCCGCGAGCGCGGCTGCGCACGCGCAGACGCAACCGGCGCAGCAGGGCTATGCGCCGCGCGTGGGGCAGCCGGGCAAAGACGTGGTCTGGGTGCCGACGCCGGACTCGCTGGTCGATAAGATGCTCGACATCGCCAAGGTCACGCCGAACGATTACCTCATCGATCTGGGCTCGGGCGACGGCCGGACCGTAATCACGGCGGCGAAGCGCGGCACGCGCGCGCATGGCATCGAATACAATGCCGAGATGGTGGAGTTGTCGAAACGCAACGCCGCCGGCGAAGGCGTCGGCGACCGCGCGACGTTCGCCAAGGCCGACTTATTCGAGAGTGACTTATCTCAGGCGACGGTGATTACGATGTTTCTTTTGCCGCAGATTAATTTGAAGCTCCGGCCGAAGATTCTCGACCTCAAACCCGGCACGCGCATCGTTTCGAACTCTTTTACCATGGGCGAGTGGGAAGAAGACGAGAGCGCGTCGGTCGGGGAGGATTGTTCCGGCTGGTGCACGGCGCTGCTATGGATCGTGCCGGCCAAGGTCGAAGGCAACTGGAAGCTCGCCGACGGCGAGCTTGTGTTGAAACAAAGCTTTCAAAAAATCAGCGGCACGATCAGGATCGGCAATCGCACCGTGCCGATCGCCGCCGGCCGCCTGCGCGGAGACGAGATTTACATCAGGACGAACGATAACGAATACCGCGGCCAGGTCAGCGGCGATACGATTTCCGGAACTTCTAAAAGCGGCGCCGAGTGGAAGGCGACGCGCGCCGGACGCTAAGCCGTTCATCGGCGGCCCGGCCGGCGCTTTCAGAGCGAATTTGCATGACCGGATTCTCGCGCCAAGTATTCCTTAGGCTAGCTCTCTTCTCGCTCGTCAGTTTTCATCTTACGGCTGCGGCATGGCCAGGCGAGTCTGTGCCAAAATCCGGCCAGCCGGGTAAAGATGTCGTATGGGTTCCAAGCCCGTCGGCGATGGTCGAGAAGCTGCTCGACATGGCTGCGGTGACGCCGCGGGATTTGGTTATCGATCTTGGCTCCGGCGATGGCCGTACCGTGATCGCCGCCGCCAAGCGAGGCGCCCGCGCGCACGGCATCGAGTACGAGGCGAAGTTAGTCGAGCTTTCCAAACTCAATGCGGCGAAAGAGGGAGTGGGCGACCGGGCGACATTTGAGAAGGGCGACGTTTTTGAAAGCGACTTTGCAAAAGCCACCGTGATCGCGCTTTTCCTGACGCCCGAGATGAATATCCGGCTGCGGCCTAAGCTGCTCGATCTCAAGCCAGGGACGCGCATCGTCGCCAATACTTTCGGCATCGGTGACTGGAACGCCGATAGGATTGCAACGATAGCCGGTAACTGTCAGCGCTGGTGTACGGCGCGATTGTGGATTGTGCCGGCCAAGGTCGCGGGTATCTGGCAGATGCTCCAGGGCGAGCTGACTTTGAAGCAGGTCTATCAGACGTTTTCCGGCACGTTGAAAGGTCCGAATGGTTCCGCTCCCGTTGCCGGAAGAGTGCGCGGCGAGAATATTTTTTTCGCCAGCGGCAAGGCCCGATTCACCGGCCGCGTCGACGGCGACATCATCGAAGGCATTGCGCGAACGGCGGGAAAGGACAGCCCGTTTAAGGCGGCACGGATTGGGAATTGAGATTACTTGACGAGCGGCGCAACGAATGCATAGCGTTTATTGTGGGTCCGTAGACAGCCTACCCTCATAGCGTCATTCCCGCATGTTTCTAGCGGGAATCCAGTCTTCGTATTTCCTCAACTTTATTCGATTTGCTTGGATGCCGGCGTTCGCGGGCATGACGGAGATCTGATTCAACATCGATAGATGAGAAGTCAGCTATTGGATTGAGAAATAGCAAGGGGCAGACGCGCATTGAGCACTGCCCTTTGTTGGATGATTTGTCTCTGCGCGCTATTTGATTCTCAATAATCGCTTGGCGTTACCTTCGAGCATCAGCAACTTGTCGGCGTCTGAAATATCGAGCTGTTCGATTTTTTTCGCCGAGTCCCAATCGCCTAAATCGTAAGGGTAATCGGTGCCGACCATGATGTGGTCGACGCCGCCCAGGCCGATCAGATACTTGATCGTGTCGAGGCGATAGATCATATCGTCGTAATAAATATTCTTGAGATACGCGCTGGGCGCCATTTTGGCTTTGGCCGCGCGCGCGCCGGCGCGCACTTCCCAGCCGCGGTCGAAGCGGCCGAGATGGTAAGGAAAAAATCCGCCGCCGTGAAGTATGCACAGCTTCAGATTAGGAAAACGATCGAACACACCGCTGTAAGTCATGTAGCCGAAGCAGAGCGCGCTGTCGGCGGGATTGCCGCAGATGAGCTTCAGGCCGTAGGGATTCATCTTGTCGGCGCCGGCGACGTCTTCGGGATGCATGACCACCATGACGTCGAGCTCCTGCGCCTTGGCCCAGAACGGATCGAAGTCCTCCGTGCCGTAGTAATTGCCGTTGACGTTGGTGCCGATGTAGCCGCCGCGGAAGTTTAAATCGCGCACCGCGCGTTCCAAGACTTTGGCCGCGCGCGCGGGATCTTGCAGCGGCACCGATGCCATGCCAACGAAGCGGTCGGGATAGCGCTTGACCAAAGCGGCGATGCCTTCGTTGTAAACGTCGCACCAGTTCTCGCCCTGTTCGCCGGTAAGGCGATAGCCGAGGGTTGCCGTGTGCGCTTCGAGGGCCGCCATGGCGAGCTTCGAATCAGCCATCATTTTCAGCCGCTCGTCGATCGCCGGCAGCTCGGGGTGCAGCACGAAGGGCGGGCCGCCGGCAAAGGACAGCGACTTATTACCGTCTTTCTCGATCAGCTCGACACCCAAATGCTTGCCGTTTTTCTTGGCTTCTTCCAACAAACTGCCGGGGACGTAATGATGGTGGACATCGATAGCGCAAAGATTCATGGCAATACGATCCTTTTTAATCAGAGGACTTTCGACTTGTGCGATGAACCTTTCGCCCTCACCCCATCCCTCTCCCAGTGGGAGAGGGTGAGGATAAGAGGAAAAGAATGTAAGTGCGCAGCGGTATTAATTCGGCATGCACAATTGTTGGCGGCGAACTTTGCCGGGGAAGACGTCGTTGCACTGGCCGTCTTCGACGACGGTAGCGCCGTTGACGACGACGGCCTTCATGCCCGGCGGATGGCGCCGCACTTCCTGAGCGTCGACCATGGCGGGAAGCTTCTTGCTGACGAGATCGTCGATCTTATCGGCATCGAACACCGTCACGTCGGCGGGCATGCCTTCCTTGAGCACGCCGCGGTTGAGGCGTAATTTCTTGGCCGCGAAACCGGTGATCTTGTGCACCGCTTGCTCGAGGCTGAATAGATTCTTTTCGCGCGTCCAATAGCCGAGCACTCGGGTCGGCGCGCCGTGCCAGAAGAAGCGGTCGAGATGCGCGCCCACGTCGGTGCCGATCAAGCTGGTATCGGATTTGATCATTTCCGCGAGCAACTCGGGATGAGCGTTGGCAAGACCGTGATAGCAAATCGCCGAGTTTAAATTGTCCTCGAGCCAGGTGTCGAAGAAAGCATCCACCGGAGCTTTTTCGGTGAGCCGTGAAATCTCTTCGACATTCTTGAGCTCGAGCTTCTTCAATTCCGGCTTTTCCAGGTGCTCGAAGACCACGCGGTCCCAACCATGCCATTCGGGAAATTCGAGCTTGCCTGCGCAGGCGATGCGCTCTTGCTCGATCTTTCGGCGGATGTCTTTGTCGCGCAGCTGCGCTTTGAGATCCGAGGAGTTCTTGATCGCTTCCCAGGCCGGCAGGCCGTTGAACAAGAAACAATCATCCAAATTGAAGCGGCGAATGTGCTGGTAGGGAATGACCACGCCGTAGATGTCTTGGCCGCGCTTCTGCGCTTCTTCCATGTATTTGATCGACTGCATTCCCGCGGCCTTGGCGCCGGGCCGCACGCGGAACTCATTGCCGATCTGCAAGGTTTTGATCTTGGTCAGCATCTCCGGCACGCCGGACTCCGGCTGAAGAATCATCTGGAAGCCGTTAAATTGGAAGCAGCCGCCGTATTCTGCCGCGACGTTGGCGAGCGCGATGATCTCGTCGTGCTCGGCGAACGTGCTCGGAGTGCCGGCGTGAATCGCCGGTCCGCCGCGCGGGCTGGTGGAAAAGCCGATGGCGCCGAGCTCCATGCCTTCGCGCACCATTGTTTTCATCGCATCGAGCTCTTCCGGATTGGCGGCGCGCCCGTAAGCCGCCTCGCCCATCACGGTCAAACGCACCGGCGAGTGCGGCATGAGCGGCAGCACGTTGATCGCGACTTTGCCGTCGAGATAGTTCAAGTACTCGCCGAAAGTATTCCAGCGCCAGTCTTTGTCGTCGACATATTTATCCAACACGCGGCGCAGATACTGCACCAAAACTTGGCGCGGCTCCGGCTTCGGCGGCACCGGCGCGCAGGAAGCGCCGCAGTCGCCGATGACGATGCTCGTCACGCCGTAATTAACGACCGGGTTGCCGTTCGGATACTGCACGACGAACGCGTCCATGTGGGTGTGCGAGTCGATGAAACCCGGCGCCACAACGTTGCCCTTGGCGTCGATCTCTTTCTTCCCCGATCCCAAGTTTTTGCCGATAGCAGTAATCTTATCGCCGTCGATCGCTACGTCAGCACCGTATGCCGGACTGCCGGTGCCATCGACGACCGTTCCGTTCTTGATCACTACATCGTGAGCCATAAGCGGATCTCCTCCCTGTGGTCGGTCAAGTTAATTTCTTATCCCACCGAAACGGTTAGGCTGTCAACCGGGCGCAAAGGTTTCGCGTGTCGGGTTTCGAGTCTCGGGTTTGGATAATCAGAAACGCGGCACAGGTTATCTTACGCAGGGGTAGCCAAGCTTGCATATTCATGTCCTGGGTCTTTCAACCCGTGACACGAAACTCAAAACTCGAAACTCGGTGGCGAGGGGGCAGTGTGGGGAAATTACACCGCGTCTTCCGGGCGCTCGTATTTGGCTTTACCCATGCGCTCTTTGATCGTCGGATAAGCCACGGTAAAGATGGTGAGCGCAATCAGACCCATGACCGTCGGGAACGTAAGCCACTTGGCGCCGTAAGCGGCCGTCGAGATCCACAAATAATTTTCGGCGATTTTGCCGAGGGTCAGGCCAAGGATCAACGGCGGCCGCGGCCAGCCGAATTTGACCATGCAAAAACCGACAACGCCGAAAATCAACGTGCTGATAATGTCGTTGAGATCGTTGTTGGCGGTAAAAGAGCCGATAAAGACCAGAAACATCAAGAACGGGATGAGCAAGGTGCCGCGGATAAAGGTCAACGCCGCGAGATGATTCAGAATCAAAAAGCACAGCGCTGCAACGATCAGATTGGCGATGATCAACACCCAGACCATGGAAAACGTCACGTCGAGCCGTGACTTGAGCATTTCGGGACCGGGATTGAGACCGACGATCAGCATGGCGCCAAGCAGCAATGCCATGGCACCGCTACCGGGAATACCGAAGGCGAGGGTCGGAATCAAATCGCCGCCGCGGGTCGAATTGTTGGCCGCGCCGGGACCGAGCAATCCTTCGATCGCGCCCTTGCCGGCACGGGACTTGTCCTTTAGACCCTGTACGGCGTGGGCATAGGAAATCCATTGCGCCACGTTGGCGCCGAGGACGGGCAGCACGCCGAAATAGACGCCGATCATGCTACAGCGAACGACCAACCAGAAGTGGCGAAAGGCGTCTTTGACCCCCTCCATCACTCCGATTATTTTTTCTGGTTTGTGGCTCGCGATGCTGGTGCCGCGAACCGACAAGTCGACGATCTCGGGTATCGCGAACAGGCCGACAACCACGGGGATGAGGTCGAGGCGATCCCACAGGTAAAGCGAACCGAAAGTATAACGGAGAGACCCGGTCTGCGGATCGACCCCGATGGCCGCCAGCATCAAACCGAGACCGCCTGCTAGCAGGCCCTTGATCAAAGACGCGCCAGCGAGCGTGCCGATAAAGGTTATGCCCATGATCGCTATGATAAACAGCTCAGGCGACCCAAAGAGGAGTACCAGCGGACGCATAATTGGTATCGATAAGGCCAATGATACAGCGCCGATGATCGCGCCTAAGACAGAAGCCGTGATGGCGGCGCCGAGGGCGCGCCCGGCTTCACCATTTTTCGTCATGGGATAGCCGTCGAGTATTAAAGCGGCCGCGGACCCTTCCCCGGGGATCCCAAACAGGATCGCTGTCAAGTCGCCGGTTGTGCTGGTGACGGCGAGCATGCCGAGGAGAAACGCGAATGCGGAGATCGGATCTTTGATGTTGTAGGAAAACGGCAGCATCAGCGCCAAGGTGGCCAAACCGCCGATGCCGGGGAGGAGACCGACCCAAAAACCGATGGCGATGCCGAGAAGCATGTAACCAAAGGCTGGCCACGCCACTACTTGCCAAAATCCTGAGATAAAAGCCTCAAGCATGTCGGTCTCCTGCAGACTCGAATTCTTGGAGCATGCTCAATATCTTATATTGACGTTACGGTCAACTCTTTTTCGCTGAAAACTGAATCTCCGTCGGCTCCAAGCCGAGGGGTTCCAAACGCGTCGACTCGAAGTCGACTTCCTCCCCATTCCGTCATTCCCGCATGCTTTTAGCGGGAATCCATCTTGTTTTCATCCTCTCGCACCCGCCCCTGGATGCCCGCCGGAGTTTATCCTGAGATCGTCGAAGGGCGGGCATGACGGACTTTCACTTCGCCTGAAGGCGAGGGATTTCAAGCATCCCCGAGAGAGACATTGAAACATCTTGCCGCTGAACCGGCATAAAGTTCGCTATCTGCGCTGATGCAAGTCGAGATGTGAGGAGCTGGCGTAGCGAGTCTAGTTCGAGGACCATGCGATCCTAAAGCCATCTTTGGCGCAAATGATCGGTTAGGGTCACTTGCTCAATATGCGCTTCAATGCAGCGGCGACGTCGGGTGGTTGATCGACCACTGCTTTGGCGAGAGTTTCTAATTCTTCGCCGGCGACCGGCTCCGCTTGCCATTTTCTTCTTTTTAGCTCGTCGAGCAGCTCGGGGTCTTTGAACATTTTTGTGAAAGCGTCGCGGAGAATTTTTAAGCGCTCCGGCGGCATCCCGGGGGTTGAAACAATCGGCCGCGAGCCAAAGCCCCAAATACCGAGATAGGAATTGACCAGGCGCCGTTTGGGATCGGCCACTTTGTATTGATCCATCAGCTCAAAAATCGTCGGCACGTTCGGCAGGTTAGGATGGCGCTTTTGTTCGGTTTGCAGCAACACGCGGACGAAACCATTCTTCATCCAGGTCCTAAACGGTTCGCGGCCGAAAAAACCGTCGATCGTTATCGCGCGGCACTGCACCTCGTTGCGCTCCATCGCCAGATCTTGCTCGGCGCCGCCGCGATAGCCGCTGATCACCTGGAACTTGAAACCGAAGGCTTCCTCGAGCAAGCGCGGCACATCATAACCGGTGCTGCCGACGCCGGTGGCCGAGCAGCGCGGCGGATCGTTAGTCTGGCGTAGATCGTCGAGCGTCTTGATCGGCGCGTCAGATCGCAGGTAGAGAAGATGTCCGCCGCGCTCGGGCGTCACGATCCAGGAAAACTTCGGCCAGTCGAACTGCACTTCCTTACGGCCGGTCAATTGCGCCATAAACAGCGCGCCACCGATGGAGCCGAGCGTGAGCCCGTCCGGCTTGGTCAAGTTGAAAACATGATTGGCGGCGATCATCGAGCCCGCGCCCGGCATGTTTTGCGCAACAAACTCGGGATTGCCGGGAATATGCTTGCCGAGAAAGCGCGTATACATGCGCGCCCAAAGGTCGTGATTGTCGCCCGGTTGGTAACCGATGATGACCCTGATGGTTTTGCCTTGGTAGAAATTTGCCTGGGCAAATAGGGGTTCGAGGTTGTACAAGTTAAAAAGTACAACGACAGCGAGATTAATGA
>JBOHVN010000310.1:0-28443 GCA_050735675.1 Binatia bacterium | reverse complement strand
CCGAAGGGACGCAAAGGCCGCAAAGATCGGAGATTACGGGTAAAAATCATTCGCAAGAATTTTCATCTTTCTCTTCTAAACTTGGCGGCTTTGCGCCTTGGCGGGAGGAATTTCCGACTCCGAGTGCTTTCAGCTTCCAGATCATTTGCGTAGACCGCGCACATTTTGAACTACAGTACAGAGTTCGCAGAGTTCGGAGTAATGTTCATCAAAACTCTTTACTCCGCCTCCTCAGCGCCTCTGCGGTGCAATCTCCGATCGCTGGTTCACAGAAAAGCCTGAAGACCCTCGAAGGTCACTGGCCGAACGATTTCAGATCGTAAAATCTTCGCTCTCGCCGTAATTTTCTTGACCTGCGACGCCAGGATATGTGACAGTAACGGCACCGTTTGGTGCTCGCAGATCGTTTATTGCGCGGCGCATTTCCGATGACCAAAATCCAAGACCATCGTCAGGAGGGGATGGACATGGCGTACGATGTCGAGAAACTCTTAAGCATGTCGCAAACCGAGCTCGATGCTCTTTTCACCAACAGCCCGGTCGGCGATATTCCGGACGGTGAAGCGGAAGGCACGGCGATTGTCGCGCCCGGGACCAAGTTCAGCCCGACGATTTCTCGCTTCATCAACCTCTTCGCTTGGCAAGGAAAGGTCTTTGACGCGCAAAAGGGCGTCCTCAAAAACAAGATACTTCCTTTGGGGTTCAACGCGATCATCGCCAAAGTTTACAAGGGGCCGAGCTGGCTCGACGGCAAGGAGTGCATCGTTTTGGACTATTCCGACACGTCGATCGTCGCGCAATGGATTCGCGACGAGATTCGCCAGATCGAGCCCGGTTTGTACTTGGGGAAAGTCTATTGGGATAAAACACGGCTGATTGATTTCGCGTTAAAGTTTTAACGAGCCTACGAGCGGCGGCCGGAATTCACTTTGAGCGCGGCGTGGCGACTCGGCATTTGCCCGCTTGAAATCGATCATCACTGTTTTGTCAAAATACTTTAGATTGTGCTGCAAAGATCCCTCGCCTTGCCTGTCATCGTGACGCGCTCGCTTTTCGTCGATTACCTATCAGTACGCCGCAGGGCTTCCGGCACGGAGTTCCGGCGGCATGCGTCGGCGAGTGGCTCTCACGGAGGTTGATGGCTCATGAATGATGAACACAGTCGCATGTCGCCGGCCGAAAGAGTCTTATACCGCATCGGCTTTCTTGCCGTCATTGTCCTGGTGGTCGCCCTGGTCGCGGGAGCATGGCTGCTGGGCCGGTTCGGCGCCGACACCGCGGTCGCGTACAAGGATGATCTCGATCACTTCAAGTATGGGTCGCTCGGCAGCGAGCACGAGTTCGGCATTCCCTATTGGATATGGCGCGCGCTGCCGGAATTGTTTCAAGACAAGTTGCCGGAAAGCGGCACGGGATGGCGGTCGGTCGGTTTCGTTTTCGAGAAGGGTAAGGATCTCCCGGTCGGCATGTCTCAGCGCCGCTACCTCGGTTTCGACGTGGTATGGCTCAACTGCGCGTTTTGCCACGCCGGCACCGTGCGCGACACTCCGCAGAGCGGGCCGAAGGTCTACGCGGCCATGCCGGCCAACACCTTTGATTTTCGCGCCTTCATGAGATTTCTCTTCGCGACCGGGGAAGATCGGAGATTTACGGCGCGCGATATTTTGCGCCAGATTAGAATCATCCGGCAACGCGAAGGGCTCAATGATCTCCCGTTGATCGATCGCCTGGTGTTGCGCTTTTACGGCATTTATTACATGCGCGAGCGCATTCTCACGCTGCGCGATCGGTTGAATTTTATCGCGCCACAACCTGAGTGGGGTCCCGGGCGGGTCGACACGTTCAATCCGCTGAAGGCTTATTTTAATTTTCCACCCGAAAAGCTTGCGCGGGAAGAACGAATCGGCACGACGGATTTTCCGTCGATCTGGAACCAGGGGCAACGCGAGGCTTTGAAGATGAATCTACATTGGGACGGCAACAACGTATCGCTGGAAGAGCGCAATCGCAGCGCCGCCATGGGCACCGGCATCACGCCGCCCACCGGCGACCGGCAAAGCCTGAAGCGCGTCGCCGATTGGCTGCGCAAGCTCGACGCGCCGGCTTATCCTTTCAAGATTGACAAGGATCTCGCCGCCCAGGGCGCGCCGATTTACGAAAAATATTGCGCCGAGTGCCATGGCGCCAACGGCAAGGACTTTCGCGGCGAACAAGCCGGCAAGGTCGTGCCGATCGAAGAGATCGGCACGGACCGGCATCGGCTGGACTCTTACACCTATGATGTCGCGGTGAACCAGAATCTCATCTTCGCCGGCTACGGCGACGAGCGCTTCAGCCATTTTCGCAAGACCTTTGGCTATGCCAATAGCCCGCTCGACGGCGTATGGCTGCGGGCGCCTTATTTACACAACGGTTCGGTGCCGACGCTGCGCGACTTGCTCGAACCGAGCGCCAAGCGGCCCGCGAAGTTTTACCGCGGCTACGATGTCTATGATCAGAAGAGAGTGGGTTTTGTTTCCGATGTCGCCGAAGAAAACGGCCGGAAGTATTTTCTCTACGATGCTGGAGAGCCGGGCAATTCCAATAAAGGCCACGAAGGAAAACGCTATGGCACCGAATTACCGGCGGGGGAAAAAGACGCTCTGATCGAGTATCTAAAGACTTTCTAAATAGCCAGTTCGCGCTACCGAGTGCCGGACGGAGGAACGATGGCTGACGCAACGAAAAAGAAATCCTGGTGGAAGGGTTGTTTATTGCTTCTGATTGTCTTGGCTGCCGTGGGCGGAGCTATCGGGTGGTATAAATTGTTTCGCGAAGAGCCGCAGCCGGCGTGGGTGACGGCCACGCCCGATATGCGCTTCAAGTATGGCTCCATCGGCGCCGAGCACGACGCCGGCATCCCGTACTGGATCTTCTTCGTGCTGCCGCGCATGTTTCCGGAAAAATTACCGGGACCCGGCGGCTATGCCTCGTTAGGCGTAGCGTGGGAGCAAGGGCAAGAGCTGCCGATCGGTTTCACCAAAAAAGTCATCGGCTTTCCGCGGGTAGCGAATAACTGCGCTTCTTGCCACACCGCGAGCTACCGCAAGAGTCCGAACGAAAACCCTGTGTTCGTTCCGACTGGGCCTAATCACACCCTCAATCTCCAGGCCTTTTTCCGTTTCGTTGTCGATTGTGCCAGGGATCCGCGTTTTAACGCCGATGAGATCATGAGCCAGATCGCGCTCGTCTATGACCTGCCGTTGCTCGACAGATTGATTTACCGTTATCTGCTGATTCCGATCACAAAAAAGCGCCTGCTGGAGCGCGAGCAGCAATTCAAGTGGGTCTACCACAAGGATTTCCCCGAGTGGGGCCGCGGGCGCGACGATGCCATGAACCTCACCAAATATTTTCTACTCAACTGGCCGATGGACGATACCCTTGGCCCGACCGATATGCCGTCGGTGTGGAATCTCCAAAAATACCAGCCCGAAAAGGGCATGCTCATGAATCTCGCCGGCGACAGCCACGACGCGCGCTCGGTGATCATCGATTCCGCGCTCGGGCTGCTGAACGCCGCGCCCCATGACCGCGAAGATTTTCTCGCTCAAGTGGATTGGCTGGCGAAATATCTCGGCGAAAAACAGCCTCCCCAATATCCATTTCCGATCAATCAGCAGCGAGCCGAAGCCGGCAAGGCAGTCTTCGACAGCAACTGCGCTCGATGTCACGCGAGCGAACGGACCGGCACGCGCGTGCCGGTGGAAGAGGTGGGCACGGACCGCGAGCGGCTCAAGAGTTGGAGCAAAAAAGCCGCCGTCGAGTCGAACAAGGTGGTGCGTAACTTCGGTATCGAGCGCCCCGGCCTGGTGGAAAACGAGCCGAGCGGCTACATCGCGGCGTTTCTCGACGGCATCTGGCTGCGCGCGCCTTACTTGCACAACGGTTCGGTGCCGACGCTGCGGGCTATGCTCAAGCCTGTCGCCGAGCGGCCCAAAGTATTCTACCGCGGCTACGACGTTTACGATCCGGTGGACGTCGGCTTCGTGACGCAGGGCCCCGAGGCACAGCGGATCGGCACGAAGTATGACGTGAGCGAACGCGCCAGCGGCAATCAAGGACACGAATACGGCACGAAACTATCTCCCCAGGAAAAAGACGCGCTGATCGAATATCTGAAAACGTTGTGACCGTTATAGTGCTGATTCAGAAATTCGATCGGCGGAGAATTAGGTGGCGATTCGCCGCACGGCCCGGGGGTACTAGAGGAGCAAGAATGAAAAACTTAAAAATGGGCAGCCTTGCGATTCTTTGCTTGATCATGCTCACTTGGGGGTGCGGCAAAAAAGCGCCTGAACCTGGAACCGTCAAGGATGAGGCGCTGATGGCGGGGCGCACCGCGGAAAGTTTTCCCGCCGCCGATGAAGATTACTTCAAAGGCATGGATGGCGGCGTGGAGCTCGCGGCCAACGAGATCAGGGGGCGCAACAACTGGATTGTCTGGACCGGCGGCAACGACCGCTTCTGGGACCACCTCGTGGCCAAGAGCTTTGGCGCGGTCGATCTACTAAAAATTCTCTCGTCCCACCCGAGGATCAAACATTTGAGCCGCGACACGCGCTGGCAATACCTTGGACTCGTCAACGAACCCTGCTTCGAGAAACCGAAGGAAGCGAACAAGGAACGCTTTGGCCTGTGGCTGGACACGCGCAGCAAGGATTGCCCGCCGGACCCGTTCGAGAACGAGCGGAAATATCCCGGCGTCAAGATCGGCGCGCGCGGCAACAACATGCCGGTTGGATCGTACTACGGTTATGCGTCGGGAATCGTCGGCCTGCGCCTTTTTTCAAATCCCGATTTCGACGAAGCGGCGCAAAAAAAATGGGACGCTGAAAGGTTTTACACCGACCCGGCGTATTACAACGACAAGAATCTCATTCGCCCTTACCGAGTGGGCATGTCTTGCGGCTTTTGCCATGTCGGGCCCAGTCCGGTAAAGCCGCCTGCAGACCCGGAAAATCCCAAGTGGGAGAACCTGAATTCCAATCCCGGTACGCAATATTTCTGGGTGGACCGAATTCTTTTTTGGGAAAAGGACGAGTCTAATTTCATCTACCAGCTGATTCATACGTCTTTGCCGGGGACGCTGGATACCTCGTTTATATCCACCGACTATATCAACAATCCGCGCACGATGAACGCGGTCTACAGCGTCGGCGCACGGCTGAAAGCGGCGGAGCGTTGGGGACGGGAAAAACTCGCCGGCGAAGAGCTCAAGAACAAGCAATTCCAAAACTACAAGCAAACCGCCGCTTTGGCGCAGTACTACAAGGCACCGGACACTCTTTGGACGCCCCGGGTGCTCAAAGACGGCGCCGACTCCGTCGGTGTGCTCGGCGCGCTCAATCGGGTATTCATCAATATTGGATTATTCAGCGAGGAGTGGCTGCTGCATTTCAACGCCCTGGTCGGCGGCAAAAAAATCACGCCCATCAAAATCGAGGACGCCGAGAAAAATTCGAGCTACTGGAACGCGACGGTGGCGCAGACAGCCGACGTAGCCTTGTTCTTTCTCAAGACGGCCAAGCCCGATTTGCTCAAAGACGCGCCGGGCGGTGGCGCGCATCTGAAGGCGGACACGGCGACGCTCAGCCGCGGTAAAATGATTTTCGCGACCTATTGCGCGCGCTGCCATTCGAGCAAGATTCCCGCACCAGCGCAAGGAGTCGACGAGCAGAACTGGGATCAATATTGGCAGTGGACCAAGACCGATGACTTCAAGAAAAAAATGACCGCGATGGTTATGGCTGATGATTTTCTCGCGGATAATTATTTGTCCACGGACCGCCGCATCCCCGTAACCTTGCTCCAGACCAACGCGTGCAGCCCGCTCGCAACCAACGCGCTGGAGGGCAATATCTGGGACAATTTCTCTTCCAGAACTTATAAGGACTTGCCGTCAGTGGGTAAGGTTATCGTGCACAACCCGATCGATGGCAGTCCGCGAGAATACGAGATGCCCGGCAACGGGCGCGGTTATACGCGCGTGCCTTCGCTGATCAGCTTGTGGTCGACGGCGCCGTTTCTGCTTAACAACTCGGTCGGCAAGTTCAATGCGTCGCCGTCTATAGAAGCGCGCATCGATTCGTTCAATGATTCGATCGAAAAGATGCTGTGGCCGGAAAAGCGCGATAAAGATCCGATTCTGGGGGACAAGGTACCGGGCTTTGTCTATCGCACCACGGCGCCCAGCTATATCAAAGTTGCGCCCGGATTCTTGCCGCCGGCCTTGAACAAACTGCTCAGTTGGAATGATTGGCTGGCGCGCTGGGTGCCGTGGCTATTTAGCGAAGCGGGAGTCAGCATCGGCCCCATCCCGAAAGGCACGCCGGTCAACCTGCTTACCAACATCGATCTGGAGAGCAGTAAGATCGATTTGGCTAAGCTGATGCTAAAGATAAAGGCGGATCTCAAGGCGGTCGAAGGCAAGAGCGAGCAGGAGGCCGCCGAGGTGTTCAAGAACCTCGTTCCCGATCTATTGCAAGTGAGCAAGTGTCCGGATTTCGTGGTCAACCGAGGACATTACTTTGGCACGAATCTTTTCAAAGAAGAAACACCGATAAGCGATGAGGACAAGCGGGCTTTGATTGCGTATCTGAAGACTTTCTAGGAATTCCCGGCGGAGAATCTGAACACGGATGAGCGAAGCCGCCGAACCAGCGCGCGAATACGAGTATGTCGTCGTCGGTTCCGGCGCGGGCGGCGGCACGCTGGCGGCGCGCCTGGCCGAGACGGGCCATTCGGTATTGCTGCTCGAAGCCGGCGGCGATCCGGTCGCTACTGAGGGCGACAGGCTAGCCGAAGACTACCAAGTTCCTGCCTTTCACGCTTTCGCTTCCGAAAATCCCGCGATGAAGTGGGATTTTTTCGTGCGCCACTACGAGGACGAGGAGCGCCAAAAAAAAGACCAGAAGTATACGGCGGCGCGGCGCGGAGTGCTTTATCCGCGGGCCGGCACGCTGGGCGGTTGCACGGCGCACAACGCCATGATCCTGGTCTATCCGCACAACGCCGATTGGGACGGTATCGCGGACCTCACCGGCGATCGGTCCTGGCGCGCAAACCGCATGCGCCGATACTTCGAGCGGCTTGAGAATTGCCGCCATCGGCCGCTGTATCACGGGTTAGAAAAATTATTCGGCATCAATCCCAGCCGTCATGGCTTTGCCGGCTGGTTGCCGACGGAGCGCCCGCGCCCGCCCCGCGATGCGCTCAGAGACCGCAAGATGATGAAAGTGATCGAACGCTCGGCGTTCGGCGCCATCGCCGGGTTGGAGCACCCGCTCAAACGGTTCTTCTGGTTTTTTCGCGCCAAGGGGGATCCGAACGATTGGCGAATCGTGCGGCGCAACGCTTTCGGGATTCGCTACGTGCCCATGACAACGAATGACGCGGTCCGCGCCGGCAGCCGCGAGAGAATTCTCGACGTGGCGCGCCGTTGTCCGGATCGGTTGCGCGTCGAGCTGAACGCCCTGGCGAATCGAGTGATGCTCGACGAGCACAACCGCGCCGCCGGTGTTGAGTATCTGAAGGGGAAAAATTTATACCGCGCGCATGCCAGTCCCGCCGGCGAGTGGGGGGAACGAAGGGAAGCGAGGGCGGCGCGAGAAGTTATCCTCTGCGGCGGCGCCTTCAACACGCCGCAATTACTGAAGCTCTCCGGTATCGGCCCGCGCCGGGAGCTCGAACACCATGGCATCGCCGTGAAAGTGGATCTGCCGGGCGTGGGCATGAACCTGCAGGATCGATACGAGGTGAGCGTCGTCTATCGCATGCGCGATGACTGGGAATTCATGGACGGCGCCGAGTTTCGCAGGGGTGATCGGCTTTTTCGGCAATGGGAAAAATCCCGCAAAGGAGTCTACGCCACCAATGGCGGGATGTTTGCCGTGCTCAAGAAATCGCGCCAAGAGCGGATACTGCCAGACCTTTTTTGTCTGAGTCTGTTGGCGCGATTCGAAGGGTATTTTCCGGGGTATTCACGGCTCATTTCAGAACATCGGAACTATCTAAGCTGGATCATTTTGAAGGCGCATACCGAGAACAACGCGGGCTCGGTGACCTTACAGTCGGCTGATCCGCGAGATCCGCCGCGTATCGATTTTCGCTATTTCGACGAAGGCAGCGATAGAGCCGGGGAAGATCTCGACGCCGTGGTCGACGGCGTCAAATTCGTCCGGCGCATCAGCTCGGACTTGAAGAATGAAGGACTCATCGCCGGGGAGCATTTGCCGGGCGATGCCGTGCGGAGCGACGAGCAGCTGCGCGATTTCGTGCGGAACAATGCCTGGGGCCACCATGCATCTTGCTCATGTCCGATCGGCCCGAGGGAAAAAGGCGGAGTTCTAGGCAGCGACTTCCGCGTGCATGGAACGCGGGGCTTGCGCGTCGTCGATGCGTCGGTATTTCCCCGCATCCCGGGGTTCTTTATCGCCAGCGCGATTTACATGATCGGCGAGAAAGCCGCCGAGGTGATCCTCGCGGACGCGAGATGATCGGCTGCTGAACCCTATTCGCCGCTGCAACGGCTGAGTTCCTTAGGATTTATTCCGCCAAGGCGTCAAGTTCGCAAAGGTGTCATTTCGACCGGACGGGAAAAATCTTTCTCACGTCCTCACTTTATTGGAGTGAGACGTCCTGACTCACGGTCAGTGCTTTTTGAACGCGGCGTCGGTTTCCGCGCCGGGCCGCGGCTTCCATTGCAATGAATAGTACTCTCCCCGGTCGCGCGCCCAAGGATCGAAAACATTGATCACCGGATCGAGCTCGGCCTTGAGCTCGGGGATCGTTCTTAACAGCACTCGTTTGAGCGGCGAGACTTCCATCTCGCGACCGTTGAGCTTGCCTCTTTCCATTATGTTTCCATCGGGGCCGTTTTCATTGACCCACTTGACGCCGAAATAGGTGTAGAATTCCGGACGAAAGCTGGATGTCAGAAAGCGGTCGCTGAAGAGCCGGCGCGACGCGTTGAGAATAAAGACCTGAAATTGAGTTTCCGAGATCGCAAAGCCGTGCGGCCTGACGAATTCCGCCAGCCACCCAACTAGCGCGTCCACGTCCTCGATATTATCGACCCTGCTCCCGTTTGGCCGGCCGAGACAGTCGTTGATCGGCGTGCCGTCGTCATTTTTCTGCGCGGTAGTTATCATCTTCGCCGCGTCGCACTGATGCCGTCCGTAAATTTCCCGGAGCAGGGCGACCGTCTGTTGCTGTTCGGCGCGCTCCGGCGACTTTGGCCCCAGCCTCGGGTCGATGAAGTCGTCGAAGCTCGTCAGTTGCTTGAGCCCGTATTGGCGGCGAAATTCGTTGTAGCGCGGGAGGCCGCGTTCGCGGTCGCGAATGATATCCAGAGCCAAGACGTCGACTTTACCCGTTGAGGTGTTTAGCCGCGGCATATCCAGGTTTTGCAGAAATCGCGGATGATTGTGGAGGGTCAACGCGCCGAGTCGCTGCCGGCCGAGCGACAGCGCCCAGTTCGCAATTCCATGCTCCCGCAGCGCGCCGGTGGCTTTGCCGCGCAGCGTGCTCACGACGGAAATCTTCGCGTCGACGACATTTGAATCGCGCTTCAGATCGCGCAACTCGATGAGATCGGGAACCATCGGATGCAGCCGGTAAGCGTTGATGAATTCCTCCGGGAAATTGAACGGCGAGCCGAAATGATTGACCCCGCCATTCACGCCGGCCTTGTTATTGCCGAGACCGAAGATGCCGGGCCCGGCGGCGAAGGCGGAATACCAGCCGGTCGATTTTGTGGCGCTCGCCGAGCCGGCGAAACGGTGAAGAACTTTTTCGAGCGCGGCGTTGACCAGCGGGTGGTTCCGCAGTAAGCCGGACCAGTTGGCGTTCATCGCCAGATAAAGCGGCTCGTTATAAAGCAGCTGCGTCGTCCACTCGATGGTGTGGATCTTGGCGATTTCAGCCGACACGACTAAGCGCGCTATCTCGAACAGTTCATCGGCGGTGACATCCCTGTTCGCGATCATTTCATTTGGCCGGGTCGGATTGCGCAGGCCGGAGTCGGCTTCGGGGTGAGCCGCGGCATGACGCCGGAACGCTTCGACAAACAGATTATGCTCGCGCGCGAAGACGTTGTGGAAAAAACTCAGACCGATGTTCCAATTGTCGGGGAAGGCCACGGCTTCTTGGCCCGCCCATTGGGGATTTTGCGGGTCTGACTTCTGAAGAACCGGAAGGTAGCCCGGTTGGCCCGAAGCGCCTGTAGCGGTTGGTTCGAGCAGCAGTTTAGCCGGATTGCTTGGGTCGCGCTTGACGCGGCGCCGTGCCGTTTCATTGTAGCCATAAATCTGCGACGCATCCCACCACGCAGTGACCTTGTTCAGCGTGGTCCTGGGCGCGCGCGCGAGTTTACGCTTGCCGTTGACAACGAAGCCAGGCGGCGGCGTTTCGTCCGCGACGAAACCTTTGTCGATCCGATCTTCCGGTCGGCAGCCGAGTTTCGTGATTTCGTCCTGTGTCAATGATCCTTCACTGTCGCCGAAGCGCTGAGCACTGCATCCCATGGAAATCAACTCGGTTTGGTTGCGGCCCTCCTCCAGGTGCGAAAACCAATCGTGGGTCAGGAACTGGATCCAGAACGCGGCCAACAGATTTAGGTGATTCGCTTTCTGATAATCACAATTTGTTTCAGCGGGACTCTCCGCGAGGCCTTGACAGCTCTGGGGCGACGATTGCCGGCGCGTAAAGAGTTTTCGGCTGATCACTTGCGGATCGGGCTTTAACAAGCCGAGGCGATCGCCGTGGCGGTTCCTAATGATTTCGTCGCCAGCCAATTCAGGGAAAGTCGATTCAAACTCCACGTTCCGCGCGAACGGCTGATCGACCGAACCCATGAGCGGATTGAGAATATCGTTGCACATGCCGGTGAGAGTCCGGAAGCGTATAAGTTCACCGGAGCATTGTTGCGGCCCATTCCCGCCGGCGGCGGCGAAGAGAGGATGCTCTTTCGGCAATCTCAACTGCGGCCAGGTGTTAGCGGGACCGCCGGAGGAGCGGTTCTGGCTGCGGACGTATTCTTCGTAGGTTCCGCTGTTGTCGAAAAGATTGAACTTGAGCAGCTCGATGCGTTGATATTCGAGATCGAGCAAGGCGCCGTTGATGCCGCGGCCGTTGGGACTGAGAATTTCGAGTTTGTCCGTCAAGCCGGAATAGCGGCTTTGTTCGCCGCCCGCGGACCAGTATTGCGGCCAGTCGATCCACGGCGTTTTTTGCCGTGCGACGGCCTTTTCGCCGCCGCGGCAGCGCGCCGTGTCTTCAGACACCTTGCCGAGGAAACGTTGCGAGCGGTCCGTCGCGACGGCGCGAAATCCGCCGAAGGCGTAGGCGATACAACTACCGACTCGTGAGTGTCGAATACTGGCGTAAGCGCCGGGCAGAACAGCAAAGATCAGCAAGCCGAATAAAATTTTCCTCTTCATGATCGAAGCGTCAGTATGCGGGAAAGCGCGGGGATTAGTCAATTTAAAGATGATTCGTAATGGTTCAGGTTATTTGCAGGGCGCGGCCCCCCGTGGTCGCCCGAACGGGGCACGCACAGGGGCGTGCCCCTGCATTTTTCCAGTCTTGAGATCAGAGTGAAGCACTATCAATGATGCGCACGCGCGGGTCTGCGCATGGCCGACCTTCAATTGCTCTTGAGCAGCAAAGCCGGTATAGCTCAAGCTACATTTCAGCACGCAACCGCGTAACGACGAAAGACCTCTCTTCGCTAATGACGTCCATCCCGGCTGAGTTTTACGCGTTGGCCAACGCCTTTTTATTCGCGTTGCACAACATGTTCACGAAAAAGGCGCTGCGCTACTCCAATCCCGCCACCGCGGTGATCAGCAGCCTATTGATCAACATCATTTTTTTATGGGTAGTGTCGATTCTGTTGGTGCCGCTGTCGTCCTTGACTACCCCTGCGATCCTGATCTTCGTGGTCGTCGGATTCTTTCAACCTGGGTTGACACGGCTGCTCAGTTACAAAGGCATCGACGCTCTCGGCGTGGCGATCACCGATCCGATCCGCGCCACCACGCCGCTCTTCAGCGCCGCCATGGCGATTGTTTTTCTCGGCGAGAAGATCACCGTGCCCATCGTCGTCGCCACGTTGATGATCATCGCCGGCATCACGTTGTTGTCCTGGCGCAGCGGCTCGATGAAGCTAGCGGGATCCGCGGTGTTTCTCTGGTACCCGATCGCCGCATCGGCGCTGGCCGGCGCGACACAAGTCGTGCGCAAGTTCGGCATGGCGGCCGTGCCGCACCCGTTCCTTGCCGCCGCCGTCACCGCGACATCCTCTTTTGTCGTGTCGATCTTGACGCTCTGGTATGTCGAGAAAAGCAAACAGACCTGGAAGATGAACCGGCGCTGCTTCTGGTGGTTTCTCGCCGCCGGAATCACCATCAGCCTGGGAATGACGTGTATCTACTACGCGCTGGATCTCGGCAAAGTATCGGTGGTTATTCCGATCAGCAGCACCGGACCCTTCTTTTCGCTGATCTTGGCCGCGATCTTCTTGCGCGACGTCGAGCGGGTTACGTCCAGAATCGTCATCAGCGCGGCGATGATCGTCGGCGGAGTGATGCTGCTGACGTTATGGAAATAATCGGGCGGCGATTCCGTTTCAGCGCCATTAAGCTGAGAACAGACTCATGGATAAGTTAAACCTTCCACATCAGCTCGGTGTCATGCTGAGCGAAAGCGAAGCATCTGCTTTTCCGTTGACTTACGCAAAAAGCAGATTCCTCGGTTGCGCCTCAGAAGGACATTCTTACACAGTCTCGACCGCGAGGGAGAAAATTGTTAAAGCATTGCGCGCTGGCGCCCGTCGCGGGCGATTCTTTGCAAAGCGCGCAAAAAGCGCTATGAGAAAGCGAGCAAAACGGACGAGGTAACGCGATGGCTAATTATTCGGTCGTAGGGCAGTCGGTTTATCGCACGGACGCGAACCCGAAAGTTACCGGGCGGGCGCTGCATGTGGGCAATATCGACATGCCGGGCATGCTGCACGTCGCGGTGTTGCGCAGTCCGTATCCGCATGCGCGCATCACACGGATCGAGAAATCGCAGGCTGAGAAGCTGAGCGGCGTGGCCGTCGTATTGACCGGGGCGGAGATCGCCAAGATGCCGGGGATCGACCCGCATTTCGGTCCGGCGTTTCGCGACCAGCCGATTCTCGCCGTCGAAAAAGTTTGTTATGCCGGCGATCCTGTGGTGGCTGTGGCGGCGGTGGACAAGCGCACGGCGGAAGACGCGCTGCAGCTCGTCGAGGCCGACTACGAGCCTCTGCCGGCGGTGCACGACGTGCTCGAAGCGGCGAGAGCGGAATCGGCGCTGGTGCACGAGCAGCACCGGCCCGCCAAGACTTTTGCCGACCTCGCCCACGTCCAAGCCGGACGGCAATCCAACGTCTGTTACCACTTCAAACTTCGCACCGGCGACGTCGACAAAGCGTTCGCCGAAGCCGACAGAGTTTTCGAAGATACGTTTAGCTCGCCGCCGGCGCAGCATATGCCGATGGAGCCGCACGTGACCTTGGCGTATGTCGACGAACATGATCGCTTGAACATCTGGACTGCGAGTCAATCGCCTTCTTATGTCCGGACGGAGATTTCCGCTACTTTCGGTATTCCCATGAACCGCATTCGCGTGCGCGTGCCGTACATCGGCGGCGGTTACGGCGCCAAGCTTTATGCTAAGCTCGAGCCGCTGGTGACCGTGCTGGCGTTGATCACGAAAAAGCCGGTGCGTTTTGCATTGACGCGCGAAGAAGAATTTTTGACGATCACCAAGCACAAAGTCGTCACCAAGATCAAAAGCGCGATCAAAGACGGCGTGATCACGGCGCGCAAGTGTGAAGTCTTTTGGGACACCGGCGCCTACGCGGAGATCGGCCCGCGCATCGGCCACAAATCGGGTTATACGTCGGCGGGCCCCTATCGCATTGCCAACGTGTGGATCGATTCCTACTGCGTATACACCAACAAAGTGCCGGCGGGCGCGTTTCGCGGCTTCGGCGTGCCTCAGGTCATTTGGGCCTACGACTCCCAGATGGATTTGATCGCGCGCGCGCTCGGCGCGGATCCCGTCGAGTTTCGTTTGCAGCCGGCGTTGGATGAGGGCGAGCGCTTCGCCACCGGCACGGTGGTAAAATCCTTCGGCATCAAAGAAGCGATCCGCCTGGCGGCGCAGGCCATCGAGTGGGCGAAACCCAAACCTACGCAGACGGGAACAAAGCGCCGTGGCAGAGGCATCGCGGCCGGAGTGAAAGCGGTGCTAACACCGTCGATTTCCGGCGCCATCGTCATTCTCAACGCCGACGGCACGGCAAACGTGCTGAGCAGCACCGTCGAGATGGGCCAGGGATCGGAGACGACGATGGGCCAGATCGTCGCCGAGGAATTGGGGATCTCGGCGGATCAGGTCCACATCGTCCAGCCCGATACCGACGTGACGCCGTACGACACCATCACCGCCGGCAGCCGCTCGACTTACCACATGGGCAACGCCGTGCGCATGGCGGCGGGCAAGATTAAAGCGGATTTGCTCGATGTCGTGGCCGCGAAATTGGAAGTCGACCCGGATGATCTGGTCGCGGGAAAAGGGCGCGTCTTCGTGCGCGGCATGGAAGAGCGCGGCATGACCATCGGACAGATTTTTCTGGCCAAGTTCGGCAGCCTCGGCACCACGCTCGCCGCCGAGGCGGTATGTCAGCCGAGCGCGGCTGCTATGGATCCGGAGACCGGCCAGTCGGAGAAGTGTACCGAGTATTGGTTCCCGTCGGCCACGGCGGCCGAAGTCGAAGTCGATACTGAGACAGGGCAGGTGAAGGTCCTGCAACTCTTCAGCGTCGGCGATACCGGCACGGCGATCAATCCGCGCCACTGCGAGCAGCAGCTGGCCGGCGCGGCGGTGATGCATCTCGGCCTCACGATGTTCGAGGAAATGATCTTCGACGAGGGCCAGCTCGTCAACGGCTCGCTGCTCGACTACCAGGTGGCTTCTTTCAAGGACATGCCGCCGTTGGTAAAGCCGATCGTCGTCCAAGTGCCGCATGAAGATGGACCGTTCGGCGCCAAAGGAGCGGGCGAGACCGGTGCATTGACGGTAGCGCCGGCGGTTGCCAACGCGATTCACGATGCCGTCGGCGTGCGCATTCGCGACTTGCCCCTTACACCGGAAAAAGTTTTGCGGGCGCTGGTTGAGGCGAGAGAGAAAGCTGGCGGCGAAGTTTAAGGCTTAAGACAATCGACAATCATTCTGCAAGGGCCAACCCTCGCCCATTTGGCAGAGCGAAGGGTGAGGAGAAGGAACTTTTCGAATATAAGGCGCACGGGAAGACTAGAAAACAAAAACAGATCCTTCGCTCGGCGCTCAGGATGACACCTCGGCATTTGATCCCTGTGGAACAACGATGTCAGCCGCTTTTGCTTTGCGACCTTTGTACCACTATGCTTCAAAGTTTGCGCGCCCCGCGCAAACTTTTTTGGCGCACCAAAGCTTGGATGCCGATTTTCGATCTAACCACGAAGGTCACGAAGAGCACGAAGTATGAGTTAAAATTATTCAAACCCTTCGTGTCCTTCGTGCCTTCGTGGTGAATACTGTTTTTATTCCTTCGGTTCCGGCTCTGCCGCGCTGTGTTCTTTTCGGTGAGCTTTCTAATCAAATCGCGGCCGGCGAATCGAGCTCGAAGCCGAGATCCGAGATCATTTGATGCGCGTCCGAGGCTTCTTGTCCCGGCGTGGTCAGGTAGCCGTTGACGAAGATCGAATTCGCCGGATAAAGCGCCAGAGGCTGAAGCGAGCGCAGGTTAACTTCTCGGCCGCCGGCGACGCGGATTTCTTTGTTGGGGTTAACGAAGCGAAAGAGACAAAGCGTTTTTAGACAGCGTTGCGGCGTGAGCTCTCTTTTTTCTTGGAAGGGAGTCTTTGGAATCGAGTTGAGGAAATTAACCGGGATCGAGTCGATGTCCATGGCGCGCAAGGTGAGCGCCAGATCGATGATGTCCTCGTCGCTTTCGCCCATGCCGATGATGCCGCCGGAGCAGGTGCCGATGCCGGCGTGTTTGACATTCTCGATGGTTGCGACCCGGTCGTCGTAGGTGTGCGTGGTGACGATCTGCGGATGGTGGGCGCGGCTGGTATTCAAATTATGATTGACGCGGCCGACGCCGGCTGCTTTGAGCTTTTGGGTCTTGTCCTGGTTCATTAAGCCAAGCGAGCAGCAAACGTTCATGCCGGTTTCCTTGCGGATTTCGCGCACGGCCTCGGCGATTTGATCGATCTCTTTGTTGGTTGGGCCGCGGCCGCTGTTGACGATGCAGTAGCGAACGGCGCCGGCGGCCTTCGCCGCTCTCGCGCCTTCGATAAGCTTTTCCTTTGACATAAACGGATAACGGTCGATCGGTGCTTCGGATACTGAAGACTGAGAGCAATAGTGGCAATCTTCCGGGCAGAGGCCGCTTTTGGCATTCTGCAGGACGTGGATCTGCACGCGTTTGCCGTAGTAGTGATGGCGCACTTTGAAGGCCGCGCTTAGAAGCTCGGGGAGGCGCTCGTCGGTCGCGTCCAGGACGGCTTTTAACTCCTCTCGCTCGGGGATGACGCCTTGAAGCGCTTTGTCGGCCAACCGCTGAAAATCCATTCCTACCTCCCAAGTCAGCCAGTTTTTAACATGCGCGGTCGGTCCTTGCAAATATGCCGCGGCGAGAATGGAACCTTCCCCAGGTATACGCGAAGCCGGCGAGTACGAAGTGAAAAAAAATCGGTATCGTGCCGCCGAGCCAGCGCATCTCGGGACGATAGGTCATAGTCAAAATATAGCGCAGCGCCATGCTGCCCGCGTAAATCGCGCTGAGGACGATGAGAAAACGCGAGCAGGCCGGTCGCGGCATCGCAAAAAACCCTGTGCCGCGCCAAACGTCGGATGAAATTTTGACCATGCCGGCCAACATGACCAGCTGAATGGCGAGAAGAATCGGATAGCGGATCAGACCGGAAAACCAGTGCTCCGTGGCCGGCAGCCAGTCAACCGAGACGAATACCACCAGAGCTTGGCCCAGGACGCGAAGGAAGAAAAGCACGGTGAGAAACGCTAGAACCGGACCGTGCACACCGGGCATCAAGTCGGCTTTCATACCTCCCTTGATTCGCTCATTCCTTCCACGACGAAAAGAATTTCGCTTGGATCTTCACTTGTCGTACTCAGAAGTTGCGCTTTGAACTGCGCGTCGTAGCCGCCGCGCGGGAGAGTCGCGTTGGCTTTGCGCTCGAACCAGCCCGGTTTCATCACGCATAGAACCGGGGCGCCGAGCCGGCGCGATTCGCGCTTTTGCGCATATTCGACATTGAGCTCTTGCAGGCGAGCGTCCAGCCCGTGAAGCAGTAGCGAAAGACGTTCTTGGGCCGGCGTGACGCCATCCAGTTCCACCGCGAAGGCGTAGAGAGATTTTTCCACATCGGCACAGGCGCGGAAGTGTTGCACGGCGATCCCCGCGGCGCTCTGCGCCTGCGCCATCGCCTGGATCACCTGATTGACGTGCAATTTCTCGCCCGTGATGCTGGTCACGTCGCGCCCCTTGCGGACGAATTCGATGAGCGGCGTTCGATTGTAAAAGCCGGCGACGCGAACCACGTCATTGATATCGTAGCGGTACAATCCGCCGGGTGTCGTAAGAATTAAATAATAATGCTTCCCTTCCTCGAGCTCTGAGCAAGTCAAGATCTTAGGCGCAGAGCCGGCCATTTCGGACTCGGGGATGAATTCGTAGAAGTTCTTATCGACGGCGAGAATGCCCGCCGCGCCCGCGTCGGAAACCGGCAGGGTCATCTGCGCCTCGCTCGCCATGTAACCCAGGTCACGCACCGGCGTCGTCTCGCCAAACCAGCGGGCGAACTCCTTCAAGCGCACCCCCACGCTGCCGCCTTTCCAGCAACCGATGAGTTGCAGGCGCGGCCAATATTCTTTGGGGCGGAGCGTTCCGTCGTACTTGATTAAAGAGGCTAGCCTCCTTGCGCGCGCGGGGTTCTTTCGGAGCCGGCCCGCGAGCACCGCGCGCATTTCGGGCGGCAAGTTCCAACGTGGCGTTAAGGTGCCGTCGTAAATGTCTTTGATGATCTCGTGTTTATTTTGATTGACGCTTTCCACGAGCTTGAGAATAGTACTCGGATTAGGCGTGCCGAAAAATGAGATGTCATGTTCCAGCGCGAAGCGCACGATCAGGTAGTACTTGGCCTCGAAGTCTTTGACCTCGGAAACCTCGTAGGGCACCGCGTATGCGTTCTGTATCCAGCGCGGGCTGCTCCGGTAGATCAAACCGGATGCGGCGCCGAACGGGATGCCGCCGGGTGTTCGTCCCTCGACGGCCGGACTGACGACGCCGAGCAGCTTGCCGCTGAACAGATCGGGATGGTCCAGCAGCGCGCGGTAATACCAGAGCCGGGTCAGCTGCCGGTGATTCTCTCGCGTGCTTTCGCTGACCGGGATCAACTTGGGCTCACCCGTGCTGCCGCTGGTCAGGGTGAACATGACAACCCGCTCCGCCGTGAGCGCATTGGATTCGCCATTTTTAACAAGCTCGACGTAGGGACGCAGGCGCTCGTAGTCGGCGATGTCGACTTGGTTGCGATAGTCGCTTAGAGAGCGGATCGTGTCGAAGCGATGATCGCGGCCGAAGCGCGTGGCGCGATTGCGCTCGATGATTTCGCGAAGCAGCTGGTCCTGGGTTTCCTGCGGCTTGGTGGTGAGATCGTGCCAGCGCGCCCACTGGCGGCGCGTGACGAATGTTGCGGCTTTGACGAGCAGGCCCATCGATCGCTACCGGCGCAGATCGAATTTTGCAGTGGCGCGGCGTTCCAAGGCATCTTCCTTTACCGTGACGCTGAGGCCGCGAGTTTTCAGCAGCGGCGCGCGCCCGCCGAGGCCGAAAGCGACGTTTTCAAACGTGATATCCTCGGCGAGCAGCCAGGTGCCGAAGGAGCCTTCGGCGAATGCCAGGGTTGGCAGATGCGCCGCGAAGGTTCGTCCCGCGGCGGACAGGATACCGGTTTCGCCCACCTGAGCGCCGAGTTGGACCTTGATGCCGGCTTGCTGCGCCAGCTTGGCGACGGCGAGACTGCCGCTGATGCCGCCGCATTTTGACAGTCGAATATTAAAATAATCGCAGGCGCCGAGGTCGATGAGCCGGCGCGCCTGATCCAAAGTTACGAGCGACTCGTCGGCCATGACCGGGACGCCGCCTTCTACGCGCACGCGTTTGAGTCCCGCCAGATCATCGGCAGCGACCGGCTGCTCGATCGCTTGTAATTTGAACTTTGCCAGCTGGCGCAGTCGTTCGACGGCCTCTTCGGCGCTCCAAGCGGCGTTGGCATCCGCGCGCAGTTCGACTTCGTCGCCGACGGCTTGGCGTACGGCTTCGAGGCGCGCCGGGTCATCGGGCGTGCCGACTTTCACTTTGATCTGGCGGATGCCTAATCGAGTCATTCTCTTAGCGAGAGCAGCGGCGTCCTTGGGCGCGTCCGCCGAGATCACACCGCTGTAAACGACTTCATAGCGCGCCGGCAGCAGCAAATCGGCCAGCGCGCAATGATCGGCGCGCAGGCTCCAGTCGAGCAGCGCCAGCTCGACGGCGCAAAAGGCGGCGTTCCAGGCGACCACGTGGTTGTTTTTCTCCTCGGTTTTCGTCCACTCGGGCATGACGGCTTGAAGATATTCGAAAGTTTCCCAGCCGGGCGCGAATGATTCGGCGAACATTTTCGGCGCGAGCTGCTCGCGAATGCGCGCGATCATGGCTTCGGTGGTCTCGCCGGTAACGTAGGAGCGCGGCAGGCTCTCGCCGAAACCGCTGCGCCCGTCGCTGCCGGTGACTTTGACGATCACCGCGTCGCTCTCTTCACGGCTCTGCAGCGCGTGGCGAAAAGCTTGGTGGAATGGAATGCGCAGTTGGTAAAGGGTCACGGATTCGACGCGCCGGGCTTTCGCCGGCGCCGCTTTGGCCCGGGTGTGCTGTTTTGCGCGTGGCGGAAAATAGTGGCGCACGAAAAGCTTATCGCCGAGCGTAAAAGCCGCGATCTCGGCGAATAGAGCGTCGGATACCTGATGAAAGCTCAGATAGTCCTGGATGACCGTCACGCCTTCCTCGGCATGGCGGATGTCGACTTCCGAGTGAAGCGCAAACCAGTGCAACGCGGGCTTGGCGAAGCCAAAGCGATCCGTCAAGGCGGCGGCGATTTCGCTCGAACAGCGCGACAGCATGAACTCAAAGCTCATGGTTTCGAGCAGCACCGACAGGCAAAGCTCGCGCAGAGTCGCGACCGGCACGCGGGTGGCGCAGAAGAGCGCGACCCGTTGACGCGCATCGTTGATCAGGCCGTCAATTTCGCTTTCAGCAAAGCCGGCGCCGCGGGCCAGCTCCAAGAGCAGTGCCGAGTGGGGCTTTTCGTGCTCGGAGCGGCCCATTTCTTCCATGAGATTTTCTTTGAGCAGCTCGGCGGCGCTTGACGGCAGAGATGCGAAGCATAGCGCGACGATATGCGAGGAGAGAAAGTGAGTGCGAAAGACGTTGCGCAAAAACTCGCGGGCGGCCTCCGGAGCGGCGCGTCCGGAGACGAGATCTTGATAGTCATCGGACTCGCGAAACTGCCGGGTTGCGTCGTTGAAAGCTTGAGTGATTCGCTCGACGGAGATCATGTTTGCCTCCAGGCGGCAGCCGCTAGGGATGGTGCAGAACGCTCGTCACGAGGTTCGAGTTCGCTCCAGTGCCATGGCCTTGATGGTTTTCAAGTCGACTTTGCCCGAGCCGAGCAGAGGCAGCGAGTCGATCATGTAAAGATTTTCCCGTTTGGGTAGCCAAAGCTTCGGCAGCTCGGACTCATTCAGTTTTTCCCAAAGCTCTTCCTTGGTCATGCCGTTTTGGGCGTAGAAGGCGATGAGTTTCTCGCCGCGCTGCTCGTCGGGGAGGGCGGTGACGACGGAGTCGGCGCTGCCCAGCGCTTGATTGATCACCTCTTCGATCTTCATGTGCGGCACCATTTCGCCGCCGATCTTGCTGAAGCGCGAAATCCGGTCGGTTATTTTTATGAACCCGTCCTCGTCAACCGCGGCGATGTCGCCGGTCACGTACCAGCCGTGGCGCAGTGACTGGCCGGTGAGTTGTTCTTGGCCGAGATAGCCGAGCATCAAATTAGGCCCTTTAACCAGCAGCAAGCCTTCCTCCCCCGGCGCCATCGGCCCTTCGCTATCCGGATCGACGACTTTGACGGCGACCCCGGGAATCGGCTGGCCGACGGTTCCGGGCTTGTGGCCGGTTTGCTTCTCCTTGCCATCGAGCACGTCGGGAACATTCACCGATACCACCGGCGCCAGCTCGGTGCAGCCGTAGCCTTCCAAAATGGTTAGGGCGAATTTTTCCTCATAGCCTTTGGCGATCTGTTCGCGGAGTTTTTCCGCCCCGGCGATTAGGTAACGCAGCGACGCGAATTCCTCCTTCGAGCACCGCCGTTGATAGCCGCCATAAAAAGTCGGCGTGCTGATGAGCAGCGTGGCGCGATATTTTTGCACGGTTTCGCCGATCGTTTTGGCGTCGGTGGGATTGGGATGATAGACCACGCCGAAGCCGCCGAGCAGCGGCAGCCACAGCGTGCCGGTGAATCCGAAGGAATGAAATAGCGGCAAGACGCCCATGATGCGATCGTCCGTTGTTAACTGAAAGACCTGGCGGATGCCTTCGATGTTGGAAACGACATTGTAATGCGACAGCATGATCCCCTTCGGCGCGCCGGTGCTGCCGCTGGAAAAAATCACGGTGGCAAGGTCGTTGGCTTTCTGGCCCTTTACATAGCGGCGCGCCAGCCAGGAGGAGGGCAGAGCGAGCGACTGCAGCGCCGCCGCGAGTTTTTTCATCGGCGTAAAGCCTTTCCTCAGCTCTTCGAGGTAGACCATGCCGTCGATTGTTTCCAGGTTGGCTTTTGACAAGAATACGCGCGACGTCACGATGGTCTGAATGCCGCACTGCGCCACTGCCGACGCCATGGCGTCGCGGCCGGCGGTGAAATTCAGATTCACCGGAACTTTACCGGCAAGAAAAATCGCGATGTTTGCCAGCGACCCGCCGACCGAAGCCGGCAGCATAACTCCGACCATGGCATCGCTGCCGCAGTGTTGCCTGACCCAGTTCGACAGCAGCAGGCTGCCGATCAAAGTCTTGCCGTAGGTTAGCTCGGTGCCGGTGGTGTCGGCCATGCAGAAAGAAAACCAGCGCCGTTTGGCGGTTTGGATAAATCGTGTGTGGAGCAGATCGGCGGCGCTCTGGCGATGCGCGAAGGCTTCGCTTTCGAGCTCCAGGACGGCGTTGCGCACCGCGTGGACCGGTGAGTCGGCCGGCAGCGGCGGGCCGAATGAAACCGTGACCGGATAAGAAAGTTGCTTCGGCCATTTCCAGAAGAAGCGCCCGTCTTTGAAGCTGAAGATGCTGCCCCACAGTTGGTCGAGGTGAACCGGGATGATGGAAATGTTCGTGCCTTCGACGATTTTCTCAAAACCGCGCTTGAACGGCAGCACGCGCCCGGTGCGGCTGATCGATCCTTCGGCAAAAATACAGACGACGTGGCCCTTGTCCAACTCGTTGCGCGCGTGCTTGAGCGATTGCACGATCTCGCGCCGGTTGGTCGCCGACACCGGGATCGCGTGCATCAGGCGGAAAAACCACGTCATGCCTTTTAGGTCGTAAAACTCGCGGTGCAGCATGAAGCGCACGAGCCGCGGCAGGGCGCCGCCGACCATAAATGCGTCGACGAACGAAACGTGGTTCGACACCAGCAACGCCGGGCCTTTGAGCGGCATGTTTTCCGCGCCGACGACTTTGATCCGGTACACCGTGTGGGTGAACAACCAGAGAATCAAGCGGACGAAATAATCGGGCAGGAGATAGAGGATCGCCAAGGTGCCGGCCAACGTGAGCAGCCCGGTCTGCAAAATAATCGCGTCGGGCGTGAACTGGAGCGGCGTTGCAAGAATCCAATGGATGCCGGCGGCGAGCACGATGCCTATCGTGTTCATGAAGTTATTGGTCGCGATCAACTGACCCTTTTCTTCGCGCCCGGCTTTTTGCTGCAGATACGCATTCAACGGCACGGCGAATAAGCCGGCCGCGAAACCGAGCCCGACCAGAGCGGCGGCCGTGTGCGGATAGGACGGCGCAGAGAGGGCAACCAAGCCGAGGAAAAGGCCCATCGCGACGGAGCCGAGCGGAACCAGACCCAGCTCGATGTGGTCGCCCGACAATCGGCCGGCGGCGAGGCTGCCTAAGCCGATACCCACCGCCAGGAACGTGAAAAGCAAGCTATTGTGAAATTCATCGAGCTGCAGCAATTCTTTGCCGAAGAAAAGCATATTGATCTGCACCAGCGCGGCGAGAAACCAAAAAAAGGAAATGCCGATCACGGTCAGCCAGAGCGGCCGGTCGGCGCGCAAACGGCGGAAGCCATCGGCGATCTCGCCGAAAGGATTCAATTGGAACAGCTTTGCCGCGCCAGATGGCGGGACACGCGCGATCCGCAAGCTCGTCAGCGTACCGAGGACGGCGATGACCAACATCAACAGGCCGATCAGCGGCAGGTTGTGCTTCCAAAGCGCAAAGAGCGCGCCGCCGACCGAGGTGCCGAGGATGATCGCCATGAAGGTGCTCATCTCCAACAGCCCGTTGCCGCGCGAGAGATCCTTATCGGGAAGCATCTCCGGCAGGATGCCGTACTTGGCCGGACTGAAGAACGCGGCGTGCAGGCCCATGAGAAAGACGATGACGAGCATGGATTCGAGATGGCCGGTAAAAAACGTCGCGATCGCCAAGACCATGATGACGATTTCGCAGACCTTCACGGCCACCAATATGGTGCGTTTGCTGTACACGTCGGCGAGATGGCCGGCGTAGCCGGAAAACAGCGCGGAGGGCAGAATGAATAGAAAAGCGATGATCTCGACATAACCCGGACCGCCGTGCACGGCGAGATCCAGAGCGACGAAGGAGACCACGATCTTTAGAAAATTATCGTTGAAGGCGCCGAGGAATTGCGTCGAGAAAAACCCAAAGAAGCCCGGCTGCTTGAGGGTGTCGATGTATTTTCCAGTAGCCATTGACGCTTCCCTTGCCGTCCAGTATGCCCATTTTCGTTAGAAAACGGAAAGGGATTCACCTCGTCGTTCTGGGCGTATTCGGCACCAACACGGATTTCAAGCTCGTCCTGCCGCGCACCGAGTATCACTGTGCCCGCTGCGGCGGCTCCCACGGCCACATTTAAGCGCCTCCGTCGCCGTGAGCTTTGTCCGGACCTATCGCCGGAGCTTCAACTACAACTCGATGTGCTCGATTTCGCGAACCCCAATTTCCACAAGATTGTATCGGTTTCGTCGTTGAACCTTAAGCGAGGTGACCGCAAATGGCTAAACAACTCACGGAACAAGAGCTGCGCCAACAGGCAGTTCGAGCGTTGACCGACAGCTTAGGCCCAGTACGGCCCTTGCTCCAAACCCGGGGATTCCAGTACACTGCCGCCAACTCCGCCCAATTAAAAACTTGGCAGCAGCCCGGAGCGCTTCGTCAACATTCGACGTATCGATCATCAGTTATAGCCGGGAGTGGAAGAAACGTAGACGCGTTCGCTTCCGCGATCGGCGCGCTGGCATGCGTTATGCCTCGAAACGATCAGATTACCCGCCAATGGAATCTGCTGCGGCAACTCGATGGCCCGCAGGGACGAAGCCTCCAGGAGCTGGTCGACAACGTTCCCGACGATTATCCGAAAAACGCCCGCACCGTACGGCGCGACTTAGAGGCGCTGGAAGCCGTCGGCTTTCCTCTCGTAGTCGAGAAACACAACGGTCAGACCCGCTGGCGGCTGATGGCAGGCTTCCGCGACATTCCCGCGCTCGGGTTTTCCGCCACGGAGCTGATGGCACTGCTCCTTAGCCGCCATCTCCTGAAACCGCTCGAAGGCACGGAGATCGCCGAGTCCCTCAACTCCGCGTTAAGCAAAGCCGCGACCGCTCTTCCGCCCCAGGGGCACGAGTACGTGCGAGCGATGGAGCAGATGTTCTCCGTCGGCATCGGCCCGCACAAGAATTTCCGCCGACACCGACAAACCATCGATCTGATCTCCCAAGCGATCGACAAACGGCGCACGGCGCAAATGCGTTACTTCTCCGCTTCGCGTAACGGCACCGGCCGGCGCGAGGTCGATCCGTATTTTCTCAGGTTTGCCGGTGGCGGCTTGTATCTGATCGGCCACTGCCACTTGCGCAAGGAAGCGCGGATGTTCGCCGTCGAGCGCATCCGCTCGATTACGCTCACCGATCATCCCTATCAGATGCCCCTGGACTTCAAGGTCGATGAATACGTCCAGGACGCGCTCGGCATCATGCGCAGCGGCCGGCGCATCGAAGTCGAGCTGCTGTTCTCCAAAAAAGCCGCCGCCTGGGTCAAAGACAAGAGCTGGCACCCGAGCCAGGAAACCAAGCTCCTGAAGGACGGACGCTTGAAGCTGACATTGAAAGTGGCCGACAACGAAGAGCTGGCCGGGTGGATCTTGAGCTTTGGCGGCCAGGTGCGCGTCGCCCAACCAGAGGCGCTGAGACAAAAAGTGAAAGAAGAAGCTAGGAAAGTGCTCAGTTCGAACTCTTGATTGCGGCCTGATTCCGCATGCGATCGATTTTAATGTACATCAAATTTAGTGTTGTTGCCCGATGGATGTCATAGCAGAGTTCTATGAGACGCCAGTCGGGAAGTGCCCCGTGCGGGAATTTCTGGACGAGTTGCGAGCCAATGATCCCGACGACTTTGCGGCCGTGGTTGCGGGCCTGGCAAAACTGCGCAATCGCCAGTATCACCGGGAGCCATTATCCAAGGCGCTTGGCGATGGGCTCTTTGAGCCGCGCCACGTCGGCAAGCTCAATACCCGCGTGTTGCGGTTTTTCATGAAGGGCAGGCGGATCGTCCTGCGGCACCGCATTCGCAAGAAGGGGCGGGCGATCCCATCGCGCGACCTCCCAACCGCGCGGGAACGGATGCACGACCGGCGGCAAAGAGCAGAACCGTGAGAAAACGAATTTCGCCGGAAGATTCACCGCCGGGACGCAGAGGGCGCAGAGTGAAAAGAACAGATCGATGAGAAAAACCAATTTCGATCGTTATCTCGAAGGGCAATTGGAGGATCCGGCGTTTGCGGCCCGCTTTAAAAATGCCGGCGAGGCGTGGGACGTCGCGCTGCAAATCGCCGCGCTCCGCGAGCAAGCCGGTCTGTCTCAGAAAGAGCTTGCGAAGCTGCTCAAGACCTCGCAGCAACAGATCAGCCGCCTGGAATCGCCGGGCTACGAAGGCCACTCTCTGAGCATGCTACGGCGCGTCGCCGGGGCTCTGCGCGCGCGCGTCCGCATCGTGTTCGAGCCGGCAGAAACAAAACGCGGCATACAAGCAGCGGAATCTCCCGCGAAGTACCGGACCAAGCGGACGACAAAGAGAAAGAAACGCGCCTGAGTCGTGTTGGTTAAATGTTTGCCTTGAAACATTTTGCAGGAGCGAAAGCGGTGTTGAACAGCGAACCGGTGGAACCTTTGGAACGATTGAAACGACCTCCACTAGGGAACGTGATGGAAAGTATTTTTTCTCATCAAGCCGCGGCATCCTATGATGAACCTTTATTACAATCTTGCCCCTGAGCAACGACGTGTTCAGCAGATCGTGACCTTATTCAACGCGGACGAGGAGCTATGGGTGAGTCTGGAAGGCCAGCGTCGTCTCCGTCGCAGGCTTTTCCCGCGGCTATCGGCCGAGCTCCAAAAGCAACTTGACCTGGTCGGCTTCGCGAAGAGACGCCCGCTGCAAGACTGTGTGGGCCAGTTTGAGGAACCATGAAAATCGCTCGACCATCCGGGAAAACAATCTTCATCGAATCGGTAATCCACAATGTGCGAGGTGAGAAGGTTATTCTTGACGTGCGACTCGCGCGTATTTACGGTGTTCTTCTTCGTTTCAGGAATTCCGGAAACGTGAATGTATCCGTAACGAGGTTTGGGGCCTGTTAAAACGTTTTGAACGGAGCGCCTGTCCTGAGCGCAGCGAAGCGAAGTCGAAGCGAAGCGGTTGAACGATGGAACGCCAGGTTTTGGCGCATCAAAATTTGATGAATGTCACACCGTGCTGGAGTCTTTTGCCGAAACGAACCAGGGGATAATCAAGTAACCACGGCACGAACGGCCGAAGCGATAAGAACTCACTGTCATTTAAATCTCTGGCTGAACTCTGCAAGATCGAAAGGAGAGGAATGATGACGAAAAATGAGAAGATTTACCAGATAAAAATCACGCTCAAATACATCCGCCCGCCGATCTGGCGGCGCGTTCAAGTCCGCGCCGACGTCACGCTGGCCGAGTTTCACCGGCTTTTACAGATCGCGATGGGCTGGTATGACTCTCACCTCCATCAATTCATAGTGGGTAAGACCTATTACGGCACGCCGGACATCGACGAGTTCTCCGAGCTGAACTTGAAGGATGACAGCAAAGCGCAACTCGGCCGGGTTCTGACCAAGCCAAAGCAGAAGTTGATTTACGAATACGATTTTGGCGACGGCTGGGAACATGAAATCTTGTTGGAGAAAGTTTTCGCGCCCGAGCCCGGGGTTCGGTATCCGCGCTGCATCGGCGGCGCCCGCGCCTGCCCGCCGGAGGATTGCGGCGGCGCCGGCGGATACGAAAACTTTTTGGCGGCAATCCGCGATCCCGGCCACGAGGAGCACGATGAGTATCTCGATTGGATCGGCGGCGCATTCGACCCGGAAGAGTTCGAGTTGGATGAAGTCGATACCGCGCTCAGGCATATCAAGTGAGCTGCTCGGTCATGGCAGCAAACAGGAACCACTGGAACGATTGGAACAGGCATTAATATTCGTTGGCGATGGAACGTCTGGAACGGGAGGAGGCGCTGCGGCGCTACGATCATAGTTGAACGGCTTGAGCCTTTTGAGCGGGTACTTCGCCGGTAATCGTGACCCCGGATGTCATTCGAATGTGGTAAGAATAACCGATGAGCGAGGAATTGGAGGTTTTGAAACAGGTTGCGCGACGTCTCGGCAGCGCCGGCATCGCCTATATGATCACCGGATCGACTGCCGCGAATCTCTACACTGTTCCGCGCATGACTCGCGATATCGATATCGTCGTGCAGTTGTTGGAGCAAGACATCGACCGGTTTATTCCGCTCTTTGAAAAAGAATATTACCTCGAGCCCGAAAGCGTGCGAAGAGCGGTTAAGGACAAAGGAATGTTCAACCTGATTCACGAGGAATACATCATCAAGATCGACTTTATCGTGCGCAAAGATAGCCCTTACCGCCGTCGGGAATTCTT
>JBOHVN010000309.1:0-19867 GCA_050735675.1 Binatia bacterium | reverse complement strand
CTACCTTGATCGACTTTTCCGTGATGACGCTCACCTTGACGGAGAGAGTCACCGTCCCTTCGCGTTTACTCATTTCTTCCTCCCCGGCCGCTCAGGTTCCAGCCGCGCTTGCGCATCCCTTCGTTGATACTTTGGGCGAGTGGCCAGGAAACCGCGAGTCGAATTCAAGACGGAAAAATTGTCGAGGCGATTGACAAATAACTCACAACTCAGGCGACCCTGAAAGTCTCCTTTCCGCATTCCAGTTTGTCTAGTTAGTCAACAGCGTCCCCAACGCCCAAAAGCGCGCTGTGTTACCAACGAGCAGCTTGCGTTTGCTCTCCTCGCTGCTAGCATCTCGTTTACCCAATTTCACTAAACGCTCGCGAGATTGACACCTCGCCGGTTCGGCGATATAGCTCCCGTCAGAAAAAAGGTTGTTTAAGTTTCCTGTATAGATTTCCATATCTTTGAACGACGCAGCCATGTAGCAGCCGCGCCCGCCACAGGCGACGCGCAGGCGGATTAGAATCTTATTCTACCTTAATAGGAGACAATGTCATGGATACCGTGGAAAGGATCAAACCGGAAGACAAGTTCGTTAGCGTCGATGGACTGCAACTTCGTTATATCGAAGAAGGTTCAGGGCCATCGGTGCTGTTTCTGCACGGTGCGTCGCTCGGCAGCTCGGCGGATGTGTTTCTGCGCAATCTCGGCCCTTTTGCCAAGGCCGGATTTCGCGCGCTTTCCTTTGACCTTCCCGGTTTTGGCCTCTCCGACATACCCGCCAAGCAAAGCGTAGCACAGCAACGCAATTCCATCCCGAAATTCATCGATGCCGCGGGCCTGGGCAAGACCGCGCTGATCGCGCATTCACGCTCGGGCGGCTTTGCGATTCAGCTGGCATTGGAAGACCCCAGCCGGTATTCGCACGTCATCATTCTTGGCACCGGCTCGCTGCTGCCGCCGCAGACCGAAGAGCAGGTCGGCAAGTATGAAGCGGTACAGGCGCGCGTCGACAAGGAGATGGCGCAAAAAGAACCGACGCTGGAGGATGCCCGCAAACTCCTGCAGGCGGATACCTTCAACCATGCCTTGATTTCGGAGGAAGACGTGGCCATACGCCACAGCCGCATGATCGGCCGCAATTTCATCGCGCACCAGGAACGCCAGAATCACGACGCCCCCGCGGGCGCTGCCGCGCCGGCCAAGCCGTTATGGGAGAGGCTCACCGAACTGAAGGTGCCGCTATTGATGATATTTGGCCGCGAAGACCGTGCCCACGCCGGTGAACGCGCCGAATTGCTGAAAAAAATGCAACCACAGATCAACCTCCACATTGTGAATGGCTGCAAGCACATGGTCCATTGGGATGCCTTCGACGACCTGATGCGCCTGGGCGTGCCGTTTTTGAAGAGCTAGCGAGCCGCCTGGGGTTTCTTGCCTTTTCTGGTGCCGCGCACGCTCCCCGCGCCTGCGATAACGACGTATTTATCGCGATATCCCTACGGCGAACCGGTAAATTCACGCCCATCGAAGGAATCGTCGAAGACTTTCGCGCGCTTAACGCTGTGCACGTGAGTTTAGCGGAGTGATTCAAACCTCGTACTCTGTCATCCGGGTCTGTCATTGTATGACAGCGGCGGTGAATTCGAGCCCGCTTCGAGCCGGCAAGCTCGGCCAACACTCGGCAAAACATAGATTTTTAGACTTGGCACGGGCTCTGCTTCAACGCGTATTCTCTATGTCCTACAAAGTATTAGTGATCGAAGATAACACCGACTGCCGCGAGCTTTTTGCCGTGCTGATTCGCCATTTGGGTTTTGAGGTCATCGAGGCCGACGACGGCGAGGTCGGCGTGCAGAAGGCTCTGACGGAGAAACCGGACTTGATTTTTATGGATATCGGCATGCCGAGCATGAGCGGTATCAAGGCAACCACCTGCTTGCGCGAGAGCGCGTTAACAAAGGATACGCCGGTCATCATCTGCACGGCGTGGGTGTCGCAGAAACATCGGGAAGCCGCGTTGCAGTCCGGCGCCCACGCGGTGATCACGAAACCGGTCTCTCTCACCGAGTTGCAAACCGTGTTGCTACGTTTTTTACCTCCACCCAAAGAGAATCTCAAAGTACAATAAGCGAGCGGCCGCCCGCGAACCCAACGACGGTCTCAGCGAAGCATTCCGATCCATCTTCATTATTGGCGGCAGCACCGGTCATTCGTTCGGCTACGTTGACAAGCATTCTATCGCGCGCAATGCAGAGCGGTCGATAGCGCGACCGGCGGCTTGACAATCCTTCGGCGGATCGGATAGTCGTAAAACTCGAACAATTGTCCGACCGTGCGATCGTTTGGCGCTGCGTACGGTGGCGCTGGCTGGCAGTTTATACGGCGCCCACGCGTATTCACCAAGGGAAAATCGCAGGAGGAGTGGGTCATGAAACCACAAGAATGGCGGGCGAAATTAGGCGAGTGTGTGCGCGATTTGTTTCAATCGCCGGAAATGGGCCATTTTTATTCGATTCCGATGACTTCAGAACGAGCGCAGATTTACCTGCTGCAACTGAGCCTGTACGTGCGCCAGCGGAGAAATTTTTGGCCGCAGGTGGCGGCGAATTGCCCGGAGTTCGAAGTCAAACAACGCATCCTGGAACATGAACACGAGGAGCTGGTCGAGGACGAGCATTCGAAGCACGGCCATCTCGATCTGATTTTTCGGCAGGGAAAAGAACTGGGTTTGAGCGTCGACGATGTGCTCCAGGCGCAGCCGCTGCCGACGACCAAGGCGGCGATCTACGGCTGGTTCTGGCTTGCGCGCCATCGGCCGTGGCAGGAGGCGATCGCGGCATCAACGATCGCAGAATGGACCAACGACGACCGCTTGTTGGGCGATCTCGGCGGCGGCAACTGCACCCGGCTGTATAAAATCTGGCAGCGCGATTTGCATTTCGCCGATGCCCAGATGCCGAACTTTACCGCCCACAGCAAGGCCGACGTGAAGCATTCCGATATGTTCATCGACGTGCTGGAGAAATATGTCGCGCCGGGGCGCGAGCAAGACGTGCTCGACACGGTCAAGGAGTCGATGGATCTCCATCGCGCGTATTTCGGCGGGATGGCGCACGCGATGGCGCAAGCATCGTAGCATGGCGCCGGGAGGAGCCGATGAAGCTTGAGGAGCTCGATAGCCATTTGGCGAAAAACCAGCTCTCGGGATTTTGGCGCACGCGCGTCCCCGGCCATGCGTCCGAGGCGCCTTACTTGTGGAAGTGGGAGCCGTTGCTCGATGGTCTGCTCAAGGCCAGCGAGACCATCGGCATCGAGCAGGCCGAGCGGCGCGCCATCCGGCTGGTGAGCCCGCACATGCCGGGCAAGTCAACTTCACACACCTTGCAAGTGACGTTTTCGATCGTCAATCCCGGCGAGGTGGCGCGGGCGCACCGGCACAACATGGCGGCGATCCGCTTTGTCGTGCAAGGCAGGGGCGCCTACACCGCTGTCGCGGGTGAAAAGTTCTACATGGAAGAGGGCGATCTGATTCTCACGCCCAACTGGACCTGGCACGATCATCATAACGAGTCCGAAGACCCGATCATTTGGCTCGACGGTCTGGACGGGCCGCTGATTCAATCTTTCAATATTCTCTTTTTCGAAGAGTCGGAAGCCGCCGAGCAGCCGATCCATCGACAAACCGGCGAGTCGCTCAGCCGCTTGGGCTTTGCGCGCTCGCCGAAAACGGACGAAAGCCTGCGTCGCGGCGTGCCGTTTCGCTACGCGTGGAAGGAAACCCACGCCGCGCTGCGTGCGCTCGGCGAGCATGACCATGATCCGCACGATGGCCGTCTGCTGCGCTACGTCAATCCGGTGACCGGCGGTTACACCTATCCGACCATGTCCTGCGAGATCCAGCTTTTCAAAGGCAAGGAGTCGACTCAAAGGCATCGCCATACCAGCACGGCGATCTACCACGTGGTCCGCGGCCAGGGCCGCACCAGGGTCGGCGAAGACTATCTGGAGTGGAGCAAAGGCGACAGTTTCGTCGTTCCCCTTTGGCAGTGGCATGCGCACGAGAATGTCGCCAACGATGAGGCGGTGCTCTTTTCCATCAACGATCGCCCGGTGATGGAGTCTTTGCAGCTCTACCGGGAAGAATCAGCGAACTAAACGGCCTGAAAAATTCGGCTCGCATCTTAGAGACGATCGATGGCTTCTCCGACCAAAATCAGCCTGGCCAGCCGCGCCTATGACGGCGGGCTGCCGATTCTGCGCGGCCAGATGAAAATTCCCGGCTTCGAGTTCGAGATCCACGAGACCGAAGACGTGCCCGGGATGTTTGCCGGTATGTTCAAGGGAAAGTACGACGTCTCCGAGATGTCGCTCGGCGAATTGATTTATTACACTTCGCGCGGCAAAGCCGACTTCATCGCCGTGCCGGTCTTTCCCTCGCGCATGTTTCGCCACGGCTTTATTTTCATTCGCAAAGATTCCGGCATTACTAAACCCGCGGATTTGAACGGCAAGAAAATCGGCTTTCTCCGCTGGGTGCAGACCGCGGCGATCTGGATGCGCGGCATGCTGATCGACGAGTACGGCGTGTCGGCGAAAGATTCCCAATGGTACGTCGCCTCGATGCACCACTGGGACGATCATGACCCCGGCGCGACGGTAGCCCCCCGCGACGGGTCGGTGATTCGCCGGATCGAAAACAGCGGCAGGAATACCACTGAGCGCGCTTGTCGCGCCCTCTTCGACGGGCAGGTCGATGCTCTGGGCGTGACCGAATCGCAACTATCGACGCTGCTCGCCAATCAATCCGTCAAGCGATTATTCGAAAACTCGCGTGAGGTCGAGGCCAGCTATTTTCGCAACACGAAAATCCTGCCGATCATGCACGTGCTCGCGTTGCAAAAGAATGTCGTGGAGCGACATCCGGAGCTGCCGGAAAAACTCTTTCGGCTATATACCGATGCGAAACGCTGGGCGCAGCGCTGGCGGCGGACGATCCCGAGTTTGGTCCAAGCCTGGCCCAATCACTACCTGACCGAAGAACAAGAAACCTTTAAGACCGATCCTTGGGCCTACGGCCTGGAAGCGAATCGGCATGTGCTCGAGAAATTCCTCGCTTATTGCGACGCTCAAGGCATCACGGCGCGAAAGATCGCGCCTGAAGAAATTTTTTGCCCGACCACGTTGAAGCTCGTCGAGTAGGACCGCCAGCGAACCGAAGGGAGTCTTTCATGGCCACTGCCGCCGCCGTTAAATCGGACCAAACGTATAATTGCGATCTGCGCGACTGGCTCAAGGAGGTCAAGCGCCTGGAGCAGCTCGAGCAGATCTCCGGAGCGCACTGGGATCTCGAGATCGGCGCGCTCACGGAAATTATTCTCGAAAGAATTTCCACGCCGCCCGCGATCGTTTTCGACAACGTCCCCGGTTTCGATCCCGGCCGGCGCGTGCTTGCCAACATGCTCGAAACCTTGGAGCGCACGGCGCTGACCCTCAATCTGCCGATGGATTTGAAGATCATTCCATTGATCGATGCGTTGCGCGCGCGCTTGCGCGCGATGCAGCCGGTAAAAGCCAACGTGGTCTCTAGCGGGCCGGTATTCGAAAACATCGAGCGCGGCGACGAAATCGATCTCATGAAATTTCCCGTGCCGCGCTGGCACGCGGGCGACGGCGGGCGCTATTTGGGCACCGCTCATCTGGTTGTGACCCGCGATCCCGAAACCGGCGTCGAAAACGTCGGCTGCTACCGCGTCATGCTGCAGGATAAGGACAAAGTCGGGCTTTACATCTCGCCGGGAAAACACGGCAAAATGCATTACGAAAAAGCCATGAAGGCCGGCCAGTCATTTCCCGTCGCCATTGCCTTCGGCCAACATCCGCTGCTCTTTATCGCCGCGTCTCAGGCGGTGCCGTTCGGCGTCAACGAATATGATTGGGCCGGCGGGCTCATCGGCCAGCCCATCGATGTGATCGAGGGACCGATCACGGGACTTCATTTTCCCGCTAATGCCGAATTCGTCATCGAAGGCGAAATCGTCCCCGGTGAATCTATGCAGGAGGGGCCATTCGGCGAATGGCCGGGCTACTACGCCAGCGCGCAGCGCGCCGAACCGTTCGTCCGGGTCAAAGCCCTGTATCATCGCAACGATCCGATCATCTGCGGCGCTGCGCCGTTCAAGCCGACCATTCACGGCATGTACCGCTCGTGCTTGCGCGCGGCAACCGTATGGAACGGCATGGAGCAGGCCGGCGTGCCGGACATCAAGGGCGTTTATCTGCCGCCGCCGGCGCAGCGCTTCATGATCGTCGTGGCGATCAAGCAGAGATACCCGGGCCACGCCAAACAAGCGGCATTGATCGCTTGCCAGTGCCACGCCGGCGCCTATCTGGGCCGTTACGTGGTCGTGGTCGACGACGATATCGATATTACCGATGTTAATGAAGTCATGTGGGCGATCTGCACGCGCTCCGATCCGGCGACGACCGTCGATATCTTGCGGCGCACCTGGAGCGGCCCGCTCGATCCGATCATCCCGCCTGGACAAAAGGGCCACAATTCGCGCATGATCATCGAAGCGGTGCGGCCGTGGGAATGGCGCGATAAATTTCCCGCGACGAGCGCGATGAGCGACGAGACCCGCAGCGAGTTTTCGAAAAAATGGCAGAAGCAGCTGGCGCAAGTTCAGGCGCGCCATTCACACGGCCGCACGAGCGACGACTAAGCGGCTCGACCGTCGGCAAAGCATTGTTTGCGATGCGTGCCGGGCGGCGACGTAAATTGGCGTCTTTCCCTTCGTTGGGGAAACGGCCAAAGAAGTTCTCTTGGTGTGCCAAGGCCATGCCAAAAACTGCACTAACCGGCCAATTTTGTCCAGCCCCGGTGCGCCACCGCGCTATTGCACCGTAAGGTACATTTTTTCGCCTCACAGCGGAAAACTTCGGTAAAATCGGGCCTTATGCGATGTGGGCACGAAGATGTGCTTGTATGGCACGAGACATGCGTTGCAACTCCAAACGGTGAGTAGTTTAATCAAAAGGAGAAACACCGGATGGAAGAAATCATGACCCCGTCAGAAGTCGCGGCACTGCTCAAAATACATCTTAAGACGGTTTATAAATTGGCCGAGAAAGGCGTCATCCCAGGTAACCGCATCGGCCGCAGTTGGCGTTTCAGCCGGAGCGACGTGCTGGAATTGGTTTCCACCAAATCCATGAGTTTGTCGGACCATGACGAAGGAGGTATGCGTGTCGCGGCAGGCGCTGGGAAATAGAAAGATCGCTTAACTAAGTGGCCGACCTGGATCCGATCAGACAACTACAACATCTGCTCGACGATCCGGGCAGGGTGCTCGAAAAGATTTCGCGCATCCAGTCCGCTCTCGGCGCAATCAAGGCGCCGGACCCGGCACCGTCGTCAGAAACTCCCCCTGCGATTGTACGCGCAGACGAACTCAAGCCTATTTTGAAAAACGAAGATCATCCGTTCGACCGTTTGCTGCAAACGGTGCGCGATATGCAAGCGCAAATCGAAGAGCGGCTGCGCCCGCTGGCGCGGCAGACTGTTCAGGCGGAAGTGGAATACTTGCGCCGACAAGCAGAGCAAGATCAAAGCGCGTTAAATGAATGCTGGGCGCGCATCGACCGATCCATCACGATTAGCGTCGAACGGATCGATGAATCAAGGCAGAAATACGCCGAACTGAAAAGGCTCAATCATCGTCTCATCGAACTCGGCGCCGCCGCTGAAGCGTTGCCGGAAGATTCGTACTCGCAAACTCCTAGCGAGATTATTTATTCCCGGCTGGAAAACCTCCGCCGGGAAGGCAAAATTTAGGTGCTGCCGGCAACTGATCGCACCTGAACAATTGCGTTACACCTTTCATCGCTGATTTTTGGATGAGGCTTCGCTCGCTCCGCTGATTGCCCATCCCAACAACCTAAAAAAGATCTCTAACTGCCGGCCGCGATTCCGACTCCGTTCCTTACCACAAAGTGCTGCTCCGGCACCGGGAACCCAGCGGTACCGAACGATTCACGGATAGCCCGGTTGGTGTCGAAGTAAACCTGCCAATAGTGGTCGGTATGGCAGTACGGGCGAACCGCAAGCACCGGACCAGCAAGGTTGAACTCCAGTATCTCAACGTCAGGTGCGGGGTCGGATCTCACGTTTGGAATCTTTGCGAGCCGCTCTTTCAAAAGCCGAATAGCAGCAGTGTGATCAACGCTGTGGTTCAGTTGCGCTTTGAGGTCGACGCGCCGGTAGGGGTTGACAGAAAAATTCTGAATCGTATCCGAGAAAACTTTATTATTGCCGACGATGGTCAGGACATTGTCCAGTGTATTAAGCGCCGTGACAAACAGACCGATCTCCTTAACGGTCCCCGTCACTCCAGCCACCGTAACGAAGTCGCCTACCTTGATCGGGCGAAGAATGATCATGAATGCTCCTGCGGCGAAGTTCGCCAGCAGCCCGCTCCACGCCAAGCCGATCGCTACGCCGGCCGCCGCCATGATCGCCGCAAAGGTGGTAGTCTCGACGCCGAAGTAGCCCAGAATCGCAACGACTAAAATAACGTTGAGAGTTACCGAAATGACGGTGCCGAGGTAGCGTAAGACGGTCGGGTCCACCTGCTGCCGTTCCAGAGAACCCGACACCAAGCGCACGGCAAGACCGATCAGATAACGGCCCACAACCCAGATAACGATTGCACCGACGGCCTTAAGACCGAATGCAATGCCAATCGTGGTGACCGTTTGCATGATTTGGTTGATATCCATGTTCTCCTCCTAGGTTAATGGCGTCTCTTGCTCGCCAACGTTCCGGTCTTGAGCGGCGGCTGTAACCAACCCGACCCCAGGCTGGCCGCGATTCTCCCATTGGCAGGCTGAATATCTGATAACCTCGTCTTGTGTCAATCTCAGGGCTGGTTTGCTATGGGTATGACCCGGCTGCCGAGAAAGCACTTGAGGTGGGGATGCAACTGTGTATATAAACCCTCGCGGTCCTGAATTGATTGTTGCGCATGCGTCTAAGGGAACAGGAAGAATCTCAAACGGACCGTGTCGAGGCGAGGCAAATACGGGAACAATATCATTCTAGAAATGTTTGACTTAAACTAAACAAGGAGGGTTTGTCCATGAAACGTTTGCTAGGTTTGTTGGTTGCATTTATTTTCTTGGCGTCGGCTGCTTTCGCTGCTGAACCCAAGGATTATCAAGTCACGGGACCAGTTCTCGACGTGAAGGAGGACATCATCGTCGTTCAGAAGGGTAATGAAAAATGGGAAATTGGTCGCGACAAGGACACCAAGGTCAAGGGAGACCTCAAGAAAGGCTCGAGGGCGACCATCCATTATAAGATGACCGCGTCAAGCGTCGAGGTCAAAGACGCCGCTAAAGCCAAGACCGGTACCAAGACCAAAAGTGAGGAGAAGAAAGCCGAAAGCAAAACCAAGTAGCAAAGTTCGTTTCGAAGCTAGCAGGCTGCTGAAAAGACTCATATGCGCTTACGCAGTTTCGAGTTCCGAGTTCCAACCCGAAACGCAAGACCCGAAACGCGAAACACCTGCCTCGCGCCTCGCCTCTGAGATCTTTTTGAGCAGCATGCATCTAGAGTTTTCAGCAAACTGCTAGACTAATGGCTTCGACAAACTTCCCTGGCGCCGGGTAGTGGTTCAGTCAGATCGAGATCTCTCACTTCGTTCGAGATGACAAATGCTGATTTATTGTCATTCCGAGCAGAGCGAGGAATCTTTTCTCGATGTGAAGATTCATGACGGACTGTAAATGAACCACTACCGGCTGCCGGCCGGCCTTTTTCGATATTGGGCCGGCAGAGACGCAGTAGGAGGAACGCATGTTTGGCCTTTTGATGACCATTCTCATCGGATTTATCGTCGGCGTAATTGCAAAACTGATCATGCCCGGCAAGGAAAACATGGGGTTCATCGTGACGACCCTGCTCGGTATTGCCGGCTCGCTTGTCGCGACTTACGCCGGTCAGGCGGTGGGCTGGTACGAGGCCGGCGAAGCAGCCGGCTGGATCGGTTCGACCGTCGGCGCATTCCTCTTGTTGTGGATATATCAGAAGTTCAAGTCCCGTAGCGCAGCGGCGTAAGCGTACTCCACTCTCCCTTTTACGATACAGGGCGGGTGGAGAATGTGTCGCATTGCTTGAGGTCGCCGCTTTCGATCCCACGGCGGAACCACTGTACCCGCTGTTCGGCGCTGCCGTGGGTAAAGCCCTCCGGCACCACGTAGCCGCCCGCACGCTTTTGCATGCGATCGTCGCCGATCTGGGCCGCCGCGTTCAATCCTTCTTCCACATCGCCCTGCTCCAGGATGGTGCGCTCGCGGTGCGCATAGTTCGCCCAGATGCCCGCGAGGCAATCCGCTTGCAGTTCGAGCCGGACAGATAACGCATTGGCCTCGGTCCGATTGGCTGCGCGGCTCTGCGACGCCTGGACCTTGTTCATGATGCCGAGAAGATTTTGCACATGATGGCCGACTTCATGCGCGATTACGTAGGCCTGGGCGAAGTCGCCGGGCGCCTGGAAGCGCTGGCGCAGTTCGCGGTAAAAAGCGAGGTCGATATAGACTTTGTGATCGGGGCCGCAGTAGAAAGGGCCTGACGCCGCCTGGGCGAAGCCGCAGGCCGACTGGACGGCGTCCGAGAAAAGCACCAAAGTTGGTTTCTCATAGGTGCGGCCCCCCGCTTGGAAGATCTTGGTCCACGTCCGCTCGGTGCTGCCGAGCACCCGAGCTACAAACTGCCGCATCTCGTCCTCTGCGCCGGCTCGTTGAGACTGAGGCGATGAAGTCCGGGGGAGATTTGTTTCTTGCACGTTACCTTGAAGCAGTATACTTGGATCGACGCCAAAAAAGAGCGCAATCAAAACGACGGCGATGGTGCCGATGCCGCCGCCCGCGAGGCCGCGTGAGACACGAAAACCGCGGCGGTCTTCGATGTTACGGCTTTCTTGTTCCTCGTCGAGACGCATAGAAAAGTCTCCTTTGGCGGCAATAAAATCTATGTAACGCCCGTCAAGCCGCTGCCGTTCCGCATGATCATCTTAGCGTTAAATTTTCTAGCGAAGCAAGCCCAAGGGGAGTTGTCCCAACAGTGTGTTGCTGATACAGTCGCGCTCCGAATCGACCTATCAAAGTATCGCCAAAAGGAGGCAGTAGCGATGGGACTTTTAGATGGTCTAATCGGCAATGCGATTGGCTCTATGTTGAGTGGCAATCAAGGGCAGGATCCACTCGGCTCTGTTTTAGGCCGTCTTGGCGGCGGTAACCAGCCACAGAGCGGAAATTTGCTCCTTCAACTGGCGCTATCGATGCTACAGCAAAATGGCGGGTTGGAGGGAATCCTGAGCAAGTTTCGCGAGGGCGGCCTCTCGCAACAAGCAGACTCCTGGGTGGGCACCGGCCAGAACATGAACATCTCCGCGGACCAGCTCCAACAGATCTTTGGCTCATCGACGATCAGCGATTTAGCATCGCGGTTTGGCATGCCGGAGGATCAGGCAGGTTCGGCAATGGCTCAGGTACTGCCCGAGGTCATCGATCGCCTTACACCGCAGGGGCAAGTGGCGGAGAACAGCAACGACGAAATCGCCCAGGGGTTATCGATGCTGGCCAATAGTGAGCTGCTCAAATAGCTGGCGTCATTTCAGAAGCGGTCAGGATTATACCGATCAAAATGCGATCAGGGGTCGCCGTTATTGTTTACACGGGAGAAGAAACCTCCATCCCCCTTTCTAACCTGACATTTTCCTGGCGCGGTCGCCCTATCTCAGGAGGCTTTTCTCCAACTCCGGCATCATTTTTTTTCAGGGCCCATTCCCTAATCTCAGCCTGGCTTAGCTTGTGGTTGACTAGGTTGATTCGTTGAGCCTAACATCCGTCTGTGGATGCCAGCGCTATCATCCTGACCGGCGGCAAAAGCTCCCGCATGGGGCGGCCAAAAGCGCTCTTGCTTTTCGACGGCGAGCCGCTCGTCGCGCATACGGTACGCGCGTTGAGCAGTTTGTTCACCCATGTCGTTGCCGTGGCTGCAGAGGGGCAGGAGCTGCCGCCATTGCCGGTGACTGTCGTGCGCGACGAGTTGCCGTCTCAAGGGCCGGTAGGCGGCATCTATTACGGTCTCCGGGCAGCAAGCGGACAGTTCGCTTTTGTGATCTCATGCGACGCGCCGTTTTTGAACCTGCGGTTGGTTTCATTTCTTACAGAGCAAATTTCGAATTACGACGTCGTGGTGCCTTATTGGCAGGATCGTTTTCAGCCGCTGCACGCGGTTTACCGCCAGAGTGTTGCGCCGCTGCTAAAAGACCAGCTCGAACGCGGCGAGCTCCGGCCGATTTCGCTTTACAAAAAGGTCCGCACATTAGAAATCCACGAGGAAGACATCCGCCGCTTCGATCCCGAGGGCTTGAGCTTTCTCAACATGAATACACCGGAAGATTATGAAACCGCATTGGCCCGGTGGGAAAGAAGCAGACAACGAGAACAGACAGAGGCGGAGGTCATGAAGTGACAGAGTTAAAGGGCCAGCATGTCGAGAATGTTTCGGTGCAGTGTGTTGTGGAGCTATTTGGCGTTGCTCGTTTATTGACCAAAACTCGGGAAGTAGCGCTGGAGTTGCCGCAACCCACGCATTTGTCGGATGTCTACGGCGCCCTCAGCGAAAGATATCCGGTTTTGGTCGGGCGGGTAGTCGCTTCCGACGGCCGCAGCCTCACTCGCGGCTACGCCTGCAATATCAACGGCGTGGACTTTGTGCGCGACGCTAACGCCGGGGTGCATGCGGGGGATCGCATCTTTATTATTTCCGCCGATGCCGGAGGTTAAATGTTCGGATTTCATGGTCGCTTGCTCCACATTGATCTGACCAGAGGAGACCACGCCTGGCAAGATATCGAGGAAGCACGCTTGCGCGCGTTTCTTGGCGGTATTGGCTTGGGCACCAGCCTGCTGTTTGATCTTGCGCCAGCGGGTGTCGATCCGTTTTCGCCCGCTAACCCCTTGATCTTTGCCAGCGCGCCGCTGGTCGGCACCGGACTTACGACGACGGCGAAGTATGCCGTCGTGACAAAATCTCCGCTCACGGGCTTTATCGCCGACTCGCTCTCGTCAAGTTTTTTCGCCCTGCAGCTAAAGGCCGCGGGCATGGACGCTCTGGTGATTACCGGGCGGGCGCCAAAACTTGTCTACCTCTCGATCAACGAAGATAGCGTAGAAGTTAGAGACGCGGGAGAGCTTCGCGGCAGGAGCGCACTGGAGAGCGAAACCGCCATCCGCTCTGCGCTCGGCGACCCGGGAGCGCGAGTCGCGGCCATCGGTCTTGCGGGAGAGAACCGGGTGCGCTTCGCCACCATCAGCAACGAAGGCCGGCATGCGGGCCGCGGCGGCGTGGGCGCGGTGATGGGTGCGAAGAACTTGAAGGCCATCGCGCTCCGCGGTGATGCAAAAATTCCTGTGGCCGATGCGCGCGCTGTCGATGCGATTGCCGACTCTCTGCGCCGTCGCAGCCTCGGTTCGCTCACCGACAAATATCGCAACATCGGGACTGTCGCGAACCTGGCGGTGTTCAATCGCCTGGCGAGTTTGCCCACGCGTAATTTCCAACAATCGACCTTTGATCACGCCGAGGAATTGAGCGGAGAAAGTCTAACGGAGAATAGTTTCAGCCGCAGGCACGGCTGCGCTTCTTGCACGATTCGCTGCGAACGCCTGTTCAAGTCTTTGGACGGGACGGAGCAGCGTCTGGAATATGAAACCCTATTCGCTCTCGGACCGCTTTGCGGGATTCGAGATTCAGAGACGGTACTTCAAGCCGCGCAGCTCTGTGACTTTTATGGTCTCGATACCATCAGCTCCGGCGGCACTTTGGCCTGGGCCATGGAGTGCGCTGAGAAGGGATTGTTACCGGAGGCTGAGAAATTTGGCTTGCGTTTCGGCAGCGGCGACGGCGTGCTCGCGATGATTCGCGCCATCGGCGAACGGCGCGGGCTCGGCGATCTTTTGAGTGAAGGTTCACGCGGCGCGGCGCGGGCGATCGGACAGGGATCGTCTGATTTCGCCATGCACGTCAAAGGTCTGGAGCTTCCCGGTTACGAGCCGCGCAGTTTGAAGACCATGGCGCTGGGCCTGGCAGTCAGTCCGCGCGGCGCTTGCCACAATCGTTCCGGCGCCTACGAGCACGACTTTTCCGGCCGTATTGATCGTTTCTTAGGGGATGCCGGGCGCGGCGCTCTGGTTTCCGATTCGGAAGATTTTGCAGTGGTGATGGATTCGCTGATCGTCTGTAAATTTTTGCGCAAATGCTTCGACGACTTTTACAGCGAGGCCGCGGAGCTTCTCCGCGGTATTACCGGATGGAGCTGCTCGAGCGACGAGTTGCGGCGGATGGGCGAGCGCATGCACACCTTGAAAAAGCTTTTTAACATACGCCAGGGCTGGCGGCCTGAGGATGACTGGCTACCGCAACGTTTGCTGAGCGAAACTCTCCCGACAGGCGTAGCTCAGGGCGTTGGCTTAACACCGGACGAGCTACGCGAGATGATCCAGAGTTATTATCAGGCCAGAGGTTGGGACGAGAACGGATTTATTCCGGAGCGCAAGTTGAGGGAGCTTGGAATTGGATCTCCGGTTTCGAGTTTCGAGTCTCGCGTTTCGGGTTAACTTGAAACTCGGAACTTCAAACTCGAAACTGCGACGACAAAGGAGGAGCCATGCCGACGGATGAAACGCGCCGTTTGCTCAAAGTGTTTGGTGTTGCCGTGACTGCGTTCGAGGACGCAGTCGATAAACAGACATCGCCCGAGGAGCGGAGCAAGGCCGAAGCGGAGGCGCGCACCCGGCTCGAAGAGGTGACCGCTCTCATCGAGCGGCTGCGGGCAAAAAAGATATCTTGATTCCGAGGGCATCTTCCTTCCTGCCCTGCCCGGCCAGTTCCGCAGTGCTGTAGTTTTTTCCTCGCAGTCGCTGAGAGAAGACGCTAACGAGCGAGAAATGCCTCGGCGATTTGGACTTGGAGATTGTGTCCGAATTCCGGACCGGCGAATAGGTCGAGTCCGCGTTGTCGAGAACAGGGGATATCGAGTTCGAGTTCTCAGGGACACCAGCAAGACCCACCAGTTCCTAGTCTTCAAAGCTGGACAGCTAAAGCGCGTGATCTGCCCGAAAGGCTGGATGAGCCCTGAAGAACTTGTTTCATCGAACTACTCGATCCGGTCCTACGGCCCTCGATTTATTTCTCCGCTTGTTGTTTAAAAATTCTTGTTTTCAGTCGGTTTCGCCGTCGATTCGATCACGCTGGCGCCGCGCGTCGGCTCTCTGGCGAAGGACCTCCGCTCTGCCCAGCGGATCGTGGTCGCAAGGACCATAGAAGTCGATGATATCGCCCTCACTCGGATCCTTCAGCATGGGACGGCCCGACGATAACGTCTCCTCCCTGATCGCCGGAAATTTCAGATGGCAAAACTGTCCGGTCGAGTCCGGGCTCCGGTAAATGACGTCTTGGGCTGCCCATAGAACCGAACTCAACAACGCCATCGCTCCGGTTAGAAGCAGGCTTGATCGAATCCACCGTAAATGACTCATGGGATACTCCTTTCCGAACCTCGAATTATTCAAACTATCCCGCGCTAATATCTTATCTAATCCAACACCCCGAATCCACCATTTAGATTTTGCATTTTCGATTTTAAATTATCGGAGCGGGAATTCAGAACTCGGAGCGAAGAGTTTTCGTTCATATGTTTTTTCCCCAATCCAAAATCGGCAATGGTTCGACTACGCTCACCACAGGTCTAAAATCCAAAACTTGTCCTGAGCGGATGCGAAGGATCTAAGTCCGTCACCGAATTACTTTGGCCGCCCGCGCCAAAACGTTGGGTGGAATAGTTAATCCGATTTGCTTGGCGGTTTTGAGATTGATCACCAGCTCAAACTTCGTTGGCTGCTCCACAGGCAGGTCCGCGGGCCTCCTGCCTTTCAGGATTTTGTCTACGAATATGGCGGCTCGGCTGGAAAGATCTGAATTGCTCGGCCCGTACGCCATAAGCCCCCCGGCATCGACAAACTCCCCTTGGTCGTGGATCGCCGGAAGGCGACTCTCTCGGGCGAGGCTCACGATTCGAATTCGCTGATTAAAAAACATCGCGTCAATCGGCACGATGAGCGCGTTAGCTCGCTCACTAGTCATTGCTGAAAATGCTTTGGGCAACCCCTCAGGCTCACGCACATCATGGACGCGGAGTTGCAGAGAGAACTCCTTGACGGCGTTTTCTGTTTCTTGCAGTTGTCGTGCCCTGCGGGGACTACTAGGATTGAGCAGCAGGGCTACGCGGGCTATCCGAGGAATCGCCTCTTTGAGTAATTCCAGGCGCTTGCCACTCAGTTCCTCGCTTAGCGTTGTTACACCGGTGACATTCCCTACGGGCCGAGCAAGGCTGTTGATGAGTCCATCGCCAATCGGATCACCGACCAGCATCATGACAATCGGAGTGGTCGGGAGCGCCTGTTTGGCCGCTTTGTTCTCTGATGTCCCGGTGGCAACAACGATGTCAACCTTGGCACGGACGAGACCTGCGACTAGTTCAGGGAGGCGCTCCCTTCTTCCCTCGCCAAAGCCACGCTCAAAGGCGATGTTCTGGCCTTCGACGTAACCGAATTCACGCATCTTTTTCAGGAAAGGCAACCAAACGACCGGCTTTGCGGGGTCGGCCCCGACCGACAAGAGACCGATCCGAGGGACTTTCTTTGCCTGCTGCGCTTCGGCGAACGAGCAGGGTGCCAAGAGCAAAGCGCCCACTAGGCTAAGTGCAAAGGGCAAAGTGCTAAGCGTAGGACTTATGACTCTCCTCTTCATGTCTTTTCCTTTGTCTCCCTCCACTCGCCACTTGACACTTCATTTGATCACTTTGTCCGCTCTCGCCAACACATTCGGCGGAATCGTCAGGCCGATCTGCTTCGCCGTCTTCAGATTGATCACCAGCTCGAACTTCATCGGCTGCTCGACGGGAAGATCGGCGGGCTTAGCCCCTCTGAGAATCTTGTCGACATAAGTGGCGGTGCGCCGATGCAGGTCAGGATAGTTCGGCCCGTAGTACATCAGCCCACCGGATTCCACGTGCACCCCTTGCGCGAACATCGTTGGCAACCGGCTCTTTGTTGCAAGTTCCACGATTCGTCTTCTGTAAGCACTTATGCCGGCAAACTCCACCACGATGAGACCGTCAGCCCGTCCCATAGTTGCTGTTTTGAATGCACTCTCTATCTCCGCGAGGCTCCGCGCCTCCAGAGATTGGACCTGCAGCCCAAACGACCGCGCCACTATCTCGGTCTCTTTGAAGTTAGCCGTAGCGCCTTGGCTGGCAGGGTTCCAGAGGACGCCCACCCGGCTGAGCCTGGGAACGGTCTCCTTGAGCAATTCCAACCGTTTTCCAGCCAAGTCCGGGGAAACGCTTGTCAGCCCCGTAATATTCCCGCCCGGACGTGCAAGACTGACAATGAGCCCTCTCGCAACAGGGTCACCAACATACGTCATAACGATGGGAATCGTGGTGGTTGCTGCTTTTGCAGCAAGGGCTGGGGCCGTGCCGCCTGCAACAACGATCACGTCAACCTTGAGGCTAACCAGCTCGGCCGCGAGGGCAGGGAGCCGGTTGAGCTTTCCCTCTGCATATCGGACCTCGATAACGATATTTTTTCCCTCGGCGTAGCCCAGTTCGCGCAGCCCCATCCGGAACGCCTCGAATCTGGGGTCATCGGTCGCGCGAACGCTGGACGACGCCGACAAGACACCTATCCGCGGGACTCTCGGCGACTGCTGCGCCTCGGCGGGAGGGCAAAGTGCAAAGAGCATGGCGCAAAGAGCAAAGCCGAAGACTCTTCTATTCATAGATTTCTCCCGGTGGAAACATTGCCAATAGACGCTGCGCCTTGCCTAACGACAGCCTGCGCCCTATAGTGAAAGCAAGCGAGAATCCTTCAACGCAGCGGGAAACGGTCATTGACAAGGACCATCTTTGGATAGTGGAATACTTCAGCGAACTCGTCACGAAATATGTCGGCAAGTATGTTGCCGTCGTGAACGAAACACTTGTCGCAATCGGGTGACTCCGGCCAAGAGGTCGAAGGCAAGGCCCGACAAGTTGAACCTAACAAGATGCCATCGGTGATTCGTGCTCCTCGCGAAGAGGAGACGGCGTGCCTGATGTAGGAGGTTGTTTTCATGTCCAAAAAACCTTTATTGACCAAAGAGAAAATAAAAACCAAATACCCTGATCAGTGGCTTCTCCTCGAAGATGGCGAGCTGGATGCTTCGACTTCCCTGCGCAAGGGGCGGGTGCTTGCCCACAGCAAGGATCGCGACGAGATTCATCGCGCCCTTAGGAAACATTCGGGACACCTCTGCATTCATTTCACCGGCAGCCTGCCTCCTGATACTGGGGTCATCTTCTAATGACCAGAGTGATCTATGATCCCTCTGCCTCATCCATTGTCGTTGACCTTCTACTTGAAGCCGCGGATGCCAAGTCGTCTCTTCTTATCCCCGTCGTCCTTGACACTGGAGCGAGCTTGACGATAGTAGCCACCGACATAATGGCGCAGAGTTTTCGTTCATGTGTTTTTTACCCAATCCAAAATCCAAAACCCGTGGTGAGCGACCTCGAACCATCGCAAATCCAAAACTTGTCCTGAGCGGATGCGAAGGATCTAAGTCCGTCACCGAATTACTTTGGCCGCCCGCGCCAGCACGTTGGGTGGAATTGTCACGCCGATCTGCCGGGCGGTTTTGAGATTGATGATCAATTCAAATTTCGTGGGTTGCTCGACCGGAAGGTCAGCCGGCTTCACACCTTTGAGGATCTTGTCCACGTACGTGGCCGCGCGGCGATCCAAGTCGGCTATCAATGTTCCATAGCTCATGAGACCTCCAGCTTCGGCCAGCGGCCTATCGTCATAAACTGTGGGCACACGATCCCTCTTCGCAAGCTCTATGATCCGTTCTCGAAGATTATTCGTGGTCCTACCCCTTAGAGGGACAGCGCCGCCGGCGTGCTCAATTTTTATGGCTGAGAATGCTTTTCCCAAATCGGTCGACCCTCTTACTTCGAGAGATTGAATCTTGATACCCAAGGCGCGAGCCGCAGCTTCCGTCTCCCTCATTCTGAGTCCAGAGCCTGGATCGTCTGGATTCCAGATTACCGCCACACGCAAGATTTGGGGAACAATTTCCTTAAACAGTTCCAATCTTTTCCCCGCCAGCTCTGGAGTTAAATTGGCCAGTCCCGTTATGTTTCCACCCGGCCGCGCCAGGCTAGCGACAAAACCATTACGAACTGGATCGCCACTAACCGTAACCACGGGTAGGGTCGTCGTCGCCTTCTTGACAACATGGACCGCTGGCGTGCTGTACGTGAAGATCACATCCACGTTAAGACGCAGCAACTCGGCTGCCAAGCCGGGGAGTCGGCCGAGTTTCCCTTCCGCGAAACGATACTCAATGGCGATGTTCTGTCCCTCGACGTAGCCCAGTTCGCGCAACCCTTGCCGGAAAGTCTCAGTCCGAGCCGGCGCAGGTGAAGAGAAGCCGGGGCTAAGGTATCCGAGACGGGGGGCTTTTGCCGCCTGCTGTGCCTCGGCGGACACGCAGGGCGCAAAGAGCGTGGCGCAAAAAAGGCAGAGCGCAAAGGGCAAAGTGCTAAGCGTAGGACTTATGACTCTCCTCTTCATGTCTTTTCCTTTGTCATCCCTCCACTCGCCACTCGACACTTCATTTGATCACTCTGTCCGCTCTCATCAGCACCCACTGCGGAATCGTCAGGCCGATCTGCTTCGCGGTTTTGAGATTGATCATGAGATCAAA
>JBOHVN010000308.1:0-6227 GCA_050735675.1 Binatia bacterium | reverse complement strand
TCCGCCATTCTCACCAGCACGCAGGACGACTGGCGTGGCAACATATTCAAGATCAGACGAGTCAAGAACGCGATCAAGGCTGCGATCGAGGCGCTCAACCTTGCGATGACAGGTCAAAGCAGCGGATCTAGTGGTGAGCGACCGGCCCCATTCTCCGGGAAAGAAGCCGACTCTGTGGACAGTCTTGCAGACCAGGTGCTCGAACTCGCGAAAAAACAGCATGATTACTGAGACTCGCAGGATTGTCGTTAGCGGTTTGTCGGTTCAAATTGTCCGGAAGGATATTAAAAACCTCCATCTGGGAGTCTACCCGCCGCATGGCCGGGTGCGCGTAGCCGCGCCGTTGAGAGTATCCGACAACGCTGTTCGTTTGGCAGTGATCGACAAACTGGGATGGATCAAACGACAGCAGGCGAGATTCGACGCTCAGCCGCGTCAATCGGAGCGGGAAATGGTCAGCGGCGAAAGCCACTATTTTTTGGGACGGCGCTATCGGCTGCGGTTCGTCCCGTTTCACGGGCCGGCGAAAGTAATTGTTCGCAGTCCCGGCACGATTGAGCTGCACGCGCGCGCGGGACTGACGACAGATCAACGTGAGGCGGTGCTTCTCCGTTGGTATCGCGAGCGACTCAAAGAGATGATCCCGGCCATGGTCGAAAAATGGCAGGACAGGGTAGGTGTACGGGCCGAGGAATGGGCGATCAGAAAGATGAAGACCAAATGGGGCGCGTGCAATGCACAGGCAGGCCGTATCTGGCTGAACCTCGAGCTGGCCAAGAAGCCCGTTCAGTGCCTGGAATACATCATCGTGCACGAACTTGTGCATCTTTTGGAAAGGCGTCACAACGACGAGTTCAATACTTTGATGAGCGAGTTTTTACCCCAGTGGAAGTCTCGGCGTGCTGAGTTGAATGCCGCTCCGCTGGCGCATGAAACATGGAGCTACTGACTTCAAAGATTAATGGTGTAGTGAAAGTGGTTATCGGGCCTTCTGCTGAAAAAAACCTTCTTTTTCCAAATCCTGCATGAGCGTGGCGTCGACGAAGGCGGCGGGGTTGGCGCCGCCGGCTTCGCTGCCGAGGCCTTTCAGCAATCCCTTTACCGCCTCTAGATCGACGTTGATGGTTCTCTGCAACTGCTTCTGGCCGTAGATCCGATAGACTTCGCCGAGGATTTCCGGGTCATCAAGGCGCACGTACTTGGCCAGGATCTTTATTGCTGTAGGGCGGTCGTTGCGGGTCTCTTGGACGGCTTCGGAGTAGGCGCGCAGGACGCGGAGCACCGTGTCGCGATGGCTCTTGATAAAAGAGCGGCGCGTGCTGAGCGGCGAGTTGATATACGGAATGCCGTAGTCGGCGGCATCGACCAGCTCGTGCAGGCCAAGTTTCATACCGCGTAAATTATTCGGCGCGGAGATCATGCCGCCGTCGACGAACCCTTTGACCACCGACAGAAGTATTTCGGGCATGCCGCCGCGGATGCCCAAAACGGTGAGGTCTTTGTTGCGGTGAAGTCCCCATTTCTCCAGCAGCAGACTCAAAACTAAATCCGGCGAGTCGCCGAGGTTGGTAACGCCGATCTTTTTGCCCCGCAGATCCTCGGGCCTTCTGATCTCCGGTTTGGTCATCAAGGAAAAAACGGCGACGTTGATGGTGTTGGCGATGATCGCCAAGTCGGCGCCTCTGATCGTCGAGCGCACCACCGAGGGCGGGGAAGCGCGGACGAACTGGACCTCACCGGCAAGCAAAGCCTCGATGGCGACGCCGCGAATGTAAGTCAGCTCGACGTCGACGCCGTGCTTGGCGAAAAGCTTTTTGTCTTTAGCGACCCAGAGCGGCAGCATAGCGCCGCTGAGCGAGCTATAGGCGATCCGCACCGGCGCGGCATGAAGGCCTCGGGTAAAAACGCACGACAGTAAAATGACCAAGCCGACGAGAAATGCGCGTGCCATGATCTCGATCAGCTGGGAAAGGAGCTTTCACCGGTGGCGACAGCACGGGGAGCGGCGCCGTCGACCTTTTCGCCTTGGACGACGTAGGCCATGTAGATGCAGTCGGCCATTGCTCGGCGCATGTTGTTCTTCATGAGCTGGGCGTTGATGCAGGCTTCCTGCAGTTCCTTGGTGTCGGCGTATTTTTTCAGAATCTCTTTTCTGATCATGCCATGTTCGACGTCGACATCGGCGTGCAGCTTGTAGAAGGTCAACGCGTCGTCAGGCACCCAGGTGTAATGTTTGCGGAAGGTGTCGAGGTCGCGGGACATCGCTTTCGCCGTGTCGTCTCCTTCGGAAACCGCGACGCCGAGCAGCCAAGAGGTCTTGAACGCCGCGTTGGCAAAGCTGTCGACGGCGAACTTGACGCCGAAGAGCGGCTCGGAGTGCTTGACGAATTCACGATCCAATCCCAAGCCGGCGCACACGTCGAGCCAGTACTCCGGATGCGGCTTGCCTGCTTTACCGATCAGATCTTCGCCTTCCTCCTCGATCGCTTTGGGCAGCCACATGCGGCGCACGTCGGTGTGCGGGCAATTATAAAGAATCGAATACTCTTTGATCGGCACCTGCTTGGTGAAGTAGTAGCGCTCCTTGGCCCAGCCCTGAAGCTGGTCTCTGGTGCACTTGCCGTTGCGAAACAGCGCTTCCCACGGATGCGGCGGGCGCTGGTGGTCCTGCCGGTTGGCTTCGAAAAAAGTCTGAATGAATTCGTCCGACGCGAGTTTGTGATCGAGCTTAAACATGGACGTGATTCCTTTCCGGCGGATAATGCCATGTCATGTTGGGGAGCAGCATGCGGCGCCCCTACGCGTCCTCGCGATAATGGCCGATGGCGTCCATCAACGGCTTGTCGGACATCACGAAGAATATCGCGGGATCCTTGGACGAGTTTTCATGATGATGAAAATTCCATAGCGGCACGACGAAAGAGTCGCCTTGCTCCCATTCATAGCGTTTGTCGCCGACGGTGCTCACGCCGCTGCCGCGCCAGACGTGGTATATGGTCGAGCTGGTGTGGCGATGGCTTTGGGTCTTCTCCCCGGAGCGCAGCATGTGAATCTGGCAAGCCATGGTCGGCAAGGTCGGGCCGCCGGTCACCGGGTTGGCGTAATCCAGGACGATGCCATCGTACGGATCGCCCGGCTGCTCGCCGACTTTGTTCAAAGCGTTCTCGGTGTCGGCCCATTTATAACAAAACGCGGGCGGCTGAACCGGATTCTGTTTCATCCACGAGGGACGGAGCGCGCCGACGGTCGCCGTCGTGTAGCCTTCCGGCTTGGTCACCGGTTGCTTGCGGCGCGGATCGGGCTCGTGAAAATCGGTTTCCAGCAATCGCACCAGGGGCGCGTCGAGCCCGTCAAGCCACATCATGGGCTCGCCGCGGTTCTCATGATCGTGCCAGGTCCAGCTTGGCGTGGTGACGAAATCGCCTTCGCCGATCTCAAAAGATTCGCCTTCGACGATCAAGCGCGTGCCGTGGCCTTTGAGAATAAATCGGATCGCTCCCGCCATGTGGCGATGCGACAAGGCGTCTTCGCCGGGCTTGAGCATTTGAAGATTCAACACCAGTGTGCGCGACGTGCTGTTCTTGAGCGACGGATTCCAGAGCTGAATCACGCGGCGAAACGACACATCCAGTCCGACCACGTCGCCGGCTTTCTCCATCGCGGCGAAAAGATCCTTGCCTTTCCAAAGGCAGGGCTCGAACGACGCCACGGGCTCGCGCTTAACATCGCCCTGGACGTTTTGCCAATAACCCTTGAAATTCTTGCTTTGGAGTTCCTCTTCGAAAGCTTTGAGTGCTTCGGACATGGCGTCACCTCCGTGGCTTGTTTGAGTCTTATCTAGCGCGATTCCTGGAACGGTTGCAAGGCGGCGGAGTGGAGGAAATGGGGCGTTGGAGTAATGGAGTGATGGAGTCTTGAAGTGGGAAACAGTCAAAAAGGAAGGCGTTCAACTCACCACAGAAATTCAAGTGATCGCGGAGTTCGAAATAATTTCGATAAAATTCCTTTCTCTGCGTACTCGGTGTCTCAGCGGTGAACTACCGAAGGGCTGTTGGCGGAATGTTTACTCGATCACCTTGACGGTGATCATGTTGGTCGTGCCGGCCTGATGGAGCGGCAGACCGGCGGTGATGGCGACGAGATCGCCGCGCTTGACCAGGCCCAACTCGAGCGCTTTTTTTTGCAGGGCGCGCACCATTTCGTCGGTGCTGCTAAATCCCTTGATCAGCACCGGTGAAACTCCCCAGACCAGGCAGAGCATTTTGACCGTCTGCGGCTCCGGACTTACGGCGATGATCGGTTGCTGCGGGCGGTAGCGCGCGATCAGGCGCGCCGTGCTGCCGGAAGTCGTGGGAATCAAAAAAGCCTTGACCTGGAGGTCGCGCGCCAGAGAAATTGCCCCGACGCTGATCGCTTCGGGCACGGTCTTTTTGAGGCCGGTGAAACGCTGGCGCGGCTCCAGGATCGACTCGGTTTCCTCGGCGACCTGCCCCATGACTTTGACCGCCTCCAACGGATAATCGCCGGCGGCGGTTTCTTCGGACAACATCAGTGCGTCGGTGCCGTCGAGGATCGCGTTGGCGATGTCCGCCACTTCGGCGCGCGTCGGCCGCGGATTCCATACCATCGAGCGCAGCATCTGCGTCGCGGTGATGACCGGTTTGCCGAGATGATTGGCTTCGCGGATCATTCTTTTCTGCATCGCCGGGATTCGTTCCTGGGCAATCTCCAGACCGAGATCGCCGCGCGCCACCATGATGCCGTCGACGTTTTGCAGAATGCCGTCGAGATGGTCCAAAGCTTCGTGTTTTTCGATCTTGGCGATGATTGGAATGGAAGAACCGCGCTTGCGCATTTCGCGGCGCGCGTAAAGAATATCCTCGGGATTGCGCACGAACGACAGCGCGATCATATCGACCTTTTCTTTGATGCCGAAGGCGAGGTCCTTCTTATCTTCGTTGGTGAGCGCGCGGATGTTGAGGCTGCTGCGCGGAAAATGTATGCCTTTGTGGGAGCCGAGAATGCCGCCGACCACGATGCGGCACTTCACTTCGTGTTTGCTCACCTGGAGAGCCTCGAGCTCGATCTCGCCGTCGCCGAGGAGAATCGGCTCCCCTTTTTTGACTGCCTTGGTCAAGCCGGCGAAATTCACCGACACGGCCGAATCGGTGCCGAGGATCTTTCTCGTCGTCAGCACGAACGGCTGTTTATTCTGCAGCCGGACGCGCTCGCCGGCGACTGCGCCGATGCGGATCTTGGGTCCGGGCAAGTCTTGCAGGATAGCGACTTGGCGGTCGAGTTTACGCTCGAAATGGCGAATCTTGCGGATTAAACGGCGGTGAAAGGCGTGGTCGCCGTGGCTAAAATTGAGCCGCGCGACGTCCATGCCGGCGCGGATCAGTCCTTCCAAAATTTTATCCGATGAGCTGGCGGGGCCGATAGTGCAAACGATCTTGGTTCTGCGCATTTAAGTTAATCTACACGAGTAGGCCGGAGATTCAACGAAACCCGCTAATGGTGCGGTTTGGCAAAATTTTGTAGGGGCAACCCGCTGTGGTTGCCCGTCCGAAGGGGCAGACACGGGGGTCTGCCCCTACGAGAATTGTTGGTGTTGGCGTCGAAATGAACCACGATGAATCGCGACATCGCCCCGGGCAAGCTAGAAACTAGGAACTGGCTTAAACGCCGGTGCCGGTTCTTTTCAGACGCGGGTCGAGGAGATCGCGGAGCGCGTCGCCGAGCAGATTGATGCCGAGGACGGTAACGAAGATGCAGAGACCGGGAAAGAGCGGCAACCACCAGGCAGTGCTGATGTAGATGCGCGCGTCGGCCAGCATGGTTCCCCAGGTCGGAATCTCCGGCGGCACGCCGACGCCAAGAAAGCTCAGGCTCGCTTCAGCAATGATCGACGACGCCATGGCGAAGGTGCCGATCACGAGCGAGATTTGAATCAGATTGGGAATGACATGGCGCGTGATGATCTGGCGGTTGGTGGCGCCGAGACATTGCGCGGCGGTGACGAAGTCGCGGGAGCGCAGCGATAGAGTTTGCCCGCGCACGATCCGGCAGTAGGGAATCCAGCGTTGTGCCACGAGCGCCAGAATGAGATTGAATAAACCTTGGCCCAGAAACGCCATGATCGTGATGCCGAGCAAGAGCGGCGGAAAAGCCCACACCACTTCCACCAGTTTTTGGATCATAAAATCGATCTTGCCGCCGAAGTAGCC
>JBOHVN010000307.1:0-6263 GCA_050735675.1 Binatia bacterium | reverse complement strand
CATCTATGCCGCGGCAACTTCCGCAGCTCCTGGGTTGCCGAAGGCGGCTATGATCCGGTCGCCGAAGTCCTGTTCAATGCGCTCAACGTCGACGGTTATTTTCTCGAATTCGACACGCCGCGGGCGGGCAATTTCTCGCCGTTGCATTATCTGCCCAAAGGAAAAAAGTTGATTCTTGGTTTGGTGACGACCAAGACCGGCGCGTTGGAGAAACCCGACGATCTCAAGCGACGCATCGATGACGCGAGCCAATATGTGCCTCTCGACCAGCTCGGCATCAGCCCGCAATGCGGCTTTTCCAGTACGGTGCTCGGTAACAAGCTGACGATTCAGGATCAGATTGCCAAACTCGAACTCATCGTACAGGTGGCGAAGGAGGTATGGGGATGAATGAACGCTCGCCGAGATCGACCCAACAACCCTTAAAAACGAATCAGGCGCTTACATTCCAACCGATGTGCAGCGCATCCTCACGGCTGCGGGGATTCGGGACGAGCACGTATTCCCCACGCCCATTATTCTGGAGACGAAACCGACTCTGCTCGGCTACTATCGGCTCCTTTTAGGAGTACCGCAAAAAAGCTTCTATCGCTCCGACAAGCCGTCTTGGATGCTTTCCTATCGATTCGGGAGATTGTTAAGGATCACATTATTGAGGAACAAGAGCGAAAGATCGTGCTAAAGAATTCAGCGGGCCGGACGGTGGTTATCGCGCTTGCCGCCGACCCGGACGTTCGCATTCAAGAAGAGTTTAGCGGCAAGCTTCAGAACAAAGTGGCGATTGAAATAAAGGGCGGGACGGATAAGAGCAACGCGCATAATCGCGCCGGGGAGGCGGAAAAGTCGCACCAAAAAGCTAGAAACGAGGGGTTTCGCGATTTTTGGACGATCATCGCGACAAAGGGACTCGATACGAAAAAGTTAAAGCGGGAATCGCCAACTACAAACTCGTGGTTCGACGCAGCGCAGGTTCTCGGCCGTGAAGGGGAGGACTGGCACGAATTTCGTAATCGCCTCGCCGGGCAAGTCGGAATCCCGCTGGCTACGGAACAGAAAGCATAAAACACTTCCAGGCAGCCGTTAGCCGCCTAGCGTGCAACCGGTTTACGCTTCCGGTTCGGTGACGCACGAGAACTGAGCTGATACGACGCTTAACAACGGGGTCTGTCGTGAACCCCGCACGGACTTTCTTGCGTCCGACATTGAATTATGAATAATTTAGCGCCCACAGGAGGGGAGATGCCATGAAGCATACAATCGAAAAACTGACGGCGGTGATTGTTCTGGTTTTTATACTTGGCGGCTGTCAGGCGGTCACCGGCCGAACCGTAGGTCAAAATATCGATGACACCAACACCACCGCGGCGGTGAAGACTCAGCTGGCGCGCGATAAGGCATCGAGCTTGACGCGCATCGACGTCGATACCAATGGCGGCGTCGTCGCGCTCAACGGCACGGTGGAGTCGGCGGATCAGCGGGCGCGGGCGGAAGAGATTGCGCGCGGCGTAAGCGGCGTGAAGCGCGTGATCAATAACCTGCAAGTGCAGCGTTAGCTCACTCGATCGGTTCCTAGCGCGATCATTGATCGGGACCGCATGACCGAGGATTGAAGGTTGAGCGCGATCTTCGATCCGCTCATTCATCGGACGCGCTTTTGTGCTTAGCCCCGTGTTTCCTTGACTTGATGAAATACTCTCATGCAATTGCCGCCGGCGATTTTGGCGACTTCCGAATCGGAATATCCCCGTTTTAGAAGCCCGGCCGGAATCAGCGCGAAACTCTTGTGAGTGGGCACTGCCGTAGTGCTACGCAGCCCGAACAGGTCTGTCGATATGCCGACGTGATCGACGCCGATGCGATTTTTGACGTAATCAATACCGTTCAGAAAATGTTCAAAACTTTCACTGCGTCGGATCGACGGCCAGATCCCAATGACGCCATTTTTCTTGGCGACTGCGAACATATCCTTGTCTTCCAGATGCCGCGAACTCTTCCGTAGCGCCCTTGGACCGGTGTGTGACAAGATGACCGGATGGCGGCTTTCGGACAACACGCCGCCGAGCGTGGCGGGCGAACAATGGGCCGTGTCAATGATCATGCCGAGTCGATTCATTTCTCTCACTACATCACGACCGAACGGAGTCAGCCCGTTATGCCTCGGCGGCGCCGTTTGGATATCGCCGAGCTCATTGATCCGGTAATGCATCAATTGTAAAACGCGTACGCCGCGATCATAGAACAATTTTACCCGCGAAATATCGCCCTCCAGCGGATCGCTGCCTTCGATGGCGAGGACGGCGGCGGGCAATCCGTTTTTCTTAGCGTCGGTGATTTCCTCGGGCGAGCGGCCGAGCGCGAGCGATCCGCTTTTCGCCGCCTCGACGATCTTGTCGAGTTGTTCGCCGGTCCGGCGAAATAATTCGCCGGGCCTCGGCTGCCGGTGCTCGTAGCGCAGGCCAGCCGGATCGCGTCTGATGACGGGATAGTCCCCGCGCACGGCGAACAGCCCGCAGTCGACGCCGCCCGCCTTCATGTTGCCCGGCACTTCGGGATCGAGCGCGGGAAAATGCGGCCCGGCCAATGCGTTGGGGTGGCAGTGAAGATCGATCGTGACGGAGTCTCGGGAGAGTTCGGCTGCTTCCGCGAGAAGAGTGGTGTCGCCGAGTAAAGAACGCAGCAATGCGGGCTCGATCGAGAGGCCGGCGAACACGGCGCCGAACGTTTGCAAAAAGCGGCGGCGCGAGAGCGCTGGCGCGACGTCGGCGCCAGCGCGCGCACTGACGCGATGATCATCGCTTGAAAGTTGAGTTTGACGCGCTGTCATTCGCGAATATGCTTAGCGTGTTGGCTTCCCGCGTGCTCGCCGTGTAACAATGGAGAGACGATAGGCCATCTCGCATGCAGCTCGAAGATACATCAAAGCCGGCGCAGAAGAAAAGTTCGCCGGGCCACGTTGAAATCGTCGCCCCGTCCTTGCGAGACCAACTCGGTCCGGTTTTCTTCCTGGTCGTTATCTTCCTGCTTAACTTCACGTCGCGAATCATTCTCTCGCCGTTGTTGCCGACGATCGAGGAAGAGCTGGCAATCAGTCACAGCCAAGCGGGTTTTTTGTTCTTTCTGACTTCCGGCGGCTATCTGGTCGGGCTGTTATCATCCGGCCGGCTCGCGTCGCGGACGAGCCACAGTTTGGCGATTGTGATTTCCAGCGCGGGCGTGGGCGTTGCCATGGTGATGATCGCGTTTGCGGCGAACTTGTGGCTCACGCGTTTTGGTCTCTTTGGGGTCGGGCTCGCCGCCGGGTGGTACATGCCTTCCGCGATTGCGACGATTACATCACTCGTCGACCGAGCCCATTGGGGCAAAGCGATTGCCGTGCACGAGCTCGCACCCAACGTGGCATTTTTTATCAGTCCATTCATCGCCGAGCTTTTTCTCAAATGGGCGAGCTGGCGCTCGGCGCTGGCTGTTCTCGGCGGGTTGTCGGTCCTGGCCGGCGTTAGCTTTGCCCGGTTCGGACGGGGCGGGGATTTTCCGGGAGAGCCGCCCCTGTCGTGCGCATTTGGCGCGCTGGCCCGCACGCCGTCATTCTGGCTGATGATCATTTTGTTCGGTTTAGGCGTAAGCTCCACGGTCGGTGTCTATGCGATGTTGCCGCTCTATTTGGTGACGGAACGGGGTTTCGAGCCGAGTTGGGCCAATTCGATCTTGGCATTTTCTCGTGCGCATGGTCCGATTATGGGACTTCTCGGCGGCTGGGCGTCGGATAAACTCGGCGCTGGCCGAACGATCATCATCAGCATGGCATTTACCGGGGTGACGACCTTGCTCTTGGGATTGCTTTCAGATCGTTGGTTGAGCGCTGTAGTGTTGTTCCAGCCCTTGCTCGCTGTTTGGTTTTTCCCGGCGGCGTTCGCGGCGATCTCGATGATCACGCCGCCAAACGCGCGTAATCTCGCGGTCTCGTTCTCGGTACCCTTCGGCTTTTTGATCGGCGGCGGCGCGATTCCAACCTTTATCGGCGCCATGGGCGATGCCGGCTCGTTCGCCTCGGGCTTCACAGTCACCGGCGCGCTCATCGCCGCGGGAGCATTGCTGGCGCTGCTGCTCAGATTGCCTGACGACGAGAAGTGATCGCGGTTGTTTTCGCCGCGCCCGCTGTTCTATAAATTGAATTATGATGACATTAAACGATTTCGCGGAAAAAATGCGCGAGAGCGACGAGACCGTGGTCTTTACGGGCGCGGGAATCAGCACGGAATCCGGCATTCCGGATTTTCGCAGTCCGGGCGGCATTTGGACGCTCTATCGTCAAATCACGTTCCAAGAATACATCAGCAGCGAAGCCGCGCGCATCGAAGCTTGGAAACGACGGCTGGCTGGATGGGAACAATATAAGAACGCCAAACCGAACATCGGCCATTACTTTGTTCAATCGTTAGACGCCAAGGGCAAACTCATCGGACTCATCACGCAAAACGTCGACGGCCTGCATCGCGTAGCGGGCCTGGCCGACGAAAAAATCGTCGAGCTGCACGGCAGCAACCGACAGGTCGTATGTTTAGAGTGCGACCGGATGTACGATCCCGACGAGATCATCCAACGGCTGGCCGGCCACTTCGAGTCGCCTAAGTGCGATTCTTGCGGCGGTATTCTCAAATCGGCAACGGTCTCGTTCGGCCAGGCGATGCCGGAGAACGCGATGCGCGTGGCGCAAGAATGGACCGAGCAAGCTGAGGTGTTTGTCGTCATGGGGTCGTCATTGCAAGTGCAGCCGGCGGCATCTTTCCCGATGGCGGCCAAGCGCAACGGCGCGGTGCTGTCGATCATCAATCGCGAACCCGGGCCGCTCGATGAAGTTGCCGACTTTGTCCACCACGGCCCCATCGGCGAGTTTTGCGCCCGATTCGGCGAGATGATCGCCGACGGGTGAATCGGCAGAGGATTTGGGCGCAAAGAATGCAAAGGGCGAATCTCACCACGAAGGTCCAGCGCGGCGAAGCGCAACCAAAGCTCGGAGTATCTCCCGCAAAGCATGTCCTGAGTGAAACCGAAGGGACGCAAAGGCCGCAAAGGGAAAAAACCGATTCCGAACTTGGCGTTCTTGGCGCCTTGGCGAGAGGAACATCCGAATCCGAGATGTTTCATGTGTCGGGAAAATTTACGCAAGCCGTCAAAAATCCTGACCATAGTAGTACGAAGAGCACGAAGTTCGGGTGCCTTATCTGATAAGCAAGATGGAAGCGCGCATGGGCGAAGCGATGGCGCCGTCGAAGCTCATCGAGCGCGGTCAGATCTATTTTCAATGCGGCGAAGAGCTGACCACGAGTCGAGATCTGGAGCTGCTCGGCGATGAGTGCTTGTTCTGGGCGTCGGACTTTCCCCATGAAGGGATCGTCGACATGAGCCAGGCAGTGAAAGAGTTTCTAAGCCGCGAAGATATTCCCGAGGCGGCGAAAAGAAAAATCAGCTACGATAATCCGAAAAGACTTTACAGTCTTTAGAAACATCCGTTTTAATCTCTGCGGGTTAATTCTCCGCAGCTTGCTGCGGTTCATTAATTTCCTTTCCGCGGCCGTCATTCCCGCATGCTTTTAGCGGGAATCCAGGCGAAACCGGAAATCGTTCCAGCCGTTCCAATGGTTTTGTGGTTCGGGAGCAGTTGGAACGGCTGGAACGTTTGAAACGACTGGAACCTTAACTCTGATCGACGTTAAACTCGGCCTGGACCTGTCTCAGAATGTCCTTGCGTGTTACGTAGTCGATAATTTGGATTTTTTCCGCCGGCCCGGAACGATTGCCCATCATGATCATAGGGCCATCGCCGGTATTCTCCAGCGTATAAAACGACCCGCCGGTAATCAGGGCTGCCTGGCCGGGCTTCAACGTCACCTTGCCGCCGTCGGGAAAGCTCATCGTGCATTGGCCGTCGAGGACGACGAAAGTCTGATCGGCGTTGTGGCAGTGCATCGAGTCTTTCTGCCCTGGTTTGTAATAGTGCATCCAGGCGTGAAAGCGCGGCGTGTTGAAGACGTTCTTGCGCTTTTTTTCCGTGTGCGCCATTTCCACTAGATCGATCACTTCGATGCCCATTAGAAATTCCTCCTTGTAGTTGATTTTTATGGTTCTTCCGGGTTTCTGTGAAGAAATTTTCACCACAGAGACCCAGCGCGGCACAGCCGCAACGAAATCTCGGAGTATCTCCCGCAAAGCATGTCCGGAGTGAAACCGAAGGGACGCAAAGGCCGCAAAGATCGGAGATTACG
>JBOHVN010000306.1:0-7323 GCA_050735675.1 Binatia bacterium | reverse complement strand
GGTCAAGACATTGGCCGGCAAACTCGCGTGCTTTGGTGTAGTCACCACGGGCGAGCCATAGCTCTCCCAGGCTTGCGAATAGATGCGTTGAGTAACGCCACTTCATCCAGTCACTGGTCCCAGGGTCACCGTTCCCTCGTATTCGTGGATCTCGTGCAGCATAAGCTCGAGGGCTTCTTCAATGATCCGGTGGATTTCTTCGGGGTCCAGCTTCTCTGCCAGCGCGGTTGAGTCGACAACGTCGACAAAAAGAACGGTGACTTGCTTGCGCTCTCCGGCTAGCGCCGAGCGCGACTTGAGGATCTTCTCGGCTAAATGTTTGGGCGTGTACTGCTGGGGCGAGGCGAACCTGGATGCCCCTTCAACCGGCGATGTCGCGAGCTGAGCGCCGCATTTGCCGCAAAATTTCTGCTGCGGCGGGTTCACGTGTCCGCACGACACGCACGGCTCAGAAAGCCGATCTCCACACTCACCGCAAAATCTTTGGCCGGCTGGGTTCTCAGTTTGGCAGCTTCGGCAGCGTATCATGCCGAATCTTTCACTCCTCGTGAAACGTGGCAAGAGTCTGGCACGGAGCCGGATGGATTGGCAAGGGATTAAGCCGTTTGATCGCCTCTTATTCCAACTCGAAGAGGTTGTCCAGCGGGCGCGGATCTGAGTTGTCCGTTGTGGACTCTGATAGATCGGGCAAGTTTTGTCCCGGGAAGACGCTACCGGAAAGACTGTAAGAGAAATCGCCCTGGCCCATAGGTTTTACCGCCTGACAAGCTTGCCAAAATCTTGGAGCGGTGGCGGATGACCGAACCGGGAATCCCCGAGAAACAAAAATCGGTAGGCAGTCGCAGTGACCCGTCGGCAAGCTGCCTAAAGTCTCCTGCTCTCTGCGTTCCCACGCGTCAAGCTTTGTTGACGCACTTATAGTCGTCTGTTATAAAAACATGACTTACCCGAAGGCGGATATGGCATGCAAGAATTTGACGTCTTAATTATTGGCGGTGGAGCTTCTGGATTAAGAGCCGCCGTCGCGGCGAAGCGCGCGGGCGCTTCGGTGGCGCTGATTTCTAAGACTCACCCTCTCAGATCTAATTCAGGACTAGCCCAAGGGGGCATCAACGCTCCGCTTGGGAATGATGACTCGCCGGAAAGTTTTACCCAGGACACCTTAGCTGCGGGTGACGGTTTGTGCGAGCGCTCCGTGGTTCAGAGCTTCTCCCAAGAGGCAGCGAAGGAAGTTCTATGGCTCGAACAAATGGGCGTACCTTTTAACCGCGACAAAGATGGACGCATCGATCGTCGGCGATTCGGTTCTAATAGCCGCAACCGCAGCTGCTACACCGATGACCGCACCGGCCATATCGTTCTCACCGTGCTTTATGAACAGTTTCAGCGTCTTGAGATTCCTGCATTCGAAGAGTGGTTCGTGACTTCGCTGGCGGTTGACGGAGAAACCTGCGTTGGCGCTACCGCGCTCGGCCTCAGATCTGGAAAACTTGATTCTTTCGCGGCGCGCGCAGTGGTTCTCGCTACTGGTGGATTGACACGAATGTACCTTCCTTCGACGGTCTCCGTCGGGACTACCGGTGACGGCCAAGCCCTGGCTTATCTAAGCGGTGCTTGTTTGATGGACATGGAAATGGTCCAGTTTCACCCAACCGTGTTTCCCAAGGGGCAGGGGCTTCTCATTACAGAGGCCACTCTCGGAAGCGGGGCGCAGATCGTCAATCAGCAAGGCGCAGCGAGCCAAATCGCGCAGGACGCGCCGCGGAGTAAACTCTGCCTATCAATTTCTCAGGCCGCGCAAAACGGCGCCGGCTCGGCATTCCTCGATCTCAAGCCGATTGGCAAGGAGAAACTCCTGTCGTCCTTTCCCCAGACTCATGAGTTGCTCCGATCCGTCGCCGGTCTAGATTGCACAAAAGACTTGGTTCCCGTCCATCCCGCCGCCCATCGTCCGATGGGAGGCATTGAAGCTAACGCCACCGGTGGGACATCGATTGCAGGGCTGTTCGCGGTCGGCGAATGCGCCTGCAATGGCCTCAACGGTGCGGGGCGTCTGGCGGGCAATACTCTCACTGAGGCGGTTGTGTTTGGCAAGAAAGTCGGAGACGCTGCAGCAGCGTACGCCAAATCGGCCGCTAAGAGAAACTTTCCGGCGGCGAAGCTCGCCGACGAAGAGAAAATTATTACCGCGCTGAACTCTGGAGAGTCATCCCAGGATTCTTTGGACAAGCTCCGCGCCGATCTCGGCCGTCTGATGAACGAAAAAGTCGGCCTGGTTCGAGACGCCGGCGGATTGCAGGAGGCGCTGGACGGCATCAAGAAGTTAAAAGAGCGGCACCAAAAGATGAAGGTTCGGAACCCGGGGAAAATTTACAATTACGCTCTGACGACGCATCTTGAAGTCGGCTCGATGCTCACGCTCGCAGAGGTCATAGCGCGCTCCGCCCAGGCACGAACGGAAAGCCGTGGCGCCCATTGTCGAAAGGATTTCCCGGCCACGGATAACGCCAACTGGAAGAACCATACGATTGCAAAGCTTTCACAGGGATCGGTGCAAATAGAGAAAAAACCGGTCGCGAATTAGTCTCAAGGACCAGAGGAGGCGATACGCATGCAAGTAACATTCAAGGTTTACCGCAAAGACCCGGAGAAAGAGGGCAAGCCGGGCCGCTCCAATTACACCGTGGATGTCCCGGACGGCGCCACCGTTCTCGAAAGCCTGTTCCAAATCCGCGACGAGATGGACCCCAGCCTTGCTTTCCGCTGTTCCTGTCTGCGCGGTCACTGCGGCGACTGCATGGTTCGTGTCAACGGCAGCAGTCGTCTGACGTGCACGGCCAAAGTATCTGCCTACACCCAAAAGGGACCTGAGATCTCGCTCGACCCGCTGCGCAACGTTCCGGTCATCAAAGATCTCGTCTTCGACTGGGACGCTTTCATGTGGAACAAGATCAGGGCGATCAAACCCTGGTTGGAATCCGCGGATTCGCCGGCGAGCAGTGAAACTTTGGTGCCGGACTCCGAGATGCGCGACCTCAGAAAAGTCATGAGCTGTTATCAGTGCGGCATGTGCGACGAGGGGTGCACGGTGCTTCCGGTAGATTTCGATTTCCTCGGGCCCGCAGCCCTGACCAAGGCTTATCGGTTTATCTTTGATCCGAGGAACCAAGAAAAAAAGGAACAACTCAAGACTGTCGAGCGGCCGAAGGGGATCTGGGACTGTGTTCATTGTTACGAGGCCGACGAACATTGCCCGCGGGCCATCGAGCCCACCAAGCGAATCGTCGCGTTACGGGACGAAGCCTTCAGAGTGGGAATCACCAACGACAAGGTTGCGCGTCACCACCGAAGTTTTGCAGCGTCGGTCAAAGAGAGCGGTTGGTTGGACGAAGGTAGGCTGGCTGTTGAATCTGAAGGACTGACAAATGTAAAGGGCCTCATGAAACTCCTTCCCACGGCGGCGAAAGCCCTCACCCGGGGGAAGGCGCCGATTCCGTACATGCATACGAAGCGGCCCGAAGCCGATAAGATCAAAAAAATTTTTGAGAAAGCTGAGCAGGAGGAAAAATGAAATACGCGTTCTACCCCGGCTGCGTCTCCCGTGGAGGCTGCCCCGAGCTCTATCCATCGTCGGTCAAAGTCGCTGAAAAGCTCGAGATCGAGCTGGAGGAAATGAAGGATGTCGCCTGCACAGGAGCGGGCGTTCTTCCCCAGAACATCTCTGACCCGATCAATGCGCGCACGTTTGCGAAGGCCGAACGCTTGGGCCTGCCGATCATGACCATCTGCAGCACCTGTCAGGGTGTGATGGCGCAAGCGAACTACCGGCTCAAGGAAGACCCGGATTACCGCGCCAAGATCAACCGTGAATATCTCGCTGAGGAAGGCCTCGAATACAAAGGAACCCTCGAAATTAAGCATTTGCTCTGGGTTCTCTTCGAAGACTACGGCATCGAGCGCTTAAAATCTTTGATCAAGCGGCCGCTCACAGGTCTCAAGGTATCGCCATTTTACGGCTGCTTCCTACGCCGTCCTCCCGAGGCCATTACGCCTACCAAAGAGTTAAACAGAAGAAAGAGCTATCTCGATGAGATCATCGGAATCATTGGCGCCGAGTTGGCGGACATCAGCGGCAAGGGGAAATGCTGCGGCTTTCCGATCCTTTCGGCCAACGAAGAAAATTCTCTGGCGATGGTGGCGAAACACACCGGCGAGTCAAAGGAAAAAGGCGCCGACTTCATGGTCACTCCGTGCCCTCTTTGCCATCTAAACTTGGACGGAAACCAGTCCAAAGCGGAGGCGCAAACCGGTAAGGAAATTGACCTGCCGATTCTCCACTTGCCTCAGTTCCTGGGCTTGGCTCTGGGTTTTGACCCCGAAGAGATGAATCTTAAGCGCCACATCGTTTCGACCAGCGAAGTCGAAAAGAAAGTTGAAATGCTGACGTAGAAGAAGCGGGGTGGTACGGTGGAATAACGGAGTGATGCGCACTGCCGATCATTATTCCAACAACTCCATTGCGGCAAATTTTGGATCGACATGGAAACGGAGCAGCGACAGATCAACTTCCTCGCACTGGCGCAGGAGATTCTCAAGTTTCGCAAGGAAAAACATCCTCATGGTTACAACTACGCCGTGAAGCTCCGCATGGGCCACGCGGAGATTCACGATCTCACCGCCATCGCCGATATCGTCTCGGCGATTCAGGAACTCGGATACAAGATCGTCAAGAAAACTGAATAACGCCGCTTTCCGACTCAAGGCAAAACACGTTTCCTTGGAGAAATGTTCGACTAGCCTTGACTCATTTTAGAGCAGCATGTAAGAAAAATCACGATGCATACGCATGATGTTGTTATCGTCGGCGGCGGCGGCGCGGGTTTACGCGCGGCGATTGCGGCAGCCGAGGTATCGAGCAAGCTGTCGATCGCGCTGGTGTCCAAAGTATATCCGATGAGAAGCCATACGGTTTCCGCCGAAGGGGGAACCGCGGCAGTGATGCGCGATTTCGATAGCCTCGATCTCCATGCGAAGGACACCATTTTTGGTGCCGACTTCTTGGCGGACCAAGATGCGGTCGAGGCTTTTGTCCAAGAGGCTCCTGGAGAACTTATCCAACTGGAGCACTGGGGTTGCCCGTGGAGCCGCGATCCTGACGGTCGTGTGAGCGTCAGGTCCTTCGGTGGCATGAGCGTCGATCGCACGCTTTTTGCCGCGGACAAAACTGGCTTTCACTTGCTCCACGCTCTGTTCCAGACTTCTCTGAAGTATGACAGCATCATCCGCTACGATGAGTGTTTCCTCACTTCATTGTTGGTCGACGATGGCAAAGTGCGCGGGGTCACATCGATCAATCTTTATACCGGCAAGGTGGAAGTCATTGCCGGCAAAAGCGTTATCCTATGTACGGGAGGCGGGGGCCGCATCTTCCCTTTCACCACCAACGCCGCCATCAACACCGGGGATGGCATGGCAGCCGCCTATCGAGCAGGAGTCGCGCTGAAAGATATGGAGTTCGTGCAGTATCATCCCACCGGCTTGCCAGGAACCGGCATTTTGATTACCGAAGCATCGCGCGGTGAAGGCGGGTGGCTAAAAAATAAAGACGGCTACCGCTATCTCCAAGACTACGGACTCGGGCCGCCGACCGATACGCCCACGCACCGCAAAATGGAGCTTGGCCCGCGTGACATTCTCTCGCGTTGTCACATGCAGGAATACGCCAAAAGCCGCACCTTCGACGGTCCCTACGGCCACTATGTCCATCTCGACCTGCGCCACCTCGGCGAAAAAATAATCAATACCAAGCTACCCTTCGTACGAGAGCTAGCAAGCAAGTATGTTGGGATAGACCCCGTGTACGAGCCAATTCCGGTGCGCCCAGTCGTGCACTACATGATGGGCGGCATCTCGACGGACATCAACGCCAAAACGGCCGTCGAAGGCCTCTACGCTGCGGGCGAAACCGCGTGCGTTTCGCTCAACGGAGGTAACCGCTTAGGTTCCAACTCTCTCACCGAGCTATTGGTCTTTGGCAATCGAGCGGGCCGTTCGGCAGCGACCTATGCCTCCAGCGATTCGGCTCCCGCCTCGGCAAAGATCGAGGCCTTGGCCGCGGACGAGCAAAAGCGTCTTGATCGCCAGTTCTTGAAGAAGGATGGCGGCAAGGAAAAAATCGCTACGATTCGCCAGGAGATGCAAACAACCATGGAGGAAGGCGCAGGCATCTATCGTGATGAACAAAACATGCAGAAGACTTGCAACACGCTGAGAACTCTTAGAGAGCGCTTCAACAACATCATCATCGAAGATCGAGGCAGCACCTTTAATACCGAAGTCATGAACGCACTCGAGCTGGACTACATGCTTGACGTCGCCGAAACCGTCGCGAATTCGGCGCTGAGACGAAAAGAGTCGCGCGGTTCTCATACCCGCACCGACTATCCTAAACGCGACGATGGGAATTTCCTCAAACATACGCTGGCATTCCGCACCCCGGATGGTCCCCGGATTGATTATTCGCCGGTGACCATTACGCGCTGGCAGCCGGAGGAGCGCAAGTATTAGCACACAAAGACTTCGTGCTGCGCTGTGAGCCAAACGAGAAGACCCGCATTGGTAAAAACTCAGTCGCTAACGCTCAGCGCAAAATTCGAGAGGAGACAATGGCAGAGCTAACTATCACATTGAACGTGACTCGCTACCGCCCCGAAAAAGATCGGCAGCCGACGACACAAACCTACGTCGTCCCTTACCGGCAGGACTGGGTCGTTCTCGACGCGTTAAATCACATCAAGGATCAGATGGACGGGACTCTGAGTTACCGCTGGTCTTGTCGTATGGGGGTATGCGGTAGCTGCGGCATGATGGTCAATGGCACGCCTAAACTCACCTGCGCTGCGTTTCTTCGGGACTACTATCCCCAGGAGATTCGGGTAGAGCCCCTCGTCAACTTTCCGATCATCCGTGATCTGGTCATCGATATGACCGACTTTATGGACAAACTGAAGAGCGTTAAACCGTGGATCATACGCAAAGAAGAGAAACCCGTGAGTGAAGGTGAGTATCTCCAAACGCCGGCCGAGCTGGAGGCGTTCCATCAGTTCACCCAGTGTATTAATTGCATGCTCTGTTACGCGGCCTGCCCGGTCTACGGGCTGGAGCCGAAGTTTTTAGGCCCGGCCGCCATCGCGCTCGGCTACCGCTACAACATGGACTCGCGCGACCAGGGAAAGGATCAACGCGAAATCATCGGCAACCACGATGGCATCTGGGACTGCACATTTGTCGGCGAATGCAGCGTCGTGTGTCCCAAGCATGTGG
>JBOHVN010000305.1:0-5993 GCA_050735675.1 Binatia bacterium | reverse complement strand
AGTTTATCCGATGGAGAAAAGAAATTTGAACAGGAGGTAACGGAGATAACGGAGAATGGAACACTGGAATAATGGAATAGTGAAACGCAGGGAGCATCGTTCCATTCTTCCACCTTTCCAACATTCCGTTTCCCCATTCTTCCATCATTCCAATATCCCAAGCGCCCTCTGTTTTCTCTGTTGCCTCCTGTAAAGAAGTGACGAGCGTGAGGGACGAGGGACAGGGACAAGTGATGGGAAGGAATTAGGAACATGGCCGATCTTCGCTATCCTTCGCTTTACCAAATCAACAGCCGCGTCTGGCTGACCGAGTTGTCTCGCGCTCTGGGCAAGCGCGCGACGCTGGACGACATTCCGGACGCCGAGCTGGAGCGCTTCGCCGCGATGGGGTTCGACTGGGTTTGGTTCCTGAGCGTGTGGCAGACCGGTCCGGCGGCGCAAAAGGTGTCGCGCAGCAACGCCGGCTGGCGCCACGAGTTTCAGGAGACGTTGCCGGACTTGCGCGAAGAAGATATCGCCGGTTCCGGTTTCGCCATCACCGGTTACACTGTACATCAGAACCTCGGCGGCGATGCCGCGCTGGCCCGGCTTCGCGAACGGCTCCGCGGGCGCGGGTTGCGGCTGATGCTTGATTTCGTTCCCAACCACATGGGGCCGGATCACCCGTGGGTCGAGGAGCACCCGGAATACTTTATCCATGGTAGCGAGACTGATTTGGCGCGCTCGCCGCGGAATCACTGCCGAGTGCAAACAAAAAACGGATCGCTGTTGCTCGCCTACGGCCGCGACCCGTACTTCGAGGGCTGGCCCGACACGCTGCAGCTCAATTATGGCAACCCGCAATTGCAGCAAGCGATGATCGGCGAGTTGGAGAGAATCGCCGGGCAATGTGATGGCGTGCGCTGTGACATGGCGATGCTGCTTTTGCCCGACGTGTTCGAAAGCACTTGGGGCATCCGGGCCGAGCTCTTCTGGCCCAAGGCGACCGAGTCCGTGCGGCGGAAACATCCGAACTTCCAATTCATGGCCGAGGTCTACTGGGATCGGGAATGGACGCTGCTGCAACAGGGATTCGATTACGCCTACGACAAGCGACTGTACGACCGCTTGCGTGAGGGCCACGCCAGGCCGGTGCGCGAGCATTTTCATGCCGGGCTCGATTACCAGAACAAGCTGGCGCGCTTCCTGGAAAACCACGACGAGCCGCGCGCGGCTGAAGCGTTCGCGCCGGAAGTTCATGAAGCCGCTGCCGTCATCACGTTCCTTTCTCCGGGGCTGCGTTTTTTCCACCAGGGACAATTAGAGGGTCGCAAGAAACGTATCTCGCCGCATCTGGTGCGCGGGCCCGAGGAGCCGGTCATTTCGCCGATCAAGAATTTCTACGACCGTTTGCTTGTGGCTTTGCGTGCGCCGGCGTTGCGTGATGGCGACTGGCGATTGCTCGAATGTGCGCCCGGCTGGGACGGCAACTGGACCGCCGATTGTTTCATTGCTTTCGGATGGGACAATGGCGCCGAAGAACGCTTCCTGGTCGCGGTCAATTACGCGGCGAATCAGAGTCAGTGCTATATCCGTATGCCTTTCTCCAAGCTGCGGAACCAGCAATGGCGGCTGCAAGATATGCTGAGCGATGCGCGCTACGATCGGGACGGCACCGAGCTCGAATCACGCGGGCTGTACGTCGACATGGCACCTTGGTGTTATCACGCGTTTAGGCTGCAGAAAATTTCGTGAGGCGCGCAGCCGTGGCTCTACCGCAGAGGACAGCTGAAGCAACGCCGATCGAATGGAGGGTGTATGAGTTCTGTAGCCGGCGATCTATCCGAAGGTAGAACCATGGCGCTAGAGGATTGCCGCGGTGTGGCCATTGGACTAAGGTCCAATGGCTCGAAGCTTTCAACTTCGCTAGTTTCGCTTTGTTGACAACACCCCATCCGGTTCGGGCTGCATCCCTTTTATTCAAATCGCAATCTTTCTTAGGAGGAGGATCGATGAGCAAGGACGAACCGATGGCATTGAAAGCCGATAACATCAGCCTAGCCGACGAAGAAGCGGTAAAGCAAGTTCTGGTAAACTCCGTGCTCGGTCTCTGGGACGTGGTCAATCACGGGGACTGTATCTCGATCCATCTGTTCAGCTGAAGAAACTGGCGTGACGAGATTGAGGTCTGGCGACATTCCGTTTCGCACGACAACTCTAGGATCCTGAGGTGTTCCTATGGCCGCTCCAACCCCCGAACAAATCGCCAAGCAATTTATCGCGCATTACCAGCCGATCGTTGACTTGAATACGGGTGCCGTCGCTGGCTTTGAGGCGCTTGCGCGCGTTGTTCAAGCGGACGGCTCGATAGCCACTGCGGGTGCCGTTATCGAAGAGATCGAGGAACAGCCGGATACGCTGAGGGCGTTGATCCAAACCATTCTGGTATCCATTCAACGCGACATGGTGCCGCTGTTCGAGCGGCATCCGCACTTCTACGTCAGCGTCAACATTCCTCCGGCGATTCTCGGCAGCGGCCAAATCCCGCCGATCCTCGAGGAGCTGAAGCTCGCGCCGTACTTGAGCAGAATCGTTTGCGAGGTTACGGAGCGGCAGGCGTTAACCTCCGTCGGACGTGCCGCGCTCGACCGGGCGAGGCAAACAGGCATGAGCGTCGCCATCGACGACTTCGGCACCGGCCACAGCGGTTTGATGCAGATCGCCGGACTGGATTTTGACATTCTAAAAATTGACCATTCGTTGATCGACACGATTCTCACGGATCAGACCGCGGCGCGCATGCTGCGGGGCATCGTCGCGCTGGCGGCGGCCCTGCGGCTGCGGACGGTGGCCGAGGGGGTGGAGACTTGGGACAAGGCTTTTTTTCTGCGCGCCGCCGGTGTCGATTGCGGTCAAGGCTGGTTCTGGAGCAAAGCTGTCTCCGCCTCGGAGGCCGCCCGCATGCTGAAGGACGGTTGTTCTCCGGCCAGGACCGGCAGATCCGCCGCCATCGACGCGAAAGGATAGCCATGGTTGAATCATCGGCAGCCCTCGCTCCCTTCGTCAAATCGATTTTTCACCCGTCGGATTTTTCCAGGGCGAGCGAGCTGGCCTTTGCCCACGCGCTTGCCATCGCGCTGATCCGTAGGACCGAGCTGGTGATCATGCACGCGGGGCGGCAGAGTATCGGCGATTGGACGCGGTTTCCCCCTGTGCGCAAGACTCTCGAAGAGTGGCAAGTGCTTGCTCCCGGAAGTTCGCGCGCGGCAGTCTTCGAAAAGCTTGCAGTCCGCGTCACCAAAGTGAGCGCACGGGGCGATCCGGTACAGGCGAGCATCGCGCATATCGAGAAACAAAAACCGGATCTGGTCGTACTTGCCACACGCGGCAAGCACGGCCTGCCGCTTTGGCTCAAGCCTTCCCTGTCCCAGGCCATCGCCCGGCAAAGCAAAGCGATGACGCTTTTCGTCCCGCGCGGCTGCCGCGGCATCGTTTCGATGGATGGCGTGATTCAACTGCGCCGCATCCTAGTGCCGGTCGACCACCAGCCTGATAGCCAGGAAGCCGTCATCCGCGCCGTCCGGGCCGCTGAGGGTTTCGGCGACAATGTCGTAGAGATTGTCGTTCTGCACGCCAACGGCGGCACGTTACCCCAACTCGATTATCCTGAGAGCAATGCATGCTCCTGGAAGCGTGTCCGACGCAACGGCGATGTCGTCGAGCTCATCCTCGATGCCGCGCAGGATGCCGATCTGATCGTCATGGCCACCGAAGGGCGGCTCGGCGCTGTCGATGCGATGCGCGGCAGCGTGACCGAACGAGTGGTCCGCGGCGCGCCATGCCCGGTGCTGGCCGTACCCGCCGCGTAATGTTCAAGCAGCAAGTCAGCGAGTTCTCCGAATATCGAGACGTCGCGACTAGATTCGATTGGCGCCGACTCCTGGAGAGAACGATGACTATTTTTAATTTTACAGGTTGGTGCTGCTCTGCAGCGCTGGTCCTTGCGGCTTCCCTGGTTTCTCCAGCGCGCGCGGCAACTCCTGAATTGCCGCCGTTGAACGAGCCTCCGACCAGTTCGCGGTTGCCGGGCAAATTCGTGTGGGTCGACTTGCTGACTCCCGATGTTGCGCGCGCGGAGGCTTTCTACGGCAAACTTTTCGGCTGGACCTTTAGAAAAATCGGTGACTACACGTTGGCGTTTCTAGGTGAAGAGCCAATGGCCGGACTGGTCCACATTCAGCAAAAGCCCGGCGAACGCAAGCCCGGCCGCTGGATCGGTTACATTTCGGTGCCCGACGTGCCGGCGGCTCAACGTCAAGTATTGAGTCAGGGAGGCAAGGTTTTGGTCAGTGCTCGGAGCCTCCCCAAACGCGGTGATCTGGCGGTTTTCGCCGATCGCGAGGGAGCGATTTTCGGCGTGATGTCTTCTTCGTCAGGAGATGTGGAAGATTTTTTGACCGAAACGGGGGATTGGATCTGGGCGCAGTTTTTCAGTCGCCAAGGCGACACGGCCGCCAAATTTTACGCTTCGATAGCCGGCAGCACGATACTCGAAGCGCCCAAGCCGGACGGCTCTAGACGATGGTTTCTCGTAAGCCAGGGATACGCCCGCGCGAGCATTATCGAACTCCCCCGAAATCGCACCGATACGGGACCGGGGTGGCTGGGCTATATTCGTGTGACCGATGTGGCGTCGACGGTTGCTCTCGCTGGAAAATTGAGCGGCCGGGTAGTGGTTCCTCCTAGGCCGGACTTGTTCGATGGCAAAGTAGCACTCATTGCCGACCCCAGCGGCGGAGTGTTCGGCGTGCTTCAGTGGGATGCGGTTGGCAGTGAAGGAGGCAAGTGATGCAAGCGCTCATCCGCCGGCTCCTGTTCTCCGCAGGTTGTGCATGGGTCGCCATCGGGTGCTCGGGCATAGAATCCGAAGGTCCTTACGGTTCGGTGTATTATGGAACGGATTGGTATTACGCCGACGATTGGTATCCCCATTACGGCGACGACATTTCTTTACCGGATCGGCCCGAGCGGCCTGACGGCGGCTTGAAGCCGGAACATCCGATTGTGCTTCCAAAAGGATCTCCGCCCGAAGCGTCGCAATTGCCAAGCGGCATAGATCGACCCACTACTCTGCCGAGCGCTTCAGCACCGCGCCCGACGCCTTCTCCTGTGGCAAGGCCATCGATACCAAGCATGCCGCGCGGCGGGGGCGGCGGAAGGGGTGGTGGAGGAGGTGGCAGGCGGCGCTGATCGCACGCCGCGCTGCCGCAACTATATCGCCCCGAGAGTCTACCATGCGTTTGGAATGCACTCCGCCGCGAGGGAGACGTTGTGAAGACAATTCTCGACGCGGGTCAAGGAGTAGATCTGATCGTAATGGCCACCGAAGGTCGGCAGGGTTCGTTGACGCCATACGCGGCAGCGTGACCGAGCGTGTCGTGCGCGGTGCGCCATGTCCGGTCCTCGCCGCCGTACCGTCGGGATAGCAGACCGAGCACCCTCCAGCGCTTGAATGTTGCAAGCGGGCAGGATTTGCCGCCCCGAAAGACACTGTACGGCTTATCCTTGGTCTATTTTCGGGCCACTTCCAACGTTCGAATCCGGCATTTTTTTCCGGCTCTGCGATATTGACCTAAAGTCCAATAGACGCCTCGAAAATGCACACGCTACTCTCTCAGGGGGTAAAGCCTCTACAAGACTGCGCGATGACCGCGCGGGAAATGATTTGCAGTCACGCGCGCTATATCTGGACATGGATCCGTGGCAATACCACGTCTTCAGGCTCGAAAGCATTCGTGAGTGTTCGATCCTAATGTGACGCGCGTCACTGAAATTCCAAAAATTGACAGGAGGAATTGTATCGTGAGCGCGCAGGAAAATCCGATAAGTCCTTTGCAAGCGCCGAATATGAACCAAGAAGCCAAACCTACTTTAACCCAAGCGTCTACACTCAGCAGTAACTTGCTTGGAGAAACGCAGGACTTCTCGCTCGTTCTCGGCGGGCCGCTCTTCCA
>JBOHVN010000304.1:0-47755 GCA_050735675.1 Binatia bacterium | reverse complement strand
ATGATAGCCCGCTCGCGGCTTTTGAATTCATGCAGCGCTTGTTCTTCCGTATCGGCCGCCAGCGCCCAGACGCAGATCGTCGCGATCGGCTTGGGACTCTTTTCGCTGGGGCGATAGTTTTTGCGGTAGAGCTCGAGCGCCTGCTCGACGCCGGTACCCTCACTGAAAAAGTATGCGAACGCGTAAGGCAAGCCAAAATGGGCGGCGAGTTGAGCGCCGTAGTCTGAACTTCCGAGAATCCATATCTCCGGAGTGCTTGGGCCCGTCGGCTGGGCAACGACTGTCCTGAAGGGATGCCTCTCGGGCAGCGGAGTTCCCGAAACCCAGTGTTGCAGCTCCTGTTCCTGCCGGGGAAATTGGTCAAGGACGTTCTGCGGATTTGGATTGAGCGCGTATGACGTCATCTGGTCTGATCCGGGGGCGCGTCCAATTCCCAGATCGATTCGTCCCGGGGCAATGGCTTCTAAGACGCGGAACTGCTCGGCGACCTTCAGCGCCGAATAGTGCGGCAACATGACGCCCGCGCTGCCGACACGGATACGCGGCGTGGTGGCCGCGATCGCAGACATCAGCACCTCGGGCGCGGTGCCGGCGATGCTGCCGGAGTTATGGTGCTCCGAGACCCAGTAGCGATGATAACCCAGCGCGTCGCAGTGGCGGGCGAGTGCGAGGGTTTCACGGATCGCGGCGTCCTGCGCTCTGCCCTTAGACGCCGTCGATTGGTCGAGTACTGACAATCGCATGGATGCCTGCTTTCAGAGTACTTATTTTATTCTCTACCAGGGCTGAATCAGCGATGGCAATGGCGGATAGCCGGGAAAGTCATCAGGGCCGGATGACTTTCTAGATTTCTCCGTAGCAGGATCTTATATGCGCATCGAATGCGGCAGGCCGGGATTCACAAAGCTATTCGTCGTCGCTAATTCGTTAAGACGAGTTGCTGTTAAGGACGGATGGAGAGAGTAAACGTCAGCCAAGCCGATCACCGACTTTCAAATCAACCTGCTTCGCGAATTCCGCGCCGCTGATTTTGGCGCCTTCGCCACGGAGTCTTTTAACGGTGAGCGCCCCGCCGTTGAGCGCGATGGCGATGTTTTCGGCGCCGATAGCGGTGACTTGACCTGCTGACGCGGTGTTGGCGCCGCTCCGCAAGCGGGCGTCGAAAATGCGAACCATCTTTCCTTGCCAAATTGTGTGCGCCCCCGGTTGGGGATCGCAGCCGCGGATCAAGTTGTAGACCTCTTTAGCCGGCTTGGTCCAATCGATCTTGGCGTGTTCGTCGCGGCAAGGAGGATCGTAAGTCGCTTTTGACTCGTCTTGCGCGATGCGCGGCGGGTTGCCTACTTTGATCAAGTCCACTGCCTCGCCGATCGCTTCGATTCCCATGGGAAACAGTTTGTTGAAGTACAACGTGCCGGTGGTGTCGTCCGGCTCCACCTGCACCTCTTTTTGCAAGAGAATGGGGCCCGTGTCGATGCCCTTATCCAACCAAAAAATTGTCAAACCGGTTGCGGTTTCTCCCCTGATCAGGGCCCAATTGATCGCGGTCCGGCCGCGGTATTTTGGCAATAGTGAAGGATGATAACAAATACTGCCAAGCCGCGGCGCATTGAATACCGGCGGGGGAATGATCTGGCTCACAAACGCCAGGATCGCCAAGTCCGCCTTGAGCGAAACAAATTGCTCGGTTACCTCCGGGGTTTTGAGCGTTTTGTGTTGACGCACCGGGATACCCAGCTGAAGAGCTCTCTGCTTGACCGGATCGATTCTTCCCCCAGGCGCATCGGGAAAACAGAACACGGCCAGCACCTCTTCCCCTTTACTGACGAGTTTATCGAGAGTCTTTTCGGCGAACGCCGCTTGGCCGATCAAGATGATTCGCAAAGTTGTCCCTTTCCAATCGGCGCCGTTCAGCCGATGACTTTGTAGTCGCCGCCCAGGTAGCTTTTGCAAAGATTGACGTAAGTCGCTGAGCCCATTTTGATCCAGTGCAACGCTTCGCCGGCGAGCTCTTTTTTTACTTTCGCCGGCGCGCCCGCAGCGAGGACTCGCGGCGGTATTTTCGTGTGCGGTACGACAACGCTGCCGGCGGCGATCAGTGCTTCTTCGCCGATCTCGACGTTTTCGAGAAGCGTGACGTTCATGCCGATGATGGCGCCGCGCCGGATGAGCGGGCCTTCCATGATGGCGCCGTGGCCGATCGTGCAGTCGTCCTCGATGATCGTCGGCGCCTCGCCCGAATGGAGCACGCAATTATCCTGCACGCTGGTGCGCGCGCCGACGACAATCGGGTTTTGATTCTGGTCCGACCGGATGACCGCGCCCCACCAGATGCTCGCTTCGTCGCCGACGGTCACATCGCCGATGATCACGGCCGTCGGCGCGATAAAGGCGCTCGGTGAAATCTTGGGTTTCTTGCCTTTGTATTCAATGATCATGGCGTACCTGCCTCCATCGAGTATTCCGGTCACGATATTTGACGCCAGTGTCGAAATCAAGTTTGACGTCGTTCGATGGGTCAGTTCCGTACCGTTCGCGGGGTAATCGCGGACGAACTGAATTTACTCCGCGTTTTGTAGAGCATTCATCCGAAAGCGATTTTCAGGGTAGGGGCACGAGGGAAGATACTTTGGGTTAAATTGTTGGAGAATTCAATTCAATCAGCCGTTCTCAGCGCGAGTCGCATCGGCTGACAGAGTCGACGTCATGCGGCGTTGCGACGATGTTTCGGGAACTGTCCCGGGATTCGAGTTCAGGCGCGTTGATCACCGATCGGACGTGCCTGTTCGGGGGTGCTCCCAGCGCGGGACAACTTCCGGCACTTTTGCGTCTTGCAATATTCCCTGCCTTCTCAAGACGGTGAATAAGAAGTTTTGGCGTAACTTTGCCGTCTCGGCAATCGTCTCTTCGCTGCTTCAAGCGTCACGTGGTCATCGGAGACATCCGTAGCCACGTTGTCGGTCACCAGGACCGCCGCATAGATTTCTGTTTCGGCGCCACGAGGCGAGGAATGGATCGCATCGATGACGTGATAGAGCTCTTGGTCGACCGTATTGACTCGGCGGCTCTTGATGCGCTTGGCCCATTCGGTTGTTTCCACCACCACGCTTTCAACCGACGCATGAGGGGATTGCAGACGGACGAGATTCACGGCCCGGTTGCGAACCAGGTGAATGAGAGCACCTTGGCTTTTTGTCCTGGGGAACGGATCACCGTTTATGACGCTCGTCGGTGCAACGATCTTGCCGACCCACTCGGGCGCATCGATGGCGCCAGCGCTGCCCAGGAACGTCACCAGCGGACGAGAATCCGGAGAGCTGTCATAGATCGCTTCCATGAGATCGCCGGAGCGGCTGCCAAAAATCCGGTTGCCGTTAATCGAGATCAAGAGCACCTTGTTGCCGTTGACGTTCGGGTACCAGAGCGCTCGCAATGATTCGTCCGAGAAGGTCTCCGGCCGTTCAAAACCCATTTCGCCCAACAGCAAACTTGCATCGCCCATGAACCCAATGACGACAGCATCGGGATTGCGAATGCCGTATTTCTTGAAGAAGGTAAGATATTCGCTGCGAGGAGAGACCGGAGACACGAATACTTTGAGCGATTTGCTGAACGATCGCAGCCGCCGGCGATGCTTGCGCTTTATGTCTTCGTCGGCGAATTTTGCCACGTAGAGGAGCCGAATGATGGTTTTCAAAGCTACTTCTCTGCCGTTCTGCCCAACGACGATATAATCCCACTTGCCGCCATCGCGGCGCCCCGTGAACAAGCGAACCTCGCCCGGGTTATGGTTTTCCTCGAGCGGCGTCACGGAGCGATATTGACCCCCTATGTGAGTACGCACGTCGGCCTCCAGCCCGCCGTAGAACAACACCCTTTCCGCTTCCAGAAAGAGCCCCTGATACTTACCAAAAACTTTCAAGCCATACCATTTCTGATCCAATACCGCGCCCTCGCGTTCGTTTTTCTCGATGAGTCGTTGCGCATGGCTAACGATTTCACGGGTTTGGTCTTCAAACGAGACTTCCGGCTGGGACGCGACGCTTCGGATCTCGTCGCCAAGTGGCTGCGAAACCTCGGGTCCTATGCCACAGGAGAGCGTAAGCCCGAGACTTACGATAGCGAAAATGCTGACGAGTCGTCGCTTCATGTCCTTAATATGCTCAAACAAACTTGCTATTTTCACCACGCACAATTAGCCGGTCACATTGATTTGACGCCTTGCCCGACGCCACCCGTAAGACCTAAAGGCAAGAGCAATGCCAGGGACAGAACCTACAGATGATGCAAGGCAAGCTGGAGATTTAACGGAGAAACTTTCGGTAATGGGCTATCGAAACCCAAAGGCTTGGCGGAAACAAAGTAGTCAGCTTGCTACGCGAGTAGCAGAATCGATTTGAGAACCGTGGAAGACTGGAATTTGCGGTAAGATTGAACTGATCGACGCTTCAGGCGAATCTCACAGGATTCTTCATCGTGAACGCTAAAGGGACTCAACCGCGCTCTATGGCCAAGCTACTCCAAACTGCGGCCAGGCTGAGCCAAACTGGTAACCTATTGGAGACCCGCTGGCCAACCTCTAGCGCTCCAAAGGGGCTTGTGTTGCAGGATATGTATACTGGACGCGCTTAAAAGGTGTGCAATTTCACGCATGGGCATCCACAAGGTTTCCAAGACGCCGCTTTAGAGGAGTCCTTTTATATGTACGTCTCATTTGAAATCCTTGCGGGTTGGGCTTACATACTGTTTGGCTGGGGTTTCACTTGCCTCTTGAAGAGGTTCGAAGAACGGTTCGCGGGGTGCCTTGACCTGTTCGCGCCGCCGAACGCCGTTAAGACGCTCTACCTTGGCCTTCAGGCACTTCATGGGGTCTACTGGGGTGCGCCGTTCGTGGCTTTAGCTGTGCTCATTATAAGCGGCAAAGCTGAGTAACCCACGATGGTAGAAATAAGCGATATACTTAAAGGCATTGTTGGACTTATAGGCACGGACGCTGCCGTGATCGGCGGGCTGTGGTTAATTGTGTCTTGTGCCTTGCTGGTTCTTTTCATGAAGGTTGACATGAGAGCCATCATCAAGGGGTTGTTGGCCATCGTAGGCGTGTCTACCTTCGTTGTTGTGTCTATTTTGCTCTTGTTCGTCTTTAAAACTGGATTCGCGTTGCTTCTCATATTGGCCATAGGTTGCTTTTACTTTGCGTTAGTCTTAGAGGCTTAACCGTCGTGGCTCTGTGGCTGCCCTCACGGTTACCCAGACGCTTGGCTTACCGCTACCTCTCTCACGGCTCAGACGCCTACAGCCTTAACCATCTAACCGTGCTTGTACCTAGAGCGCCCGCCTTCTAGCCTGCCTGGCCGTCTGGCCTTCGGGCTGGCCGTCCGCCAATGCCACAAGCCCAGAAGCGCTTTACGTCGAGAGACCCATGCCGGTAGCCCCTATACTATAAGGCAGCGTGCGAGAAAATTTCCAGCCCCGCATTGAGCCGTGAGGCTGAAGGCAACCGACCGTAGGCGACGGCAGCCTCGCGCGTTTCACCGATGGGTGAACCAACCCTGGAGCCGCGCGTCTAATATTTAACCATGCTTAAACTCAAACCTTCGCGGGCTCGGGGTTGGCTCGGGTGGCTCGCGCTAGGGCTCCTGGTTGGAGCAGCGCTCACGCCCGTTGAGTCTAGCCGCGTTTGCTCCACGACCTTGAACGTTTTGACCGGCAGGCTTCTCGATCACTGCACGTCCGTTTACCTTCCGCTGATTGTGGCGTTGTTCGAGCTGGCGCTAAGCTGGTAAAAGCTGGCCAGCGTGTGTCCACACGCGCTTGACTGCAGTGATAAATATATCAAATAAAACTTACAAGGCAGGCGTTCGCCGTGCCTTTCACATAGGCCAGAAAGGTTCGTTCTGGTCTAGCCGCTCTCGCGGTTCCTTCCAGATAAGCCCTACACCGCTTTTTTTCTGGTACGACAAATCGCTTCAAAGGAGCGCTTTATGTCGGCTACCTCCGACTACCGCCTGCATAATTTCAAAGACGCTGCCACGGCTCTAGGCGTCTCTCGCTAAACACTCTACGCGATGATTCGTGAACAGCGAATTCCAACATTTCGCGTTCATCGAACAAAGCGGATGCATTTGCCGAGCGTGCTTAAAGCGACTCGTGAAAAGCCATGAAGGCCGCCAGTTGGCTTCGTTGCCCCGCGTGCCGTTGCCGGTGGAGCGCGACCTTGCGTCAGCCTGGCGGTCGCTGCGGAAACTGTATGCACCATCTTGCAACCTTAATTCAAAAACGTAACAGCTTGAGCCCGCGTGCAACGATTCAGAAATCGTAACCAGAGGGTGGCATTCTGCCGAGCGTCTCGTTGCAATCGACCGGCCGGTGATCGTATCCTCACGGACCGAGGGCAGCTGAAGCGACCGAAACAGGTAAGGAGCGTGACATGACTTTTCCCGATTTCGTGGAGGCGTACCAGTGGAATTACCGGCCGCAGCATCCCAGGCGACCTGACTGGTTCACGGAGTGGCCTGGCGGTGCCAGGATGGCGGTGATGCTCATCTTGCTGCACGAATGGGAGTCCGTCCCGGCAATAGCCAGGCCGATGCCCAAAGGGGCGCATCATACCTTTGACTACCTGGCGCTGGGTGCGCGTGAATATGGCGCCAGGTTCGGCATCTGGCGTCTCCTGGACGTCCTGGACCGGCACCATATCAAGGCCACAGTCATCACAAGCGGGCTGGTCGCCGAGCTATTCCCGGAGAGCGTCCGAGAAGTCAAAACGCGGGGGCACGAGCTTGCTACCCACGGTTGGGACCAATCGATGCACCCACCTGTCTTCAAGACAAAGGATGATGAACGAAACTCCGTCGTTAAATCCATTACTGCACTGGAAGAGGCCGCCAAACAGCGAATCGTCGGGTACATGTCCCAGGGGCCGCGGCCGACGCCGAACACACTGGAGATATGTGCGGAGCTGGGGTTTGTTTGGACTGCTGACTATTCCGACTCGGATGTCCCGTACGTCATCAACGTGAGTGAGAAAAAGATCGTGTCGGTGGGCTATGTCATGCCGAATTACACTGACAACGATCTCGTGCCGCTCGGTCTGGATGCCGGTCTCAAGCAATTGCAGGAAGCCTTCGATGCCAGTTACGAGGAGTCTCGGAGACATCCCATGAAATTTTGCTACGCCTGCCATGTGCACATCAGCGGTAGACCCGGGATGAGTAAGCTGCTCGATCACTTCATCGACTATGTCCAACGTCACGACGGCGTGCGGTTTTACCCTTGCATCGACATCGCGAACTTCTGGCTCGAACGAGCAGGAAATACCGTTCCGTAGGATTGAGTCAGCGTTTCAGTTCGAAATTCTGTTCCGCCATCTCGCAGATTTGCCGGCCGATGGCCAACGATGCGGTGGCGCCGTGAGACGGGGCGTCGAGGACGTGAATCGCGTCGCGGCCTTGTTAGATGACGAAGTCATCAAACAGCGCGCCATTCCACGATCCCGTCTCGTTTGCATTACCCTTAGCTATGAAGCCTGAAGCCAAAAATAGCGGACGGCGGTTTCGTAGAATTTCACTTTCTAACCCGCGCGACATCGTCGAGCATTGCGTAAATGACAGGACAATAAGCCGACACCGAATGCGACAAGAGGACGGCATGTCACGAAGAGAATCGTTGCATCCCCTAGCGTTGGAGATTCGTCCCCGCGCTTGACGGTTGACCGATACTTTGAATAGTCTGCTCCCGGTTGAGGCGAAATTGCCACCAGCTTTGAATTTCAGTAGCGACGGCTTGGAACAGGAATTACGTTTGCCGGCAGTATCGGAGACTTCGCCGACTTTACACGGAAGCGCCAACTCACGCCCGCAAAGAGCGATGCGTAACTCTCAAAAGAGGTAAGCCAGGATTGGATACAAAAGCGATAGGTCTCGCTATTTTACTGGTGGCAGCGTTATGCGCCGTAAGCGCTGAAGCACAGGTCATCGCTCTCACCCATGCCACGGTCATCGACGGCACGGGTGCGGGGCCCCAGCAAGACGTCACTATCGTCATGGAGAACGGCCGCATCCGCGAGTTGGGGCCGTCGTCGACAGTCTTACCTCCGGCGGGCGCCGTTTTGTTGGACCTCAGCGGCAAGTTCGTCGTGCCGGGCATCATTAACGCCCACGGCCACGTTGGAGCGAAAACCGAACCGCAGCTGCGTCAGTACGCGCTTTACGGCGTAACCACTACGACCAGCATGCAGACCGATCCGGACGAAGTCGTTCAGGTGCGTGAGGCGCAAAAGCGCGGCGAATTGCGAGGCGCAAGGGTATCCACCATCAAGTACCGCTTTGCGCCCGACGCCGAGCTAGCGACGCCGCGGCAGGCGAGCGCCAAGGTCGATCAGACCGTAGCGGCTGGGGCCGATTATATCAAGGTGTGGGTGGATGGCGGCTTTGGTGCCAGGGCCAAGCTCACCCCGGAAATTTGCGCCGCTGTCCTCGAACAAGCGCGCAAGCATGGCAAGCTCACCTTCGGCCACGTCTACCAGCTTATCGACGCCAGGATGCTCGTGGAGCGCGGCTTGAATGTGCTTGCCCACAATGTGCGCGACCGCGAGGTCGATTCTGATTTCATCGAGCTGCTCAGGCAGCGCAACGTGAGTGTCATTCCAACGTTGATACGCGACGAGTTCTCGTTTGTCTACGGCGATTCGCCGGCTTGGATCGACGATCCATTTTTCCGCAGGTTTGTGCCGCCGGAGCGCCTTGCGGTGCTGAAAACCAAGATCCGCGACCGGCAGGCAAAAAATCCGCAACGGGGTTTGATCAAAGCGGGGTTCGAGATGAACAAGATTAATCTCAAAAAGCTCGCCGACGCAGGCGTGCGCATCGCATTAGGCACGGACAGCGGCGGTGCGGCGGATCGCTTTTTCGTCCAAGGTTATTCCGAGCATCGCGAGATGGAATTGATGGTGCAATCCGGCATGACGCCGATGCAAGTTATCCAGTCCTTCTCCAGAGGCGCCTCGGAAGCTCTGGGCATCGACAAGGATTTCGGCACCCTGGCCAAGGGCAAAGCGGCCGATCTGCTGGTGGTGGACAAAGACCCACTCGAGAACATTGCCAACATGCGGGCCATCCAAGCGATTTACCTGGGCGGCAAGAGATTCGAGTAGATCATCCAACGAACGACTCAAGATGCTCCCACCGATCCAGTGAATGAGTCACTTTTTCAGTTCAAAGTTCTTGGCGGCCATCTCGGCGATGCTCTCGCCGATAGCGAGCGAAGCGGTGGCGCCGGGAGAGGGGGCGTTGAGAACGTGAATGGCGTGGCGGCTCTGTTTGATAACGAAGTCGTCTATCAGCGCGCCGCTGGCCGACACCGCTTGGGCGCGCACTCCGGCGCCGCCGGGCACCAGATCGCTTTCCCGGATTTCAGGCAATAACTTTTGCAACGCGCGGACGAAGGCGGCTTTGCTGAGGGAGCGGTGGAGCTCGCCGAAGCCGGTCTGCCAATATTTTCCCGTCATCGCCCAAAATCCTTTGAATGAAACCGTCTGCCAGAGATCCTTCACGTTGATGTGGGTGTGACGATAGCCTTCGCGAGCGTAGGCAAGGACGGCGTTAGGTCCCGCCTCGATGCCGCCTTTGGCCATGCGCGTAAAGTGTACGCCCAAGAAAGGAAAAGTAGGGTCGGGAACCGGATAGATCAAGTTGCGCACCAGGAACTGCCTCTCCGGCGCAATTTTGTAGTATTCGCCGCGGAATGGGATGATGCGGTGCTCCGCTTCGCCGTCCTGCTCAGCTCCGCGAACCATCTTCGCGATCAAGTCCGATTGCAGTCCGCAGCAGTTGATCAAATATTTCGTGCGGTAATCGCCGCCCGACGTTTGCAGGATAATTTCGTCCGGGCGATCGAGAATGCCCACCACTTTTTGCGACAAGCGGATGTCGCCGCCGGCGTCGCGGATCTTGCAAGCATAGGCCGCGGCGACTTTCTTGTAATCGATGATGCCGGTCTCCGGCACATGCAACCCTCTGATCCCGCTCGCATAAGGTTCGATCTCTTTAAGCCGTTCCCGGCCGATAATCTCCAAGCCTTGAAGTCCGTTGGCCACGCCCCGGCGGTGCAATTCCTCGAGCCGCGGCAACTCTTCTTGACCGGTCGCCACGACGACCTTGCCGCAGATCTCGTAGGGCACGGAGTGTTCGTCGCAGAAGGCGATCAGCGCCTTCCGGCCGGCCACGCACGATCGCGCTTTGAGTGATCCCGGCCGATAGTAGAGCCCTGAGTGAATCACGCCGCTGTTGTTGCCCGTTTGATGGCGCGCCAGCTCGGCTTCTTTCTCCAGGAGGAGGAGCCGCAGGCTTGGATGAGCGGCAGTGATTTTTAGCGCGCTGGCCAGGCCGACGATGCCGCCGCCGATGATCGTGAGGTCATACTGCGAAGCCATCAGAATTTATCGTTCCAGGTTGAATGTCGGACAGCCGGTAAGCCGCCGAGGCTTGAGATTTCCAATTAGATGCGGAGCAGTCGGCGCGAATTTCTTTCCATGAAGCTTTGCACATGCTCGGGATCCGGCTGCGCCGAAATCGCCGCCAAAGATTTGCTCAGCCGGTCCAGCCCGCCGCAATAATCGGAGCCGAAGACCATGTGGTTTTCGCCCATTTTATCGATGAGAAACGACAGCGTGCGGGCATCCGAGCTGGCACAGTCGATCAAAAAGTGTTCGAGAAAAATTTCCGAGTAGCGGCGCTCGCCGTGGGGCCCCTTGTGCTTCCAGAAAAAACGATGGAGCAAGAGCGGCAAACCGCCGCCCGAGCTGCGGATGACGATCTTCAGGTTGGGATGGCGATCGAACAAGCCGCTGGCAATCATGCGCAAGCAACAGTCGGCGACTTCGCCGTCGGAAAGCACGGCGTAGGCGACGCCGGCACCGCCGTCCTCCAGTCGAGCGAGCGACGGGTCCTGGGTGGTGCCGGCGCCGTGCATAAAGATAGGCAAATTGAGCTCGGAAATTTTCGCGAAGACGGGGTCCATTTCGGGCGTGTCGACCAGCATCTTTCCATCGACGTGAGGGTAGAGCAGGACGGCACGAAAGCCTTGCTTCGCCGTTCGCTCGATCTCCGCCACTGAGGACGCGACATTTTTGAGCGAGAGCGCGGTGACGCCGAGCAAGCGATCTCTATGGCCCTCGAGCCGCTCCGCTAGGACATTATTCGACATGCGCACGATCTCGAGCGCTCGATCCGGCGCCAATTGATCGGCGTAAACGCCGGCGCCCTGACAGATCAGCTGCACATCCAATCCGGCTTCATCCATTTCTTTGATGCGCTTGGAGAAATCCGGTGAATCCAAGGCATCGATATGCGGCCGTTTGCCCGTCAGCTCTTGAATGCGGTCGGAAACTTCGGGAGCGGTGTGATGCGAGTGCCAATCAATGACCGTAGCCATAGCGGCCTCCTTTATCCTGCGTCTACTTTCCGAATACTGCGGATCACATCGGTGAGTCAAGAGACGTTCGCCCGAAACGAGCTGCGGCGCGGCTGCGTCCGACTACCGGCAAAAGTGTGCGGTTACCGCGCGGAACAGGCGCAAAAAAACCGGCGGCGGGCGTCGCCGGCGGGGGCTTACTTTCTTGGCGCGCCGGCGAATTGCGCCTTGTCTCTGAGCCGGCGCAGCAGCTCTTCGTAGGATGAGTTGGCGATGACGCGATGAAACTGGGAGCGATAATTATTGACCAGGCTGATATTCTCGGCGACAACGTCGTAAACCTTCCACTCGTTGCTGACCAGATGGGCCTTGTAGTTAAGTGTGTACTCTTCGCCGTTGCCGGTTTGAATCTTGCTGCCTACGTCGGCGTAATTCCCGTCGATGCGCTCGGTGATATAAATAATCTTTTCGTAGCTGTAAGACTCGATGATTTCCGCATAGGCGCGCTCGAGCACTTCGGTGAAAAGCCGGACAAACTCTTGCTGTTCCTGGGGCGTGCGCCGGCGCCAATTGGCACCGAGGGCGCGTTTGGCCATTTCGGTGAAATCGAAGCGCGCGAACAAGATCTGGCGCAGATGATCGCGGCGCTCCTTGAATTTGGCCGGTGGTTTGAGGCGCGGATCTTTAAGCACCATCAAGGCTTTGTCGACGGTCGCCTTGATTTGTTCCGTCGGCACGCCGGCGTGCGCGCTCGTCGAACAGAAAAGCAATGCCAGGGCTAAAAGGACGGTTTTGGGTTTTACGCTACTTCGCACCAGTCTCTTCTTTCTTCTCCGTCTTGGACGTGAGATCACCGCCGACGATTTTGCCGATCAAGTCCGGAATGTCGGGCGGCGATTCGGTTTCCCTAATTTTCCCACCCGGCGGAATTATTTTATCCGAAGCCCCGGGCGCAATCAAAACAAATTTATCACCAATCAGGCCTCGGGCTCGGACCGAAGCGATGACATCGTCTTGAAGCTTGATTCCGTCGTTCACCCTCAGGGTGACGCGCGCGCGGTCGTCGCTTAATCCGATCCCCTCCACCTTGCCGACACGGACTCCGGCAATTTCTACCGGGTCACCGAGCTTAAGCCCGGCCACGGAGGCAAAATCGGCGGATACGACATAGCCTTGAGACCCAAACAGCTCAAGCTTGCCGAGGCGTATGGCGAGATAACCCAGGCAGGCGAGCCCGGCGAGGACAAAGATGCCAACCATGATGTCAGTGCGCGATTGGTTCACTTTACACTCCTACAGTACCTGGATAGGGCCTTCAGTCTTGCCTTGAATAAATTGCTGGACGACCGGATTTTGCGAGGCGCAAAAAACTTCCGGCGAAGACAGTTCTTTGATGACACCGTCGGCGAGCATAGCAATATAATCGGAGATGCCAAAGACCTGGGGAATAGTGTGGCTAACCAGAACGCCGGTGAAACCAAACGTCGTATGCGTACGCGCGATCAATTGATGGATGCTGGTTGCCAAAACCGGATCGAGGCCGGTCGTCGGTTCGTCGAATAGGACAATTTCCGGATCCATGATGAGCGCCCGGGCCAAGCCGGCGCGTTTCTTCATGCCACCGCTCAGTTCAGCGGGAAATTTTTTACCCATCTCTCCCAACCCGACCTGTTCTAACCGTTCTTCCACTTTTTTTCTAATTTCGGGTTCTTTGCTCTTGGTCTTTTCTCTCAACGGAAAGGCGACGTTGTCGAAGACGGTCATCGAGTCGAGCAGGGCGGCCCCTTGAAAGAGTACGCCGAATTTAGCGCGAATCTCGTACAGTTCTTTTTGGGGAAGTTTGGCGATATCTACACCATCCACGAAAACTTCGCCCTCGTCCGGTCGCAGCAAGGCGTTTAAGTGCCTTAGCAAGACGGTTTTGCCGCAGCCGCTGGTGCCGACAATCGTCGTGATCTTGCCGGTGGCAAACTCCAAGTTCACGCCCTTGAGCACGTGTTGCGAGCGAAAGCTCTTGTGTAGATTGGTGACGCGGATCATCGTGTCACAACATGATGGACGTCAAAAAATAATCCCAGACGAGAATGATGACAAAGGAAAGCACGACCGACTCCGTTGTCGCCTGGCTTACGCCGGTCGCCATAGGCGGAGCATAAAAGCCTTTGTAGCAACATATCCAGGTGATGATGAGGCCAAAGGAAACGGACTTTACAAAACCGCTGTAAACGTCGTGGAAAACGATGCTGCTTTCCATGCCGGCAAAGAAGCTTCCCGAACTAACCCCGAGGAGGCTGACACCCACCAGGTAAGCCCCGAAAATACCGATGACGTCGAAAATAGCGGTCAGTAGAGGCATGGCCAGGAGGCTCGCGATGATGCGCGGCGACACGAGGTACTTGACTGGGTTGATCGCCATCGAATCGAGCGCATCGATCTGCTCGGTGGCGCGCATGGTCCCCAGTTCGGCCGCCATGGCTGACCCCGTTCGTCCTGTGACCATGAAGGCCGAGAGCACCGGACCGAGCTCGCGCAGCAAGCCTAAGGCAGTAGCCGACCCGAGCCAACTTTCGGCATTGAATTGTCGCAAGCTGTAATAGCCTTGAAAGCCCATCACCATCCCGGTGAAAAATCCCGACAAAGCGACGACCGAGAGCGACTCCACGCCAATCGTTTTAATATGATGGATGATCAGATAAATCTTGGCTGGACGACGGAAGGCTAAAAATAGGGCTGACATCAGGAAGGAAAACATTCTTCCCATGCCGGCGATCTGGTCGGTCGCAAATCGGCCGACTTGGCCCAGAAAAAAGAGCATTTTGCTTTTAGCGTGAAGGTAAACGGAGCTCTGGAATTCCAAATTAGATATAGAAAACTAACGCACATTGCAAGATATATGGAGATAACGACGCTTTTTATGGGCCCAGCGAACGATGTACCGCCGGCGAATTCGTCGTCAGCTGGACGACAATAGCGAAAACCCGACCGTCATGAGCGAAGAAACGTTGGACTCGCTTTTTCAAGGCAAGTTGAAGTTTTTTCAACGCCGCAGCGGCTATCGATTCTCGCTTGATGCGCTGTTGCTGGCCCATTTCGTTTCCATGAAAGGGAACGAGACGGTTGCGGATCTTGGTACGGGCAACGGCGTCATCCCGCTGCTGCTTGCCAATTTACATGCGCAGGTTTCAATTACCGGATTCGAGTTTCAGCCGGCGATGGCTGAGCGCGCCGAAAGAAACGTTAAACTCAATGATCTGACAGGGCGGATTCGAATCTGCCGAGGCGATGTTCGCGCCATCCGCGCAGTCGCTGCCGCTGCGAGCTTCGATGTCGTGGTCTGCAATCCGCCGTTTCGTAAGCCGAGCAGCGGCCGGATCAGTCCGGACGATGAGAAACGGATTGCGCGCCATGAACTCCAAGGCGAGCTCGGAGATTTTCTCGCCGCCGCAACATTTTTGCTGCGTCCCAAGGGTCGCATGGCGCTGATTTACCCGGCCGTGCGCTTCGCTGATTTGATCTCCGCCATGCGTCATGCGCGTATCGAGCCGAAGCGATTGCGCATGGTGCATTCTTTTTCTGACGCCGAGGCGTCTCTGGTATTAGTTGAAGGAGTGAAGGGTGGCAGGCCGGGTATGACGGTCGATAAACCGCTGGCGATTTATCGACGCGCCAAGGAGTATACAGACGAGGTTAGCGCGATGATTACCGGAGGGCGATTGTGATTCGGACGGCCCCGCGCAGCTCAAGGTTCCAATGGGCAAAGATGTTAAACTTTCGGTTGTCGGCTCGAATGACTTTTCCATAACTTCTTGAACGCGGCACGAATTTCAGAGTCCTCGATCGTTTCTAGAAACTCCTCGTCTAGTTCTCGGTTGGTTGTGTTGTTGATGGGCGGCGGCGCCGGAATGTCCTCAGTGATCTCGATGCGCCCGACCATGAAAAAAATATTCTTGACGGTTTCTCGCTTCAGGCGATGGTTAAGCTTAGTTGCGATCATGTCTTTCATAAATTGCAGCTGCTGCATCCACACGGGGCTGGAGACTTTCACGATGAGCGTGCCGTTGCGGATCTTTTCCGGCTGGGCGTTGCGCGCGATGACTTTGCCGACGACGTCGTTCCAGATCGGCCACACCGCGTAGTCGTCCAGTCGCGCGACCAAGTCCAAACGCTTGAGCGATTGCTCAAGCACGGCGCCGAGGCTTTCAATCGGTATTTTCTCAGCCATCTTGCCTCAGTGACTGACGTTAACAGATCTCAAACGGCAACTCCAGGTCGCCGGTTAGCTGGTCGTGGTTCAGTTAACTCAAGATCTCTCACTTTGTTCGAGATGACAGATCCCTTGCTTTGTTGTCATTCCGAGCAAAAGCGAGGAATCTTTCTCGGCGTGAAAATTCGTGCGGCACTCTAACTGAACCACTACCGTTGCTTGGGCGCGCGATCCCTCAAATCACGAAAACCATTGAAAAATCACAATAAATCAAAACAATTAGAAATTTTATTGACAAATCTCTCAATTGTTTTTAAAAGTACAAAATCTAGGGCATTTCTGATCAGATCACACTATATATTGAGAATTCCATAGGGGGAAGGAGACGGAAGGATGGCGACGGGTACTTCTCAGGCAACCGATTTTGGCGCCCCTCAGGGGACTCCACAGGTAAAGACCGGACTGAAAATAGCGCGTTATTTTAGCCGCGCCGGGGTCAGCCCATATGACGAAATTGAGTGGGAGCTGCGCAACGCTTCCATCACCAACGAGAAAGGCAAGGTCGTCTTTGAACAAACCAATGTCGAGATCCCCAGAGCTTGGTCTTTAATGGCCACCCAGGTGGTGGTTTCCAAATATTTTCGCGGGCCGCTCGGCACGCCGCAGCGCGAGCATAGCGTGCGCCAGATGATCGGCCGGGTGGTGGATACGATCACCGGCTGGGGCCAAAAAGACGGTTATTTCGCCGCCGCGGATGACGCTCAGGCATTTTCCGACGAATTGACGCATATTTTGCTGCATCAAAAGGCTTGCTTTAACAGCCCGGTGTGGTTCAACTGCGGCATCGAGGAAAAGCCCCAGTGTTCGGCTTGCTTCATCCTTTCGGTGGAAGACACGATGGATTCGATCCTCGATTGGTACCGCAAAGAAGGCATTATCTTTAAAGGCGGCTCGGGCTCCGGCGTCAATCTTTCCAAGATTCGCTCTTCGAAGGAGCAGTTGGCCGGCGGCGGTACGGCGTCCGGTCCGGTCTCCTTCATGAAAGCGGCCGACGCGTCGGCAGGCGTGATCAAATCCGGCGGCAAGACCCGGCGCGCGGCTAAGATGGTTGTCCTAGACGCCGATCACCCCGACATTGAAGAGTTCATCAAGTGCAAGGTTGAGGAGGAAAAGAAAGCCTGGGCGCTCATCGAAGCGGGTTACGATTCGAGTCTCGATGGACCGGCGTACGGCAGCGTGTTTTTCCAGAACGCCAACAATTCGGTGCGCGTGACCGATGAATTCATGCGCGCCGTTCAAGAAGACCGCGACTGGCAAACCAAATATGTGACCAACGGCCAGCCTTACGAGACTTTCAAGGCGCGCGATTTGTTGCGCATGATCGGCGAGAGCACGTATTTCTGCGGCGATCCCGGCATGCAGTACGATACCACGATCAACGACTGGCATACCTGCGCGAATACCGCGCGTATCAACGCCTCAAATCCTTGCTCCGAATACATGCATCTGGACAATTCAGCGTGCAACTTGGCGTCGCTCAACCTGCTCAAGTATCTGCGCGAAGACGGCGTCTTCGATACCGAGGCTTTCCGCCGCGCGGTCGACATTGTGATCTTGGCGCAGGACATTCTGGTCGATAATTCTTCTTACCCGACCGCTGAGATTACCGCTAATGCTCATGCCTTCCGCGAACTGGGCATGGGCTACGCCAATCTCGGCGCGCTGTTGATGTCGCTCGGGCTGCCGTACGATTCGGACGCGGGCCGGGCTTACGCCGCCGCCGTCACGGCGTTGATGTCGGGCCAGGGTTATTTGCAGTCGAGCCGGGTGGCGGCGGCGACCGGCGCTTTCGAGGGTTACGAGGTCAATCGCCAGCCGATGCTGCGCGTGCTCAACAAGCACCGCGCGCAAGCCCACAAGATCTCGCCGTCGCATGTGCCGCTGGATCTGCTCACGGCGGCGCGCGAAGCGTGGGATCTCAACTGCGCCGAAGCAGAAAAGCATGGCGTGAAGAATTCGCAGATTTCCGTACTGGCGCCGACTGGCACCATCGCCTTCATGATGGACTGCGATACCACCGGGGTCGAGCCCGATATCGCGCTGATCAAGTACAAGAAGCTGGTCGGCGGCGGGCTTTTGAAAATCGTCAACAATACTGTGCCGCGGGCGCTACGGCGCTTGGGCTACGACGTCAAGCAGATTCAAGAGATCGTTGAATACGTCGAGGAGCACGAAACCATCGAAGGCGCGCCGCACCTCAAAGACGATGATCTCGCGGTGTTCGATTGCGCCTTCAAGCCGGCCAACGGCAGGCGCTCGATTCACTACATGGGCCATGTCAAAATGATGGGCGCGGTGCAGCCGTTTATTTCAGGAGCGATTTCCAAGACCATCAACATGCCCACCGATGCCACCGTGGAAGACATCATGCACGCCTACATGGAATCGTGGAAACTCGGGCTGAAAGCGGTGGCGATCTATCGCGACGGCTCCAAGCGCACCCAGCCGCTCAATACCGCAAAGGACAAAGACGAGACCAAATCCAGCCCCGCCGAGAGTAAAGAGGCGCGACCGCTCCGGCGCAAGCTCCCCGACGAGCGTCACGCGATCACGCATAAATTCGACATTGCGGGCCACGAAGGTTATATCACCGCCGGAACCTACGATGACGGGCAGCCCGGCGAAATTTTTATCACCATGTCTAAGGAAGGCTCGACGATTTCCGGTTTGATGGACTCCTTCGCGACGGCGATCTCGATGGCGCTCCAGTACGGCGTGCCGCTCCGCGTGTTGGTCGATAAATTCAGCCACATGCGCTTCGAGCCGTCCGGTTTCACCAAGAACCCCGATATCCCGATGGCCAAGTCGATCATGGATTACATTTTCCGCTGGCTCGCCACCAAGTTTCTCGATGGCGACGCGCAGCAAGAAGTCGGCATCGTCAAACCGGAAGTGGCCGAAGAAACTCATTTAAAGAAGATGGTTTCGATCGCTTCACACCCGCCGCGAGGCGGCGCGCCGGTATCGAGCATCAGCAGCGTGACGAGCCTGTATCAGCAGGATGCGCCGCCCTGTCCGGACTGCGGCGCCATCATGATTCGCAGCGGCGCCTGCTATAAATGCATGAACTGCGGCGCGGTGAGCGGCTGCTCATAAGGTCGGCACCCAGCTTTAGAGACGAAAACGGGCCGGTGGTTTTATCGCCGGCCCGTTTTTTTTGCTGATTGGGCGTTGAATAGAAGATTGCGGCAAGAATGCAGCAATCACGGTTTACTTTTTTTCCAGATGGAGCATGCCTTTTTGAGTATCGATATCCATGCGAAAGTGACTCAGGAAATTGAGCCCGAGGAGACCGGCGACTTGCGGGTCGGGGATGGCGTCATGGACAGCGGTCGCCATGTCGCGGATCTCGATGCCACCGACGGCGATCGAGTCCAGGTTGGTGATCGGTGCATGGATCAGTCCATTCGCGGTTTGGAACGGCAAGGTCTTAGCATTCGGACCCAAGTCGATGGACAGCTCGCGAGCCAGGGCGGTCGAGATCAGCGTGTAGCTGGCGCCGGTGTCGACGACGAATTTTGCCGCCCGTTTATTGTTTAGAGTCGCCTGGATGACTACGACTTGGCCGTGTTTTTCGATTGGAATCGAGGTCTTGCGCGGTGGCTTGGCCTGGGGCGCGACTCGCGGGCTTTCCGGCGCGTGCACTCGATTCGCTTTGCCGCGTTGTTTGGGCGGAACATTGTGCAAATTGTCGGTGATGTGGAGAACGCCGTCTTCGTCGACCCAACGATAGTATTCCGCCGCCTGGACCGATACCAAGGTGAGGCAATACAGGCAAAATGCCGGAAGATAGACGCGGCTCAGCTTCACGATTGCACTACTCTAGCATCTTTGTCGGGAGGGTGAAACAAACCCATTGCTTTGGCCGTCGCGCTGAACGGCTACTTTACAAGCCGGGCCCAGTGTGTTAGAAAAATTCAACTAAAAAGGAAAGAGAGAAAAAAGAGCGGAGATATGGGAATTGGTGAACCGCAGAAACAGCATAAGATTGAGCAGTTCAGGGTTCATCCGACGGACACCGGCTCTCCCGAAGTGCAGGTCGCGCTTCTCAGTGAGCGCATCGAGCATCTCACCGAGCACTTCAAGGTCCATGTAAAGGACCATCACTCGCGTCGTGGCCTCTTGAAGCTAGTAGGGCAGAGAAGAAGGCTTTTGGATTATCTGCGAAGCCGTGATTTCGGCAGATACCAAAACCTGATCCAGAGGCTCGGAATACGCAAATAGCGATTCCAACGCCGTTGCCCGCTGTTTCCACGCCTCCGCCCGCGTTTCCCGCCCGAGGATTCTTCTATGGTTAAAAAAGTTGAATTGGAATTTCATGGCCGACCCTTATCTATCGAAATAGGTCGAGTGGCTAAACAAGCCGACGGAGCCGCGCTGGTGCAATACGGTGAAACCGTGGTGCTGGTCACCGCCGTGGCTGCCAAAGATTTGAAACTAGACACCGATTTTTTTCCGCTCACGGTCGATTATCAAGAAAAGACATTCGCCGCCGGTAAGATTCCCGGCGGTTTTTTTAAGCGCGAAGGCCGGCCATCGGAAAAAGAGATTCTCACCTGCCGGCTGATCGACCGCTCAATTCGCCCGCTGTTCTCCGAAGGGCTGCGCTGCGAGACTCAGGTGATCGCCACCGTGCTATCAGCCGACCGTGAGAACGATCCCGACATAGTGGCCATGCTCGGCGCGTCGGCCGCCTTGCACGTTTCAGACATTCCCTTCAACGGTCCATTGACCGGCGTTCGTATCGGCCGCCATAACCGCCAATGGGTGATCAATCCGACCCAAAGCCAGCTTGACGAAAGCGATATGGACATCTTTCTGTCCGGCAGCAAGGACGCTATCGTTATGGTCGAGGGCGGCGCGCAGATGGTGCCGGAGGACGAGATCCTCGAGGCGTTATTCGCCGGTCATCAGGCGATTCAGCCGTTGATCGAGATTCAAGAACAACTGCGCCGGGAAATCGGCAAGCCGAAAAGAGAAGTGCCGCTCGCCAAGCTCGATCACGCGGTTGTCAGGCGCGTCGAGGAACTGGCGCTGGCGAAGCTCAAACAGGCGCTCGAGGTGCCGGAAAAATTAGAACGCTATAAACGGATTGCTGAGGTCAAGGCCGAAGTCGTGCCGCAAGCCTTGGCGGAGTTTGCCGATAAACAAAAAGACATCAAAGGCGCATTCGAAGAACTTAAGCGCAATGTCTTTCGCGGCCTGGTGATTCACCAGGAGCGGCGCATCGACGGGCGCGGTCTGAAGGACATTCGTCCGATCACCTGCGAAGTCGAGGTGTTGCCGCGCACGCATGGCTCGGCGTTGTTTACGCGCGGGGAGACCCAGGCTCTCGTAGTGACGACTCTGGGCACCACATCGGACGAGCAGCGGGTCGATGCCTTGATCGGCGAGCATTTCAAGAAATTCATGCTGCACTACAATTTCCCGCCGTTCAGCGTCGGCGAAGTCAAATTCCTGCGCGGTCCGGGCCGGCGCGAGATCGGCCATGGCAACCTCGCTGAGCGCGCGCTAGTGCCGGTCCTCCCGGCCGAGGAGAGCTTTCCTTACACGATTAGGATCGTCTCGGAGATTTTAGAGTCCAACGGCTCGACATCGATGGCGACGGTTTGCGGCGGCTCGCTCGCGCTCATGGACGCGGGGGTGCCGGTGGTTGCGCCGGTGGCCGGTATCGCCATGGGCTTGATCAAAGAGGGGGAGCATGTGCGCGTGCTTTCCGACATTCTCGGCGATGAAGATCATCTTGGCGATATGGATTTTAAAGTCGCCGGCACGTCCGATGGCGTGACTTCGCTGCAGATGGACATCAAAATCAGCGGCGTGAACCGCGACATCATGCAACAGGCGCTGCACCAGGCCAAGGAAGGTCGCTTGCATATTCTCGGCGTCATGAATAACACTTTGCCGGCGCCGCGCACCAACATTTCCGGCCACGCGCCACGCATTATCACTTTGAAGGTGAAACCGGATAAGATCCGCGAGATCATCGGCCCGGGCGGCAAAGTGATCCGCGGCATCATCGAAGCCACCGGCGTCAAGATGGACGTTGAGGACGACGGCACCGTGCGGATCGCCTCGGTTGACGAAGAGGCCTCGAGAAAGGCGATTGAGATGGTGCAGCGGATCGCCGCCGAGGCCGAGATCGGAAAAATCTACAAGGGCACCGTGCGCAAAATCGTCGAGTTCGGCGCCTTCGTCGAGATTCTCCCAGGCACCGACGGCCTGATTCACATTTCCCAACTCGCGCCCGAGCGCGTGCGCAAAGTCACCGACGTGCTCAAAGAGGGCGACGAGGTGATGGTCAAGGTTTTGGAGATCGACCGGCAGGGTAAGATTCGATTGAGCCGCAAAGAAGCGCTGCAGGAAACCGGCAGCGGCGCGGCCGCCTCTGATTTAATCGCCTGATTCATTGAGCCGCCTTTGATGTTCGCTAAAACCGTCCTGGACAACGGCATTCGTGTTGTCTCGCATGAGATGCCGGACAATCGGTCGGTGAGTCTCGGTATCTGGGTGGAGAACGGCTCGCGCCACGAGAGCGCCGCAGAAAACGGTATTTCCCACTTCATCGAGCATTTACTCTTCAAAGGCACCGAGCGGCGCAGCGCGGCGCAGATCGCCGAGGAAATGGACGCGGTCGGCGGCATCATCAACGCCTTTACGTCCAAAGAGAACACTTGCTATTACGCCAAGGTGCTCGACGAAAATCTGCCGCTTGCCATCGATCTCTTGAGCGACATCTTTCTTCACTCCAGTTTCGACGCGGAAGAGATCGAACGGGAACGATCGGTGATTCTTCAGGAGATATCGCAAGCGGAGGACACTCCGGACGATTATGTGCACGATCTTTTCAACCTGGACTTTTTTCAGAATCATCCGATTGGGCGGCCGATTTGCGGCCGCCAAGAGACCGTAACCGGATTTCGCCGCGAAGACATTGTCAAGTTCTTCAAAGCGCGCTACCGACCTGAGAAAGTAGTTGTCGCCGCCGCCGGCAACATCCGTCACACGACTATCGTCGAGGAGATGGCGGCGCGGCTCGGTTCGATCGAAGTGACGCTGAAGAGCGCATCGGAGAGCGGTGCTGATACCGTACCCGAGATGGCGAGCGGTGTTTATCCTCATACAAAACTGTTGGAACAGGTTCATCTCTGTTTAGGTATGGCCGGCATTTACCAGACCCATCCAAAACGCTACGTCGGATACGTGCTGAACACATTGCTCGGTGGCGGCATGAGCTCGCGTCTGTTTCAGGAAATCCGCGAGAAGCGCGGCAAGGCCTATTCGGTTTATTCGTTTTCATCGTCATACAAAGACGTCGGTTACGTGGGCGTTTACGCCGGAACCAGTCTCGAGTCCACCGAAGAGGTCGTCGAGCTGATCACGCAAGAGCTCAAAAAGCTCGCTGCCGGAGAGATCACCGACGCGGAGCTTCAGCGCACCCAAGGCCAGCTTGTCGGCAGCACGATGCTCGGTTTGGAGTCGACCGATTCCTGGATGAGCCATATCGCGCGCAATGAAATTTATTTCGGCAAGTCGATCACGACCGACGAAATCTGCCGGCGCATTCGCGCCGTGAGCCGCGACGACGTGATCGAGCTCGCTAGCTCCCTATTCCAAAGCAATGGTAGGACGCTCACTCTCTTGGGCGATTTCGCCAAGAATTTTCACATCAAAAATCTCAACACGAGTCATTGAGCCGGCGCTGAAGGCGCGGCGGAGCCAAGGTGGACGAAGTTCGGATCGAGATCAAACGCCTGCGGCCGAGCCCGGCGCAACTCGCTTTGCCGTCGTACATGACCGATGGCGCCGCGGGAATGGATCTTTGCGCCGATATCGAAGAGGGGTTCACTCTAGCGCCGCTGGAGCGCGCTCTGATCCCGACCGGTATCGCCATCGCTCTGCCCGTTGGATTTGAAGCGCAAATACGCCCGCGCAGCGGCGCCGCGCTGAAGCAGGGATTGACTCTGGTAAACAGTCCGGGGACGATCGATTCGGACTACCGCGGCGAAATCAAAATCATCGCGATCAATCTTGGCGCCGAGCCGGTTCTGATCGAGCGCGGCCAGCGCATCGCGCAAATGGTCGTGCAGCGCGTTGTTCGCGCGCGCTGGAATGAAGTTCGTGAATTGCCTGCGTCTGGCCGGCTCGACGGCGGCTTCGGCCACACGGACGACGAAAAATAACGTTCAAAGTTTCAAGATTCAAAAGTTCAAGGTTATGGATTAGGATCACGTTTCGAACCTGGAATCTTGAACGTTGAAACTCTTGAACGAACAGAGGCGACTTCGACGATGATACTCCGCTACACCCGGCCCGAGATGGGCAGGATTTGGTCCGAAGAGAATGGTTTTCAAAAGTGGCTCGATGTGGAAATCCTCGCCGCCGAGGGTTTGTCTAAGCTCGGCAAAGTTCCCAAAGCCGCCATCGCGCGGATTCGAAAAAAAGCGCGTTTCGACGTCAAGCGCATTCGTGAGATTGAAGCCGAGGTCAAGCACGAAATTATCGCTTTTTTAAGCTCGGTGGCGGAATCGATCGGCGACGATGCGCGCTATCTCCACGTCGGTATGACCTCGTCGGACGTCATGGATACTGCATTGGCGATTCAGTTCAAGGAAGCCTCGGCCATCCTTGAGCAGGATATAAAAGACTTACTGCGGGTGCTCCGGCGCCAGGCGCACAAGTACAAACGCACTGTCATGATCGGTCGGACCCACGGAGTGCATGCCGAGCCGATCACCTTCGGACTAAAGCTCGCGCTCTGGTATCAGGAAACGGAGCGCAACCTGGGGCGTTTCCGTAAAGCGGTTGAAGATATCTTAGTTGGACAAATTTCCGGTGCGGTAGGAACGTTCGCGCAGATATCGCCCAAGGTCGAAGCCTACGTTTGCAAGAAAAGCGGCCTCAAGCCGGCGCTGGTCTCGAACCAGATTATTCAGCGGGACCGGCATGCCTATTATTTCGCAACGCTGGCGATCATCGCCAGCTCGCTGGAAAAGTTCGCCGTGGAGATTCGCCATTTGCAGCGCACCGAAGTTCAGGAGGCCGAAGAGCCGTTCACACACGGCCAGAAGGGCTCCTCCGCGATGCCGCACAAGCGCAACCCGATACTTTCGGAAAACGTGTCGGGCATGGCTCGGCTCATGCGCTCCTATGCCTTGGCGGCGATGGAAAACGTGCCGCTCTGGCATGAACGGGACATCAGCCATTCTTCGGTCGAGCGGGTGATTGCGCCCGACGCGACGATCGCGCTTGACTTTATGCTGCGGCGCATGACCTACGTCATCGGCAATCTCTGCGTCTATCCGGAAAACATGAAGCGAAACTTAGAGAAGAGCGGCGGCACGGTCTTTTCGGAGAAGATTTTGCTCGCGCTGGTCGACAAGGGTGTGGCGCGCGACACCGCCTATCGCATGGTGCAAAAGCACGCGCTCAAAATCGGCAGGGATGGTGGCGACCTAAAACGCGCGCTCGTTTCCGACCCGGAAATTCGCCGGTTTTTACCGGCTAAACAGATTGACGCGGTCTGGGGCGTCGAGCACCATCTGGCCAACGTCGATCTTATTTTTCGCCGCGTCTTCCAATAGATCTTGCAAGTGGGAATCTGGGAAACTATGCGAGTTAAAATATTCGTGTCACTGAAACAGGGCGTGCTCGACCCGCAAGGGAAAGCGATCGAGCGCTCGCTCCATACGCTCGGCTACAATGAAGTGCGCGAGGTGCGCGCGGGCAAGTATCTCGAGCTCGAGATCGACGTAAGCTCGCGCAACGACGCCGAACTTCGTATCCGCGAAATTTGTGATAAACTGCTAGTAAGTCCCGTTATTGAAGATTATCGGTTTGAAATTAATCCTGAGTCCTGAGAGATGAGTGCTGATATGGATAAATTCGAGTTCAGTCCGCTCTCGACTCAGAACTCAGCACTCGTTACTCATTACTGACTATGCGTTGGGGTGTCATTACTTTTCCAGGCTCGTGCGACGATCACGATGTCGTCGACTCTCTCAAGTCCGAGCTCGGCCAGAAAGTCAAACTTCTCTGGCACAAGGACGAATTGGCGGGCAACTTCGACTGCATCGTATTGCCGGGAGGATTTTCCTACGGCGATTATTTGCGCTGCGGCGCGATGGCGCGCTTTTCGCCGATCCTGCGCGGTGTGGTCAAATTCGCCCAAAACGGCGGGCTCGTCCTTGGGATTTGCAACGGCTTTCAGATCCTGTGCGAGTCCGGCTTGCTGCCCGGCGCGCTGGTACGAAACGCCGATCTGCAATTTATCTGCCGGCCGGCGCATTTGCGCGTCGAAGAAACTGATACGCCGTTTACATCCGGTTTAAAACGCGGCCAGATTCTCAAGATGCCGGTCAAGCATGGCGAGGGCTGCTACTACGTTGACGCCGCGGCGCTGGAGCGGCTTCATAAAAATCGGCAGATTTTGCTTCGCTACGTTGACAGCAGAGGCAAATCGACGGCGTCGGCGAATCCGAACGGGTCGGTGGAAAATATCGCCGGCATTTGCAATGAGGCGCGTAATGTCTTCGGCCTCATGCCTCATCCGGAAGACGCCTGCAGCAAGCTTCTGGGCAGCGACGACGGCGCCAAAATCTTCAACTCGATCGCCGCGGCCTGCGCCCTAAAGGCCGTACATGTCTGAAGCGCGGGCGGAGAAGCTTACCGAGCCCGTGCTGACGCCGGAGCTAGTCGCGGGTCACGGCATTGCCGCCGATGAATATCAAAAGATCGTAAAGACTCTCGGCCGCGAGCCCGGCTATACCGAGTTGGGCGTTTTCTCCGTGATGTGGTCGGAGCACTGTAGCTACAAAAGCTCGCGCTACTATCTTAAGAATCTCCCGACCGAAGGACCCTATGTTCTACAGGGTCCCGGTGAGAACGCCGGCGTAGTTGACATCGGCAGCGGCCTGGCCGTGGCTTTTAAGATTGAGAGCCACAATCATCCCTCGTTCATCGAACCCTACCAGGGCGCCGCCACGGGCGTGGGTGGAATTCTGCGCGATATCTTCACGATGGGCGCGCGGCCGATCGCCTCGCTTAATTCACTTCGTTTCGGCAGCATCGACCATCCGCGGACGCGCTATCTGCTTAGCGGCGTAGTCGCCGGCATCGGCGGCTATGGCAACTGTATCGGCGTGCCGACCGTTGGCGGTGAGTGCTACTTCGACGAATGCTACAACGCCAATATTTTGGTTAACGCCTTTACCCTAGGCCTCGTTAAGAAAAAGCAGATCTTCACCGGCATCGCCAAAGGCGTCGGCAATCCGGTGATCTATGTCGGCTCGAAGACCGGGCGCGACGGTATTCACGGCGCGACCATGGCGTCTGAATCTTTCTCCGAAGAGAAAGAGCGGCGTCGGCCGACGGTACAGGTCGGAGATCCGTTCACGGAAAAGCTGCTGCTCGAAGCCTGCTTGGAGCTGATGGAAAAAGATTTCATCGTCGGCATCCAGGACATGGGTGCCGCCGGCTTAACCAGCTCGTCGGCGGAAATGGCCGGACGCGGCGGCTGCGGCATCGAGCTCGATCTCTCGGCGGTGCCGCTGCGCGAAAGCGGCATGACGCCTTATGAGATTCTGCTCTCCGAATCACAGGAACGCATGCTCTTGGTCGCCAAACAAGGCAGCGAAGCGGAGATCGAAAAAATCTTCGAGAAATGGGATCTCGACGCCGTCGTAGTCGGCAGGGTGACCGACGACCAGCAGTTTCGCGCCATTTGGCGCGGCGAAGAGGTTGCGAATATACCAATTCGCGCGCTGACCAAAGATTCGCCGGTCTATCAACGACCGTCAGCTCGGCCGCCGCAACAGGATCAATTACAGCAATTGGACCTTGCGACTGTGAAAGAACCGAAGGATCTCGGAGCTACCCTAAAGCAGCTCCTGTCATCGCCGAATCTCGCGTCCAAGGAATGGCTCTATCGCCAGTACGATCAATTCGTGCGCACTAATACAGTGGTCGGCCCCGGCGCCGATGCCGCTGTGATCCGCGTCAAAGGAACTGTCAAGGGTCTGGCGCTCACCGTCGACGGTAACAGCCGCTATTGCTACCTCGATCCGTATGTCGGCGGTGTAGTGGCGGTGGCGGAAGCCGCGCGTAATTTGGCCTGCGTCGGCGCCCGGCCGATCGGCCTGACCGATTGTTTGAATTTCGGCAGCCCGGAGAATCCCGAGGTGATGTGGCAGTTCTCCCAAGTCATTCAGGGCATGCGCGATGCTTGCACGGCGCTCAATGTTCCGGTTGTGAGCGGCAACGTGAGTTTCTATAATGAAACTGACGGCACGCCCATTTACCCGACGCCCACCATTGCTATGGTCGGCTTGCTCGATCGAGTCGAGCGCGTGGTGACTCCATGGTTCAAGTCATCGGGCGATGCGGTAGTGTTGCTCGGGCGCACGCGCGAGGAGTTGGGCGGCAGCGAATATCTCAAATCGGTGCATGGTTTGACGCGCGGCACGCCGCCCTGGATCGATCTCAAGATGGAGCGGGCCGTTCAGCTTTGTTGCCTCGAAGCGATTGACCAGGAGCTGCTCCTTTCGGCGCACGATGTGTCGGACGGCGGGCTCGCGGTCGCGCTGGCCGAATGCTGTATTGGCGGCAATGCGGAAAGGCCGTTGGGGGTCCGTATCGAGAGGCATGAAATGATCCGCGGCGACGCGTTTCTCTTCAGCGAATCGCAGTCGCGCATCGTCGTTTCATTGAAGGAGGAAAGCATCGATCGTATGAAAGAAAACGCCGCGCGGCACAATGTGCCAATGCTGGTCATCGGCACGGTGGGCGGCACGCGTTTTACCATTCAACCGTTGATCCAACTGCCCGTGGATGAGTTAAAAACGATCTGGTCGACCGCGCTGGCAGCGAAGCTCAAATGACCATTCATTGTCATCCCGAGCGAAGAGGGATCTACTGAAGCAAATCGGCTCTGATTATGCCGGATAAATTCCACGAAGAATGCGCGGTCATGGGCGTTTACGGCCATCCCGAAGCGGCCAACATGGTCTACCTCGGCTTATACGCGCTGCAGCACCGTGGCCAGGAGTCATGCGGCATTGTCTCCTCGGACGGCAAAGGGCTCATTTCACACCGTCAAATGGGGCTGGTCGCCGATGCGTTCAAAGAAGATGTTATCAAGCGGCTCGAAGGCGCCAGCGCGATCGGCCACAATCGCTACTCGACGCAAGGTCAAAGCCACTTGAAAAATGCGCAGCCGTTCGTGGTCGAGTACTCGCAAGGGCCGATTGCAATCTCGCACAACGGCAATTTGGTCAACGGCGCGCTTTTGCGCGAAGAGTTGGAGCGCTCCGGCTCAATTTTCCAGTCCACCACCGACACCGAAGTCATTATCCATTTGATCGCCACCTCGAGAGAGTCGACGCTCATGGGGCGCATCGTCGAAGCGCTCGGCCGGACGCGGGGCGCCTACTCGCTGTTGTTTCTGACGCTGGACAAGATGATCGCGGCGCGGGATCCCTATGGCTTTCGCCCGCTGGTGCTGGGAAAATTCGCCGAGGGAAAAAATCGCGGCGCCTACGTCGTCGCCTCGGAGACTTGCGCGCTGGATCTGATCGAAGCCGAATACATTCGCGACGTTGAGCCCGGCGAGATTATCACGATCGGCCCCGACCGAGAGATGCAATCGCTCAAACCGTTTCCGCCGGCGCCGCACGCCAAATGCATCTTCGAATATATTTACTTCGCGCGCCCCGACAGCAAACTGTTCGGCCACAACGTTTATCAAGTGCGCAAGGCGCTCGGCCGCCAGCTGGCGCGCGAGAGCGGCGTCGACGCGGACCTCGTCACGCCGGTGCCTGACTCCGGCGTGCCTGCCGCGATCGGTTATGCCGAGGAATCGAAGATTCCGCTCGAGTTTGGCCTGATCCGCAACCACTACGTTGGGCGAACCTTCATCGAGCCGCAGCAGACCATTCGCAATTTTGGCGTGAAGATTAAGCTCAATGCCCAGCGCGACGTCTTGAGCGGCAAGCGCGTGGTGGTGGTCGACGATTCGATCGTACGCGGCACCACCAGTCGCAAGATCATCCGCATGCTGCGCGACGCCGGCGCCAAGGAAGTGCACATGCGCATCAGCTCGCCGGCAACGATCAGCCCCTGTTACTACGGCATCGACACGCCGACCCGTTCGGAACTCATTGCCTCGTCGAATACGGTGGAAGAAATCCGCCGCTACATCGAGGCCGACACGCTAGCCTATTTGAGCAATGACGGCATGTACGCGTACTTCGACGGCCAGAAGCAAGGGTTTTGCGATGCCTGTTTTACCGGGAATTACCCCGTCCACTTCGAAGACGAAGGCCACACCCGCCAGCTCCAACTCTTCGACGCTATGAGCCGGTGACCGGCACCACAAAGACAGGTTCTTCGTCGCTTCGCTCCTCTAGAATAACCGAATCCACAAATGTCGAGTTTTAGAAACATTTGCTTTCCCGCCCGACCGGATTTAACATACGCGAGCTGTTCGTGGTGCAGAATGCCGTTTTGTCCGTGACCGGTTAGTTTTCCTTCCATCCGGCCCGTCCGTAACATTCCGCAGCGACGGAATTTTTGTAAGTTTGGGGGCGATGCGAGATGAAACATCGCGAGCTTGGTTTGATCCAAGGATTTCTTTTGTGCCTGCGCGACTCGGATGCGGTGCGGCTGCAGACCAGCCGGTGGAAAAGAAGCCTACTGGTGTTTAGCAGCGGCGTTTGCCTCGAGATCGCTGCGCTGCCATTTCTAGCCGCGTTGACGGGGTATGAAATGTCCTGGCACGGCTGGCTGTTGAGCTGGCTGTTTGTGCCGCTCGGTCTTGTCGGCTTGTACGCGAGTAAGTTCGGCGACGATCGTTTTGTCGAGTGGCTCCTGGTCGTTCCTAAGCTCGATTTGCGACTCTGAGCCTTCGCGTACTCTTTTGCCCCAGTGTGGAATCCGGGTTCGCGAAGCAATTAACATTTGTTCGACACGTTTGATAGCAAATCAGTTGATTGGCGGGAGATATTTGCGCCGATTGCAGAGCAGGTAAACAGTTGAATCATAGGCGTTTTTTCTCGAATGGTGTGATGCTCAGGATCTGTAACATTTCATGCAGGGCTCAATTCCAGATTGAGCCGCTTGCGAACGATGGCGACTAACAGGTACACAGGTGACCGCGATCCAGACCTGGGTCTTTCATGGTGTTCTCGGAGGTGCCGAAAAAACGCTTGATGCGTAACCTACCGCGGCTATCGATGAGTCCCACCGATTGTGGAAACCCTCGCCCGATTAATGATAAAATCTTTTGTCGTTACTGTTGCCGATTTTGAGGCCTGACCAGCGCGCGGTCATTGGTCCGTGCGGCACATACTGCGGTGGAATGCACGCAGAAATCACGACTCCTAAATTACTTTGATGCCACGCTACTTATAAAGCACTGAGTGTGAAAATGGTTTGCGGTGGAATCTTGTTGGGAGCCTCATTGCGCGGTCAAGGATCGATTGCCCGGCCAGGTTTCTTCTAACAACGTGAATCCTTCTGAATTAAGTTCTCACGATTTTGCCTGGGCGAGAGAGCGTATGATCCAGGAACAGGTCATCGCGCGCGGCATCGACGACGTCCGTGTCATCGCCGCTCTCCGCAAGATCCCCAGACATTTGTTCGTTGACCGGGGAATCGTCAACCGCGCTTATCATGACAGCGCACTGCCGATCGGCGAAAAGCAGACGCTTTCGCAACCGTACATGGCCGCGCGCATGACCGCGGCGCTCTGTCTCACCGGCGAGGAAAAGGTGCTGGAAGTCGGCACAGGCTCGGGTTATCAAACTGCGCTGTTGGCCGAGCTCTGTTTCAATGTCTTCTCCGTGGAAAAATTGCGCGCGTTGTCGCGCAAGGCGAGGACAGTACTCGATCATCTCGAGTATCAGAATGTCGCGCTTCACGTCGGTGATGGCACGATCGGCTGGTCCGAGCACGCGCCGTATGATGCGATTCTGGTCACCGCGGGAGCACCCTCCGCGCCCAAGCCGCTGCTCGAGCAGCTCGCGCGCGCCGGCCGGTTGGTGATTCCGATCGGTGACGAACAGTCTCAATCACTTTTACGAGTCACACGCAACCGAACCGGTTTCACAGAAGAGCGGCTTGGCGAGTGCAAATTTGTTAAGCTGGTCGGCAAGTACGGTTGGCGGGAATGATTTCGCGATGGCATGGCGTGCGCGGCGGATGGACGAAACATTTGTTGCTCTGACGCAAGCTTAATTCCGGCTCCTTGGAACAGGTGGCAAGCTCACCGATGATATTTCGTCTCGGGGTTCTCCAATCGTTGCTGCTGTCGGTGTCGCTGCTAACAGCTTGCGCCCCTGGAGCCGGAAGCCGGGCGCCGAACGCCACTCGGCGAGGGCAGGGAATCTTTCACGTCGTCAAACCGGGCGAAAATTTGTTTCGTATCGGGCAAGCTTATGAAGTGTCATCCGCCGAGCTGGCGAGGGTGAACGGCATCCGCGATACGCGCCAGATTCGCGTCGGCCAAAGACTATTTATTCCTGGAGCGACGCGGCAATTGCCGGTGGAGATCGTCACCGGGGATGCGACTGTGGGCCGCGCCGCACCGCCATTGCCGCACGGCGAAACGGCCTCGTTTCTTTGGCCGGTGAGCGGTTCGATCAATTCGGGATTCGGCCCGCGCGGTTCGAGTTTTCATGACGGCTTGGACATCGCGGCCCCGGAGGGGACGCCGATTCGCGCCGTCGAGCACGGTGAGGTGATCTACAGCGATCGACTGCGCGGTTACGGCAATATGGTCATCATCCGCCACAGCGGAGGCCTCGTTTCAGTTTATGCGCACAACCAAATCAATTTGGTGAGTGACGGCCAGCAGGTGGCGCGCGGGGAAATAATCGCGAGGGTCGGCAACACCGGCCGGGTCACCGGACCGCACCTCCATTTCGAGATTCGCAAAAACAATATAGCTCAGGACCCGATGCTCTATCTACCTCAGTTGTGCTGTGTTCCGGCATCGGATATGGTGACGCCGAAAAGTTAAAAAAGTTTTGCAGGACCTCGCTGCGCTCGGCATTGCCAATCTCAGGTTTAAATTAAAAGCTAAGATTTTAGACGGCAAAGTGCCGGAGGGAAGAGGAGAGCGACATGAGCGATGACATAGCGAGTATCCAACGGGCGATTCGGGACGTGCCAAACTTTCCCAAACCGGGGATTGTCTTCAAAGATATCACCCCGCTGCTCGCCAATGGGCCGCTGTTCGCCAGGACGATCGATCTGTTTGCCGAGCGTTACCATGGGCAGAAGATCGATACCGTGCTCGGTATCGAGTCACGCGGTTTTATTATCGGCGCCGCGTTGGCGTATAAATTGGGCGCCGGTTTTAGCGTGGTTCGCAAGCCCGGCAAGCTTCCTTACGAGAAGCACCAGGCGAGTTACGAGTTGGAATACGGCACGGATACGTTGGAAATTCACATCGACGGGATTCCGCGCCAGGCGCGGGTGGTTATCGCTGATGATTTGATCGCTACCGGCGGCACGGCCGCGGCCACGGCCCAGTTGGTATCGAAGCTGGGTGGCACGGTGGTTGAATGCGTCTTTGTGATCGAGCTGCCATTTCTTAAAGGCAGAGACAAGCTCAAACCCTATGGAGTGTATTCGCTGCTCCAATATGACTCGGAATAGTCGGTAAAACACCGCTTGTTCGGCAATTCGATTCCTTGACATGGCCCTGCGATCGTCGATACAGTGACCGTAGCTGGCCGCGCCAAGTGCTACTACCCACTTCCGCTCCAAGCTGCCGGATTAGGAACAATTGATGAAACGTATCGACGACATGTCTCTCTGGGAGCGGCTTTACTTCCCAGAGGTCATCCGCGGCCTGATGGTGACGGGCTACAGGTTTTGGCGGAATTTAACGATTCATATTTTACAAAAGTTTGGCTTGGCCAAAGACGCCAGCGCGGCGATCACGGTGCAGTATCCCGAAGAGCGTTTGCCCTATCCCGACACTTTCCGCGGCCGCCACCGGCTCACGCTTAAGGACGACGGCGCGGTGCAGTGCACGGCCTGTTTCTTGTGCGCGACGGCGTGTCCCGCGGAGTGCATTTACATCGAGGCGGGCGAGCATCCGACCGACCCGGTAGAAAAATTCCCGATCCGCTATGAGATCGACACATTGCGCTGCATCTATTGCGGGTACTGCGTCGAGGCCTGCCCGTGCGACGCCATTCGAATGGATTCCGGAACGCATCCCGGCAATCTGGGTTTTAGCCGAAAAGAATTTGTCGAAACCAAAGAGGTTTTGATGGAGCGCTCGCGCGAATTGTCCGAGAAGGGCAAAGAAGGACTTTACGAAGAATACGTGAAGCCTTATCGTCAGGTTTAACCGGTTGAACATCTGCAGCTATAGCTGAATTCCGAAGGAGGGCTTGTCATGGCAAATTCCACATCTGGCTCCGAGCCAAACGGTATTACTAACCAACCTTTGCCGGCATCTCATAAGATTTACGTCGAGAGTGAACGCCGGCCGGATGTCCGGGTCGCCATGCGCGCGATCGTGTTATCCGGCGCGCACGGCGCCCATAACGGCATCGGCAATGATCATGGCGAGTCAGCGCAGCCGCCGGTTACCGTCTACGATACTTCGGGGCCCTACACGGATCCCAACGAAGAGACCGATATCCGCAAGGGATTAAAAGCTCTGCGCTTGGATTGGATTCGATCGCGCGGTGACGTCGAAGAGTTGGCAAATCCGAGCTATCAACCGCCCGCGGGTAAGAACGGACACAAGCAAAAAGCGGCGACCGAGCGATTTCCCGACGCCGCGCGCCGGCCGATCCTGCGTGCCAAGGGCGGCTGTAACGTGAGCCAGATGCATTACGCGCGCAAGGGCATCGTGACGCCGGAGATGGAATATATCGCCATCCGGGAAAATATCGACCGGCAACAAGCGTTTGATAACGGCGCCAACGGCGGAGGGCGGACGCACGTTGGTTACAGCTTCGGCGCAGCCGTGCCACAGTTCGTCACGCCGGAGTTCGTGCGCGATGAAGTCGCGCGCGGCCGTGCGATTATTCCGGCCAACATCAACCACCCGGAAGCCGAGCCGATGATCATCGGCCGCAATTTTTTGGTCAAGATCAACGCCAACATCGGCAACTCGGCCGTGGCATCATCGATCGAAGAGGAAGTCGAGAAAATGATCTGGGCGACGCGCTGGGGCGCGGACACGGTCATGGATCTGTCCACCGGTGACAATATTCATGACACGCGCGAATGGATTTTGCGCAACTCGCCGGTGCCGATCGGCACGGTGCCGATCTATCAGGCTTTGGAAAAGGTCGACGGCAAAGCGGAAGATCTCACCTGGGAAATGTTCCGCGACACCTTGATCGAACAGGCGGAGCAGGGCGTTTCCTATTTCACGATCCATGCCGGCGTGCTGCTGCGCTACGTGCCGCTGACCGCCAAGCGCGTGACCGGCATCGTTTCCCGCGGCGGCTCGATCATGGCTAAATGGTGTCTCGCGCATCATAAAGAGAATTTTCTCTACACCCAATTCGAAGAGATCTGCGCGATCATGAAGGCCTACGACGTCTCTTTCTCACTGGGCGACGGGTTGCGGCCGGGATCAATCGCCGATGCCAACGACGAAGCGCAGTTCGGCGAGCTTGAGACTTTGGGCGAGCTGACCAAAATTGCCTGGGAGCACGACGTTCAAGTGATGATTGAGGGGCCCGGCCATGTGCCGATGCATCTCATTCATGAAAACATGACCAAGCAATTGGAAGTCTGCCACGAGGCGCCGTTCTACACGCTAGGCCCACTCACCACGGATATCGCGCCTGGTTACGACCACATCACCAGCGCCATCGGCGCGGCGATGATCGGCTGGTACGGCACGGCCATGCTTTGCTACGTGACGCCCAAGGAACACCTTGGCTTGCCGGACAAGAAAGACGTAAAAGACGGCGTCATTGCCTACAAAATCGCGGCGCACGCCGCGGACCTGGCCAAAGGCCATCCCGGCGCGCAGATGCGCGACAATGCGTTGAGCCAGGCGCGCTTTGAATTCCGCTGGGAAGACCAATTCAATTTGAGCCTGGATCCCGACACCGCGCGCGAATTCCACGACGAAACTTTGCCGGCGCAGGGCGCCAAAGTGGCGCATTTCTGTTCCATGTGCGGTCCGCACTTCTGTTCGATGAAAATCACCCAGGACGTGCGCGACTATGCCGCCAAAGTGGGGGTAACCGAACAAGCCGCTATCGAGGCCGGCATGCGGGAAAAGGCCGAAGAGTTCAAAAAATCCGGCGGCAAGATTTATCAGGAGGTTGGCTCCGGTGGTTCTCCGGAGAGCAGCGCGGTCGCCATGCGCGCGGCGGGGAAAGACTAGGCACGCAATTTCCTTTAACTGGTTTACCAAAACTGGCCGCTTCGCGCGGCCAGTTTCGCTTTAAAGCTTGAGCACGTCGTCCGAGCAGATGCTGCCGCTGTTTCAATGAACAAACTGAGGCGTATTTTACTCTACGGCTTTGGCCCGTATGGAGAATTCCGCGACAACATCACGGCAAGAATCATCAAATCTTTACCGCCACAACCAGGATTGAAGAGGGTTGTGTTTCCGGTGCGTTTTAGCCGTGCGCAGTTTGTCGATCCGATCAAGCGAATTCAGCCGGACATGGTCCTAGGTTTGGGCCAGAGCTCGCGACGGAGGATCGACGTGGAGTCGCAAGCGCTGAACCACAGACGCGCTCGCCGAACGGATAAGACGAGGTTGATCTCCCCCAGTGGCCCCAAACGGCTACTCACGACTCTAAATGTAAAAGTCGGACGTCTAGCAGGGAAGTCAGTCAACGCCGGCGATTACGTATGCAATTTTTCGATGTATGTGATGCTCGATCACATTCAGCGTAAGGGATTAGACATTCCGTACGGGTTTATTCATATTCCGCACGACTGCGACCAACAAAAGGCAATTGGATTCGTAGCAAAGATCTTGCGTCGTTGCCTGCGGGCTAACATTCAGACGCAGAATTAGCATCATCGAGAAAGCAGTCGTCGGTGCCGTATGCGGTGTTGGTAGGGGCAGGTTTGAAACCTGCCCCTACAGCTTTTTTGGAGAATGGCGGGTGCAAATTAGCAGAGGGTTAATGTCAGCTCGTCAAACGCTTGAGGGCTTCCCGGTATTTCTCTTGGGTTTTGTTGACGATTTCCGCAGGTAGCTCGGGCGGCGGTGATTTCATGTCCCAGGGCAGATTGACGAGGTAATCGCGCACGAACTGTTTGTCGAAGCTGTCGGGTGTTTTACCGGGCTTGTATCCATCCATCGGCCAGAAGCGAGAGGAGTCGGGCGTCAGGACTTCGTCGATGAGAATGATGTCGTCGCCCTCGATGCCGAATTCGAACTTGGTGTCGGCGATGATCATGCCTTTCTTCTCCGCGATCGCGCGCGCGCGGCGGTAGATTGCGAGGGTCGCATCGCGCATTCTTTCAGCCCTTTTCTTGCCGATTTTGCCGACCATGTCGTCGATCGTGATGTTGACGTCGTGGGCGCCTACCGGCGCTTTTGTCGAAGGAGTGAAGATCGGTTCATCCAATCGCGAAGCTTCCACCAATCCCTTCGGCAGCGGAATGCCGCATACCGAGCCGGTTTGTTGGTAGTCTTTCCATCCCGAGCCGGCAAGATAGCCGCGGACGATGCACTCGACCGGCGCCGGCATGCTTTTTTTCACCAGCATGGTGCGGCCTTCGAGCTTCGCTTTGTGCGGCTGGCAGGCGGAGGGAAATTGATCGACATCGCTCGTGATCAAGTGGTTTGAAATGATATCCTTGATCACATCGAACCAGTATACCGATAGCTGCGTGAGGATCTTACCCTTGTCTGGAATCAAGGTCGGGAGAATAACATCGAACGCCGAAATGCGATCGCTGGCGACCAATAAGAGCTTGTCTCCCAAATCGTAGATGTCGCGAACCTTGCCGCGATTAAATAGCTTTAAACCCGACAGCGCTTCTTCAGCCATGACCTAACCTTTTAAAAAAACAAATCTGGATCGGTATTCCAGAAATGACAGGTCTTCCGCCTCTGGAATCAGGCGGACTAGATTAGCAGGCTGCTGAAAAAGACTCATATGGGCATTTGCTGTTTTGGGTTACGAGTTCCGGGGTTTCGAGTTAAACCCGAAACTCGTAACACGAGACTCGAAACTAACACGCGCCTCGCCTCTGAGATCTTTTTGAGCAGTCTGCAATCAAAGTTTTTCAGCAACCTGCTAATCTAACCAACTAGAGCAGTTGCTTGACGTCGGTTTCGTTAAAGCCGGTCAACTTCTTCTTGCCCTTGATGATGACCGGGCGCTTCAGCAAGTTCGGATCCCCGAGCATGAGCTTGATTGCTTCGTCTTTCGACGGCGGCTTCTGCTTCATGTTCTTTTCTCTGTACAGCGGCGTTCGGGTATTCAGAAAAGGCTCGATGAGATCGTCGCCGATGATGTTCCGCAATTCTTTTTCGCTAAGCGGATTCTTGCCGTACTCTCTGTCGTCGAAAGCGACTTTCTTTGATTGCAAGAAACTTCTTGCTTTGCGGCAAGTCGTTCACGTCGATTTGTAGATGAATTTGATTTTGTCGGCCATCGATCTTCCTATTGTTTAAAGAACTTCGCCACTCGATCGAAGGCGGCCGGTTCGATCTCGTTGCGCACTGGCCACTCGGCCTTCGATTTCAGCGGTATCGTGGCGTCGATGATGGCGACGGTGTCGCCCAACCAGCCGCGGAAGCTCTGCACTTCGCGGATGATCTCGATGTCCTTGTCCCAGTGAACTCGCGTGGCGACGGCCCACATCACTTCCCGTTCATTGAAAACGTCGACGTCCTCGTCGACGATCACCGCCAGTTTAAGGTTCGGCATTTCGACGAAGGCCTGCATGCCGGCTTTATTGGGCTCGTTCTCGAACTCCTTTTTGATCGAGATGTAGCAGATGCAACGGCCGCAGCCCGAGGCCGGGAGATGAATCCCTTTGATGCCGGGAACATTTTTCTTGATGACGTTGTAAGTGCTGCCTTCTTTGGGGATGCTGCCGAGGTTCCAATGGTCCATGTGGCCGGGCCAGAAGTCTTCGACGATCCCGCCGCGCCGGTGCGTGATCGCGGTAATTTCTATGACCGGCACGTCCATTTTAGGCTGGGCGTAGCCGAGGATTTCCCCAAAAGGATTTTGCGATTGGCGCACGCCGGGAAGAATTTCACCTTCGATAATCACCTCGGCGTCCGCCGGCACCATGAATTGGTCGCCCCAGGTCGTCGATGGAGTCAGCCGCAGCGGCTCTTTCAGGAATGCAGATGCGGTGAGATAGTCGTTATTGCCCATCGGCGTCATGGCGCAAGAGGAAAGATAGAACGCCGGATGGTGTCCTAAAATAACGATGACGGGCGCGCGCAGATTTTTGTCCTCGTACTCGCAAGCCATCGCTTCGAGGTGATGATGTTTGTGCGCCGAGAAGCTCATGTGTTTCGGATCGTGGAATTTATTTTTCGTGAAGGTGATGTCGTAGAACTCGGCGTTGAGCCCCTTCATGGCGCAGGTCATGGTGTGATAGGGACCGGCGTCGCCTTTCTGGTGCATCGGCATCGGGAGCACTCTCAGGTCGGCCTTGTCGCCCGTGAGAACGATTTCCTTGACCGGCGCTTTTTCCGGCGCGATCACTTCAAAGCTGCCTTTTTGCTGTTCCAGCTTGGCGACTTCGAGACTCACTGCCATGGGGGATTTTATGTCGCCCATGTCAAGAGAGTCGGCGACGTACTGGCGCGTCACCCATGGATTGTAAAACATCGGGAACTCGGATTTCTTGCCGTTGAGCGCGGGCACGTTCTCGAAGAGAACCATCTTGGGCTCATTGCGCACGTCGAGGTGCTTTAAATAGGCGACGGTCTCGTAATTGTTGGCGTCGATGAAATTTTTCTCGCGGATGACGGAACCTTCTCTTTTGGCCCCTTCCTGGGCAATGAAGCTCGGCAGATCCTTAGCCATGGAATTCTCCTCTGAAGTTGCAAGTGATCACGGATATCGTCATTAATTATGCGAATCCCCCGTGGAGTGCAAGCGAGCCTAGCTTTTGATCAGCCCCTTGAAAGCACGCAACTTGTTGCTCCAGCCCGAGCGGCAAAGCAGATTGAGCACATGCCGGATCTGGCGTGCTTTCTTGGTTGTGGTGGGATACCACGGAAATTCTTCCTTGAGTCCGAAGACGTCGACGACAATGGTTTTTTGCTGGCAAAATTTACGGATGCCTTCGGCGCCATGACGATAACCGAAACCGCTTTCTTTGTTGCCGCCCATCGGCGCGTCGGGAATAATGTAATTCACCAAGCTGTCATTGATACAGATCGAGCCGCTTTGCATTCGTTGCGCCAACTGCCAGGCGGAGGCCTTGTCACGCGAAAAGACGCTGCCGCCCAGCCCGTAACGAGAATCGTTTGCCAAGCGCAGCGCGTCTTCCACATTGTTGACCTTTACCAGTGGGATAATCGGTCCGAAGGTTTCCTCGTTCATGACTTTCATGGAGTGATCGATGTCGGTCAGGACCGTCGGTTCATAATAGTAACCGGGTAGAGCCGGATTACGCCGGCCGCCGGTGAGCACTTTTGCGCCCCGTGCAACGGCGTCGTCGACTTGGGCGGTGATTTTGTTTAACTGCGCGTCGGAAGTCATGCAGCCGATATCGACATCGTTATGACTGGGTCCTTGTCGAATAGCCCGAACTTTCTCGACGACTTTGTCAACGAAGTTTTGATAGACTGGAGCCTCGACATAGACCCTTTCAATGGACGTGCAGGCTTGGCCGCAGTTCATCAGCGCGCCCCAAACACAGGCGCCTGCGGCGCGGTCCAGGTCAGCGTCTTTTAGGACGATCATCGGATCTTTGCCGCCCAGCTCTAATGAGACGGGAGTCAAACGCTCCGCCGCTCGGCGCATGACCCGCTTGCCGGTTTCGACGCTACCCGTAAAGGCGATCATATCCGCATGATCGATGAGCGCTTCGCCCGTCGCGCCACGACCAATCACAACTTGGAGAAGATTTTCCGGAAAGCCCGCTTTTGCCGCGACCTGGGCGCCAAACATCGCTGATAGCGGTGTTAACTCCGAAGGCTTGATCACAACGGCATTGCCCGCCATCAATGCGGGAAGTGCTTCGCCCAATGTCAGTGTGAGCGGAAAATTCCACGGGCTGATGATGCCGATGACGCCACGAGGCGCGTAGCTCGAGACAACTCTTTTAAATTTCATGAGTGGGAAGTGGGGGCGGATTTTTTCGGGTCGAAGGTAACCGGCGCTCTTTTTTGCCCAGACGCCGATGGCATCGCAAAGATAGAAAAGCTCGGCGCCATAGACGTCCGCTCGCGGTCGCCCCGTTTCAGCGGTTAAGATGTTAGCCAGTTCATCGCCGCCGTCTAGCAAGAGATCGCGCAGGCGGTAGAGCAGTCTCGCGCGCTCGGCGAAGCTGGATTGTTGCCAAGCCATCTGGGCTTTGCGACCGCGTGCAACCGCGAGTGCGACGTCTGCAGGCGGGGTTACCGGTAATTCAGTGATTTTTTCAAGCGAGGCGGGACTGCGGACAGTGATCTTTTCAGTGCTCACGATTCAATACGTTGTGATTGCCAGGAAAAAAATTCAGACACGAGCCGGCTTGCGCAGGCGACCTTACTTAACCGCTTGCCTTAAACCATCGTTTGCCCACCGCAAATGTTCATTGCTTGGCCCGTGATCCCTTTTGCCGCGTCCGACGCGATATAGCATACGAACTCTGCGATTTCATCGGCCTCGAGAAAACGTTTAATCGGGACTGCGTCCACGGCCTGCGCTTTAAACTGTTCCGGCATAATGCCCAAGTGCGCGGCCGTCTCGTTGATCCCCAGCGTTGCCATCTCGGTGTCGACCCAGCCGGGGCAAATCGTATTAACGGTGATGCCTCGGTTGACAACTTCCAAAGCCAGCGCACGGGTAAAGCCGATCATGCCGTGCTTGGTCGTGCAGTAAGCCGTGTAGCCTGGCACGCCGAATTTTCCCAGCACCGATGAGATATTGATGACTCGTCCGCCGGCATGATCCGGCATGTGTTCTAGCACCGACTTGGTGACGAGATAAAGGCCGTTTAAGTTCGTGTCGATGATGTCGTACCACTTGGAATCGTCGAGGTCGTCGATCATGCTTAGCCCCGAGATGCCGGCGTTGTTCACCAAGATGTGCACAGGTCCCCACGCTGAAACGATTGCATTTACGGCCCGCTCGACATCGGCCTTGTTTCGCACGTCCATGGCAACCGGCAGCACGGCTAAAGAGAGTTTTTTAAATTCATCGGCTGCTTGTTCAACCTTGGCCAGAGTGCGGGAAGCGATGGCCACTTTCGCACCATTTTGGGCCAATTTTAGTGCTATCGCCTTGCCAATTCCACTGCCTCCACCACTTACCAGAGCTACTTGCATAATTTCCATTATCCCTTAGATATGCATGGATAAGTATCGGCTTTTACGATTGAAATCAAGGGAGCGTTACGGTTGTGACGCCAGCCGTCGACGGCCTCAATTTGAGCCAGCCTAACTGGTCTCGTAATTGCTCCGTTAAGATCTCCCAAATTCGATAATTTTTACACTTCCGCAAGCCATTATATTAGAATCATCTCGTATAAGCGCAGGAGACAATATTTATGGACATCACGCAGCTTTTGGTTTTCGGCGTCGAGCAGGGTGCATCCGACTGCCACTTGAGCGCCGGTGAACCGCCGATGATTCGAATCGATGGCGAGCTTAAGAAGCTGGACAACCCGGCTCTCACCAAAGAGGAAGTCCACGCGCTCGTTTACGACATCATGAATGACGTGCAAAGGAGAGTGTTCGAAGAAACCCATGAGTGCGATTTCTCCTTCGAGCTCGGACAGATCGCGCGTTTTCGTGTGAACGTTTTTATGCAGCGCAAGGGCGAGGGCGCGGTTTTTCGAACGATTCCAACGAAGGTCATGAGCCTCGAAGATCTCGGCATGCCGCCGATTCTTAAGCAGCTATGCAATAAGGACAAAGGCTTGATACTGGTTACTGGGCCGACCGGCTCCGGTAAATCCACGACGCTGGCCGGCATGATCGATTATCTGAATAACTCCTTCGAGGGGCATATCCTGACCGTCGAGGATCCGATCGAATTCGTTCATCAATCAAAAAAGTGTCTGGTCAATCAACGCGAGCTGGGGCCGCATACTCATTCGTTTGCCAATGCGCTGAGGTCCGCGTTGCGCGAAGACCCCGACATCATCCTGGTCGGCGAAATGCGCGACTTGGAAACCATCCAGCTAGCGTTGACCGCGGCGGAAACCGGCCACATCGTGTTCGGCACCCTGCACACCTCGAACGCGCCAAAGACCGTCGACCGTATCATCGACGTCTTCCCGCCCAATCAGCAAGCGCAGATTCGCGCCCAGTTCGCCGAATCGATCGAGGCGGTCATTACACAAACGTTGCTAAAGAAAAAAATTGGCGGGCGGGTGGCCGCGCTGGAAATTCTCACAGGCACCACCGCGGTGCGCAATCTCATTCGCGAGGGAAAGATTCATCAGATCCCCGGCACGATGCAAGTCAGTCAGAAGGACGGCATGCAGACCATGGACATGGCCCTGACCCATCTGGTCTCACGAGGCATCGTGACAGCGGAAGAGGCCCAGTCAAAAAGCATGACTCCGAACCTGTTCGGCGGCACGGCGCCGGCTGCCGCGGTCGCCCGGCGCGTGTAACCGCTCTGTACAGACTCGATGGAAAGTTCCATCAACATCCAAGAATTTTTTAATCAGATGGTCGAGCTGGAAGCCTCGGATCTCTATCTGACCGTGGCCCGCCCGCCGATGTATCGAGTGGAAGGTAAAATCCAAGCGGGTGGCGAGCATGCTTTCACGCCGGCGGAGCTGAGAGATCTCTCCCAGGCGATCTTGAACGAAAAACAGCGGCTCGAATTCGCCGAAGCGATGGAAATGAACATGGCGATGTCCTTACCGGGAATCGCTCGCTTTCGCGTCAATATTTTTCAGCAACGCGGGTCAGTGGGCTTGGTGATTCGGCGCATCAAGGCGGATGTCATGTCGGTCGATGAGATGGGGTTGCCGTCGATTCTCAAAGATATCGTTATGACCAAACGCGGGTTGGTCTTGGTTGTCGGCGCCACGGGATCGGGTAAATCAACTTCGTTAGCCGCAATGATCGATCATCGAAACGCCAATGAAGCCGGTCATATCATCAGCATCGAAGACCCCATTGAATTCGTCCACAGGCACAAACAATCGGTGGTTACGCAGCGCGAGGTCGGTTTCGATACGCTTTCATTTCAGGCCGCGCTTAAGAACACGCTGCGCCAAGCTCCGGATGTGATCCTGATCGGCGAGGTTCGGGACACCGAGACGATGGAGGCCGCGATCGTCTTCGCCGAAACCGGCCATTTATGCCTTGGAACGCTTCACTCTAACAATGCGAATCAAGCAATCGAAAGAATTATGAATTTTTTTCCGCGCGAACGGCATGCGCAGATCTATCTGCAGCTGTCGCTCAATTTGCGCGCGATCATTTCCCAGCGGCTGATTCCGTCGCTGGACGGCAAGCGAGTCGCCGCGCTGGAAATCTTACTGGACACGCCGCGGCTTAAGGATCTCATCAAAAAGGGCGAGGTGGATGCGCTCAAAGAAGGCATGGAGCAAGGCATTCAGGAAGGCTGCCAGACTTTCGATCAGGCGCTGTTTAGCCTCTACAAAGACGGAAAAATCAGTTTGGATCAAGCGTTAATAAATGCGGACAGCGCCAATAATTTAAGGCTCAAGATCAAGCTTGCCGGTTTGAAAGTCGACGAAGAGCCAGCGCCGGCGCGAGAAGGTGACAACGATAAGTTCAGCAAAGGGAAACCGGTGCAGCTTCAGGCCGCCGGCGGTTTCCGATTGCGCGATGGTTAGTCTTGGCGGGGATCACACTCATGTCGTTTACGGATTCAGATGGGCATCGTGACGAGAGCGGCGGGTAGACGAGCGCACAGCCCTTCTGTGAGCGAGGGAGTTTGAATGCGCGGTAACCTCTTCCGACGCGCGGATCCATTGAGCAGTCTTCTTATGACCGGACTTTGGTAGCAACTAATTACAAAAATAAAATCAACTCACCGTCGCAGGCCTTTAATTTTCCTTGACAATCTTTAGGATCAAGCGTAAAAAACGGTTATATACCTGCATTTAAAGACCAAGCGCTTGTACATTTTCTTTGCTCTAACCGAAGCGAATAGGTAGAGGCGGCGATGGCGGGGGTGACGGAATATACCCAACCGTTACGGGCGATCGGCCAAGCTTTGGAAGTGCTGAACATCCAAAGCTTTGAAATGGAACCTGTCGGGGAAGCATTCATCATTCGCGCAAGCGTGCCGGGGGCAAGTAAACGTCGGACTGCTCGATCTGGTGCGGCTGAATTACAAGCAATCCAGGACGAGATTTCCAATCCCAACGACGCGGCGGACCCTCCACATAAGCAAAGCGGATCGGGCGTTTTGACACAAATAGATCTCCGCTACTCTTTGCGAGAGATCGACCTACTGGAAAAAGAGGGACGGTCGCACAGGGGCGATTTCGTGAAACCGGCAGATGCTTCGAGTCTGTCGCAAGTTCTGCGATGTATCGGCGGCTATCTCCAACAAAAATGCGCGCGCCTGTTGAAAGTCACGCGTGCGCTCGACTCCGTGTCCGTAGAATACGAAACCTCCTTAGGAAGTAAGATGAAAGAAACCTTTGCGGTCAGAGATCTTTACGATCTTTGGGTAAGGATGTACTTGCAGCGCCAGGGGCGCACGAGCGATCGATAAGCGATTAACTGCAGCGTGTGAGGAAAGTATGTTTGACGATCTCAATTATGCGGCGTTACTCCGTCCCATCGGCCAGATGTTGGAGAGCCTTAGAATCGACTCTTTTGCGGTCACGCCGGACCGAGACAGCTTTGTCATTCGAGATAAGACTCGTAATCGCGTCCAGCTGACTCCCAGGGAGCGAGCTTTTCTGACGGAATTGCATTGGAGCCACGCCGCTAGCTTGGATAAAGCGGATGCCCTGCGCTTGGCTGCCGGCGTGTTCGAGTGGCATGTTACCGAAAGCGATATCGAACGCTTCGAGCGCGAGGGTCGTGAAAGGCGGCGCGCTGACGACCAAACTCCAGATACGCATGCGGTCTCGCAAGTTTTGCGTGTGATCGGAAGCATTCTCGATCAGAAAGGCGGCCAAATGGCCTCCGTTTCAAAGGATGAGCAAGTTGTGACGCTTGAGTACGAGATCTCAGGCGGTCGAATGGCTACCGAGCAGTATGACGTCCCGACGCTTTATGACTTCTGGGTGCGAATGTATATGAAGCGCGCCGCACGCAATGGAGAGGGGCGGCTGACGGCCTAAGTAGTGCCTCAGTTGATCTCTCGAGATCGCTCACTATGTCGTCGAACTTGAATTTTTCCCAATTGCTTCGCCCGGTCGGGCAAATGTTGGAGCCGCTGCAGATTGAATCCTTCTCGCTGAAGGTGGAGGACAGCGGCGTTTCGGTTCACGCGCAAAAGCGCGAAGAAGCGCCGGCGCAAACGCCGGGGGTTTCGCTTCGTGTCACCTGGCAGATCTTCCGGCGCAAAAAGACGGAGCCCGAGCCTGACCTGCAGCCCTCGTCGGGCGCGTTAGAAATCTATTACACGCGCGATGACATTGCCCGGATGGATACGGAAGCCCAAAGCCGCAGGCAAGGCGCCGGAGGGCGGCCTGAGGCTCATACTCTATCGCAGATTCTGCGCTCGGTCGGCGCCTTTGTCGATCAGAAACAAGGTCGTCTCGTGGGCGTGTCGATGGACGGGCAGGAGATCAGCATCGAGTACGAATCAGCTTTGAAGCGCAATCTCACCGAGAAATTTACCGTCGCTTCACTCTACGACTTTTGGGTAAAAATGTACTTGCGACGGCGCGATCGCTCGTAACAAACCGCCTGGTCGGCAGCCCCTCGCCGCAATCCGCAACCGGCCTCCGTGCAGATTAAGAGGACCAATCATCCGTACTGGCGACGCTCGGTCAAATCTTTAGCAGAATCCACGCAGTAACAAACGTTCCGACGATCGCTCCGCCGTAGCACAGCACGGCGAGAAGTTTACTGATCGGCTTGAGCCCCGTGTCATTGAGAGTAAAAAAGAAGCGATGGGCCCAGTGATAGAGGGGCAGCACAATCAAAACAAAGAGGTAGAGCTTTACCCACCAGATTCGATACAACGCCCCGGTGTCAGCAGTCCAGCCAAGTGGCACCGCAAAGCCGACGAGAATAATGTGAATGGGAACTAGGAATGCAGCTACTACGCCACCGGCAGAGAAAAGCCCCCACCAGAGGGGTTCCATGGTTTTTTCTGTCGCCATAGTTCAGCTCTTAAGCGCGAGAAATAAAAGTAGCACCACCAGCGAGACGATCGCCCACGCGCCAACATGCAGCGCCATAACGATCGGCCGGGAAATCAAACGCTCGCCGATGCGCAGCGGCAGGACAACGGCGCTCGACTGAAACCACGTAATGCTATGGTACAGCGCGAACAGCAGTGCCACCAAGTGGAAAAGAATCCATCCCGGCGAGCTGAGCTTCTGGGTGAAGGCGCTGTAGGCGTCGGGTCCCTTCGACAACTGATAGATCTGGAAAAGGTAGACAACGAGAAACAGGGCGATAAAGACACTTGAAAGCTCGCGCAGCATGAACAGAAAGTAGCTCCGTTGCGTCAGCCACCAGGTCGCCGGCATCTTTCGATGGTAAAGCTTGGCTGGGTCAGGTCGCACCGCACTCATCCTTCGATCCTCCTCAGGATGACCCTGAGCTTGGTCGAACGGGTCATCGTTGCCCCCAGGGCATCAGGATAGATTGAAACCAGTTTTTGGTCGTGTCCACTTTAGAGCGCTGGATCGCCGCGGCCGGATCCACATGCTTGGGACACACGACGCTGCATTCGCCGACAAATGTGCAGTCCCAGATGCCATCGTGGTTGCCGATGATTTCGCGTTGATCCTTTCCCTGGTCGCGCGAGTCCATGTTGTAGCGGT
>JBOHVN010000303.1:0-9386 GCA_050735675.1 Binatia bacterium | reverse complement strand
CATCGATAAAGAAAAAATCGTAGAGGTCTCCCCCCACGTCTTTCGCCGGCGCAATCGCGGCGAAAAGGTCGAATTCGTGGCGCTCTGGAAAGGGAGGAAAAATCTTCGGCAGCATGCTCATCTGAATTTTATGGGCGATCTGCAACTCGCTCTCGATCCGTTCCTTGGCCGCGGTGGTTTCCTTCAGATGTTCGACGGATTCGTTCAAGCGCCGCGTCATTTCGTTGAACGAGGCTGCGAGGATGCCGATTTCATTCTTTGCAGGCATGTCGATCCTTTGAGTGAAGTCGCCGCCCGCGATCCGCCGGGTCATCTCGGTCAAATGGGCAATCGGCTTGGAGATGGTCTTGGCGCCGAAAATAGCAATAACCGACCCGAACAAAAGCACCAGGCCGCTGACGACCATGGCCAGCCGAGTCTGGCTGCGAATGGCGGCCTGAACGTGACCGGTAGGCAGAGTCACCAGGATCGCCCCACCCTTTAGTTTTCCCCCCTCCTCGCCGATCGGAGCAACAACCTCAAGAAACGACCCTTTCAAGAAGCTTTGTGTCCGTCCTTGCTTCGCCAAACCGAGGATGTTCGCCAGTTCGTTTTCGTTGGGCTCGGGCAGCTTACGGTTCTGTGTCCTCTCAGCATAGTCAACGGTGATCATGCTGTTGTCGAGGGCACGGATCGCAATGACACTTCCTTCGGACACGAGCTGGTTGACCAGGCGAGTCAGGCCCATGCGCAGGCGCAGCTGCTGGAGCAAAGCAGCGTGATAGCCTACCTGGACGATGCGCGGTTTATCTACTCCGGTCACACCGACGTACTTGAAAACCTGTGTGTCGACTTCGCGCTGGCGCGCTTCCTGGACGACACTTTTACTCTTCCCCGTGAGCAGCGGCCAGAAAGCGTGCGCTTGGGGCTGCTTCTCTCGGTCCGGACTGAACGTGAAGTCGATCTCGCTGATGTTTCTCAGGTAAGCATGACCCTTGTCGTCGGTAATCCAGATTTCGTCCAAGACCGTATCGTCGGCGATTTGTTTAAGCCGGCGGTTAATCTCCTGCGAGTCCACTCCCGCCGCCTCGCCCAGAGCCACGAGATGCGCCGCCATCGTGGCCTCCACGACCATCTGCTCGCCGATCGCGGTTTCAACATCGTTCATGACGTGGGCGCTGAAAGCAGCGCTACGCGCCAACAATCGCGCGATAACGAGACCCTGAGCCTCGGTCTCCGCAAGTAATGCCCGCCGCGAGATCCAGCCAAGAACACCCGCGGTGGCGAGAACCGCCGCGACCAGCAATAACGTCACCATCAGGAGCGTTTGTGTTCTTATCGTCACGCTACCCCTCCTCACTAAACTTTTTTCCTGAAGTGGTTTAATGCGCGGTTAAACGTCGCTTTTGGCGAACGGTGACATTCCCAACGGAATCGACAGGTGTAAATTCAGGAGTGCACCAGGTTGTGTACTTTCAGTGATCGAAATGAAACTGAACCCGGCAGCGACCATCCACACAGTCCGACTTAATCCGGTCGACATAGTTCCTGATCAAAAATCCGGCGAGTTTAGTCACTCCCGTCTCGTCACTCAACAGATCTACCTGGGTCGGACGCTCTCGGGGAAATTCCATAAGAACCCCCTCATAACGGAGGTCGACATCCAGGTTGAACTCATCGAACCTGACCTCGGCGGCGATCTTGCCTCTCGCCAGATCCAGCGTCCCTGCCGCCTCCATAAACTCGTTCATGGCATAGGTGGCGCGGTCGATCACCTCCTTCCTCGCACCCCAAGTTCCCCCCTGGACCTGCATAAATGCAAAAATCTTCTCGGCAGAATCAGCCCGCGGTTCCAATTCCAAAGCCACCCGTGTCCGAATACCAATACGGAGCAAGAGGTTGAGCACGACTACGAGAACTGTTGCAATGGACAAAGACGAGCTGAAAAGCGCGGACAGCGCGTCGGGCACGTCCGCGTACAGTCCGGGCACCATTCTCACGCTCAGCCCAAAGATGAGAGCAATTCCCACAACGAAGGTCTTGCGCGCGTCGAGCATGCGCGAAGTCATGACCTGGACACCCGCCAGGATCATAAAGCACGCCACATAAATTAAAATTGCGCCCATTACCGGCTGCGGCATCACCGCAAAGACCGCAGCGAGTTTCGGGCAGAAGGCCAACAGGATTACAATGATGCCGCAGGGCAAAGCGATGTAGCGGCTGGTGGCTTTAGTCGCGATGGCCAGCCCCACATTGCTGGAAAAAGTTGATTGCCCTGCGCCGCCAAGCAGTCCGGCGCCCAGCGTGCCGATCGAACCGGCGAGTACCCCTCCGCTGACCGAATTCATGTCGGTTCGCTTCCACTCCGCGTCGTTGATCTTCTGGCACAGGGACAGGTCTCCGACTGCTTTGAGCGTCGAAGCTAAGCTGGCAATGAGAAAAGCGGGCAGCACAGCAAAACTGAATGCCCACCCTGACTGAGCTCTCGCCGGCAGGTTAATCAGCGGGGCGGCAAGCACTGCGTTGAGCTGAGGCCACGTAAGCAGGCCAACCGCGTAGGCGCTCAGGTAGCCAACCACAAGTCCCGACAGGACGGGATAAAGCCGGAGCATCCCTTCGCCCCACACGGTGGGCCCTATCATTGCTGCCAGTGTGAGGAGTGCGACTGCGACAGCGAGCAAGTTGCGGCTGGAGCCTGGGCCGGTGAAGCCGAGAAAGCGCGGCGCGGCCAGAGCAATCAGCTCGATCCCCACCATCGAGACCACCAAGCCGGTCACTTCCGGAGGGAACAGAGCGCGCAGGCGCTGCATGATCCGGGACAATAAGGCCTCAACCAGGCCCGAAGCGATGAGTGAGCCGAACACGAGCGGCAGCCCGCCAACCCTGCCTGCTGAGATAGAAGCGGCAATATACGCAGGCCCGCAGCTCAACGGGCATAGATAACCGGAGCCGATTGGGCCTTTCGTCCAGGCTTGCAGGATCGTGGCGATTCCAGAGACGATCATCGAGATCTGGATCATGCTTTCCGCCTGCTCCGACGTGCCTCCGATCCCGGTAACGATGACGACAACGAGGATCCAACCGACAGACATCACAGAGACATGCTGAAGTCCCAGCAGTAGCCGTGTGCTGAACGGAGGCTTGTCATCGACGCTATAGATTAAATCGGCTGGCTTCTTGGCCATAGTGATTCTTTATTGGAACGATCACTACATAAAGGCGGACATTTTCTCGTGAACGATTTCCAACGCCGCTTACATCATGATGGGAACAAGTCGGTTGGAGTCAACATGCTTTCGCGTCTCAGTGCTCGAGATGAAATTGAACACGGCAACGACCATTGATTTGGTCAGACTTGACCCGGTCAACGTAGTTCCTTATCAGAAAGCCCGCCAGCTTCGCGACGGCTCGCTCATCCCCCAACAGATCCACGTCCGTAGGCCGCTGTATGGGAAATTCCATCAGCGTGCCATCGTAGCGAATCTCCAGATCCAGATTGAATTCGTCGAAACTGACTTCGGCTTGGGCCTTGCCGTTCACGAGTCCCAAGCCGGCCGCGGACTCGACAAATTCATTGAGGGCCGCCGTCGCGCGCATAATCACCTCCCGGCGCGCTCCCCAAACACCCCCCTGGATCTCCATGAATTCAAAAATTTTCTGCGAACCATCGGCACCGGGGGTCAACTCTAGAAATTGACGTTTGGTAATGCCGATGCGAAAAAGCAGGTTCAGAACCACCACCAGGACCGTGGAAATTGCGAGGGACGACGAAAACAGGGGTTGGATCAAATCGGCCACGTTGCCGTATAGCCCGGGAATCATGTCCGCGCTCAGGCCGAAGATCAGCGCGATGCCGACAACGAAAATCCGCCGGGCGTCAAGCATGCGCGATGTGATCATCTGAATGCCGGCAAGAATCATATAGCAAGCGACGTAAATTAAAATCGCGCCCATCACCGGATCCGGCATCACGGCAAAAAAGGCCGCGAGCTTGGGTAGAAAAGCCAGGAGGATCATCAGGATGCCGCAAGGAATGGCGATCGAGCGGCTGGTCGCTCCGGTGGCCAGGGAAAGACCGACGTTGCTGGAGAAGGTGGATTGGCCGATCCCGCCCAGCAAACCCGACAGGCCGGTGCCGATCGCGCCGGCGAAAATTCCGCCGCTGACTGACTGCATGTCGGTGCGCTTCCAATCGGCGTCGTTGATTTTTTGGCAGAGGGTCAAGTCGCCCACGCTTTTCAAGGTCGAAGCCAGGCTGGCGATGAGGAATGCCGGCAGAAGAGCGAGATCAAAGGACCAGCCCGAGTGCGCCTTCCGCGGTAGGCTGATCATGGGCGCGGCGAGCATCTCCTGCAACCGTTCCGTATGAAAGACGTCAAAAAAATAAGCGAACAAGTAGCCCACCACAAGACCGATCAGTACGGGATATAACTTGAATTTCCCTTTACCCCATACGGTCGGCCCGATCATGGCCGCCAACGTCACCGTCGCAACAGTGGTGTCGGTTCCTTGCGGACCCGCGCCGCCGTCCTGAAATCCGAGAAACCTGGGACAACCCAGGGCCACAAGCTCTATTCCGACCATCGTCACCACCAGTCCGGTGACTTCGGGAGGAAAAAGCGGACGCAGCCGCGGCACGATCCGAGCCAGCAGTCCCTCGAAGAGACCCGAGATCACTGTCATGGCAAAGACCGAACTCAAGCCACCAATCTTGCCCACGAAAATCGACGCGGAGACATATGCCGGGCCGCTGCCGATGGGACAAAAATATCCGGAACCTATCGGGCTTTTAGATAGAGATTGCAGAATCGTCGCGATGCCGGACGCAATCATCGACATCCGCAGCACGTTGGCGACTTCTTCCCGAGTGCCGCCGATGGTGGTGACGATTACCACTACCAGCACCCAACCGGACGTCATCACGAAGACATGCTGGAGCCCCAACAGCACCGATGCGGTCAACGGCGGCTTATCATCGACGCCATAAATCAAGCCGGCCTGCTTCTTTGCCATGGCGTTCCTCAACCGCGATCCCAGGTGAGAATCACCAGCCGATAAAACACCAGCCCTGCGCGCATTGCAACCAACGTGCGTTGCATGATCGGCAACTATGTTGCGCAGGTGCTCTGAGAGTTCTCGCGACGCGCAATTGATGAGACTTGTATATAAAAGTTGCTATCTGGAAACGTGTCCAGCAGCGGGATTTTTACGATGCCGAAACGAATTTCACGCCGTTTTTCACTGCTGGCTAAGCCGTGATCAGATGAAACCCTTTCTCGGCCAGCGATGTAAAAATCTCTTGCACGTGCCGGTGCCCTTTAGTTTCGAGGGTAAACGAGACTTGCACTTCGCCGAGGTTAGCTTGTGAAAAGGAGCGCTCGTGAATGATTTGCAGGACGTTAGCGCGGTGACCGGCCAATAGAGCCGACAACTCAACCAGACTTCCAGGTTTATCTGGCAGGATGACTTTCAGGTGCGTTAGCCGGCCATCCTTCAGCCGTCCCCGTTCGAGAATTTTGGACAACATATTGAGATCGATATTCCCTCCACTAACGATCACCGCCACGTTCTTGCCCGCAACTCCCTGAATTTTTCGATTGCACAGAGCAGCAAAGCCCACCGAGCCGGCGCCCTCGACCAGGGTTTTTTCCTGCTCCAACAGGAGCATAATCGCGTTGGCGATCTCTTCTTCCGTCACCGTGATGATGTCGTCAACATATTTCTGCACGATCGGAAATGTCTGGCTGCCCACGGTGGCCACGGCGATGCCTTCGGCGATGGTGCTGCAGCTACTGATGGTGGTTACTTTGCCCGCAGTGAGACTGACCTGCATGCCGGGCATGGCTGCGGCCTCGACCCCAACGATGCGAATCTTGGGGTTCGTCTCTTTGATAGCGACCGCGATGCCGGAGATGAGGCCACCTCCGCCTGTAGGCACGACAATGACATCTAAATATGGATTCTGTTCCAATAGCTCGAGACCGATGGTGCCCTGCCCAGCGATAACATCAGGATCATCGAAGGCATGCACGAAGGTGTACCCCTGTTGATTTTGGAGTTCCTTGGCTCTCTGAAAGGCGGCATCATAGCTATTGCCATGCAAGACAATGGAGGGGCCAAACACCTGCGTGCCCTGAACTTTGGATAAGGGGGTGGTTTCCGGCATCACAATGGTGGCGGGAATCCCGATCCGTTTGGCGGCATACGCCACCGCCTGGGCATGATTGCCTGCGGAGGAGGTGACGATCCCGGCCCGCTTCTCTTGCTCGCTCAGCCGCAGCGTTTTACTGAAGGCGCCGCGTTCTTTATAGGCGCCTGTCATCTGCAAATTTTCCAGCTTCAAATAGAGCCGGCAGTCCGTCATGGCGCTGAGCTTCTCAGAGTAGGTTAAGGGCGTTATCAGAACCAAATTGCCGATACGCTGGCGCGCCTGTTGAACGTCGGAGAATGAAACCGACACGGCCTCATGGGGACGGAGCCGTCCGGATGCGCGCGTGCACGTGCTGGCTTCAAGAAAAAGCTGCGCGAAATGATTTATATCGGTCGATGAGGTGGTACTGCTCGTCTTTTGATTTTCACGATTAATAATCTCGAACAAATCAATAAAGCCGACGGTCTCGAGAACCGTGCAGACCGGCTCTGACACATCCACCAAACGCAGGGTGCAACCGTTCGCCACCAGATGCTTTTGCCCGGCCAGCAACGCTCCCAAACCGGCGGAGCTAATAAAAGTCACGGCAGCGAGGACCAGGTCGAGATCGTGCTCTGCGCGTTCGACTTCGCGACGCAGCGCTGGGGCGGTGATAGCGTCGATTCGCCCCGCCGCAATTAACGTCCAGCCCCGCCACTCAAGACTCAGACCCGTGGGCACTCCCGGGGCTGTTCCCATCGGTAGCCGGGACAGTGCTTGGCCAAAAACGACGGTAGGAAACTCCGGTAATACCACCAACAATTCGCCGGCGGAGATTTCTCTCACCAATACTTCGACAGCCTCCGGCACTTCGCAGTTCGCCTCGGCGAACGCGCCCCGGGGATCGGATAACAATAGAGCGCGATAAGCGCTATCACCGCAGGCCCGAGCAATGGCCTGTTTGATGGGATTCGGTGTTGCCGCTGCCGGAGCTTTGTCCGCCAAGGCAGGCAAGATCAGATGCACCCGTTGGGAGGTATTTTCGAGAAACTCTATTTCGGCGCCGGCGGGCAGCGGTATGCCCTTTTCTCGCAACACTTGTGTGGGCGCATGCACCAGGCGCTGGCGCAGAGCAATGTCCTCCGCCGCTTCTTGCACCAGTTTTCCGAAGGCTCCGTAGTCGCTTAATAACTCCAGGTAGTCTCGATAGAGTTGCGCGATCGCTTTATAGAAGGATGTTAATCGGGCCATGACTGTGGTTGTTGCTCAAGTTTCTCAGTTACTCACAATTTTTGTCGGGCAGCATTGGCCCCGGACGAAAGCTGCGATTGGAGTCAAGCAAATCCTTCATAGGTTCTCCGTGATCCGAAGTTTGCGAACCCTACGTGTAATTCTTACAGTGGAAGAAGTAGGAAATACGGCACATCCCGTGCAAATTGCAAGCGCGGTCAGACGGTTACTTCCGGCCACATCCGTCTGTCCCCTGAAAAAGCTATCGCAAGCGAGAATTCTGCAGCGCCCTTCGGACGGTTAACGGAATTCCAACTCTTCGGTGATAATCCGGTCACGCGGTACGCCGAGCGCCCGGAACTGCCGGGTGAGGTCCGAAATGAACGTGAGCTGGCCGCACAGCATCACGGCATAGTCTTCCAGAGGCGCGACATCAGCTGCAACCTGAGCCGCGGTGATTCTGCCACGGCTCGCCGTTGACCACAGCGTATAGTCTATATACGACTCTGCCTCCAAATAACTCTGGCGGATTTCCGAGTCATAGACCGCGTCCCGCTCGTCGCGGACAACGTAGTAGAGCCAGATTCGCCGAAAATCGCGATTGCTGATCTCAAAAGCGAGCGTACTGAGGAACGGCGTGATGCCAATGCCTGCGCCGATACAGACAATCCGGCGGAAATGAGCGAAGCGGTGGGAAGTGAACCCGCCGAACGGGCCGTAGACGTCCAGGTGCGTCCGGGGCTTGAGCGAGGGTAACCGGCGCGTGAAATCTCCGACTGTCCGGATGGACAGGCGCAGATCCCGGTCCACCGGCGATGAGGAGATGGCAAAAGGATGAAGTTCTTTTTGCTGTCCTTCCATATCAGGGACGCGCAGGAAGACAAAAGTACCGGGCTCGTACATCATGCGCCGGTCGGTTGGGCGCATCACAAGATCGATGATATTGCTCCCGCGTGGAACGACGGTTTCGAGGTAGTAGCGATAGCGTGGTCCAAGCCGGTCGAATAGTACGACTCGGTAGAGCCACGCGGCCCCACCGGCCAGGATTAAAATCACCATCCAGGTTCTCAGCGGCTCGAAGTCTGCGATGGTTCCGGGTTCCATGGCTGCGTGCGCGGCGCCAACGAGAAAAACCAGGCCCATTAGTCGGTGGACCGATAACCAGCGCTCGTAGCTCATGCGATGATCATAGGCCAGGCCGCCAAGCAACAAAAGCACATAGAAGACGATGATATCGATCGAACGCGCCGACTGCGACCAGAACGGGATCAACACGTTGCCAATGGAAGCGCTTCTCTCAAATTCTACCAGAGCCAAGAAAATGACATGTGCGATCAAGAGAAGGATTGCTGATGGTCCGAGGATCCTATGGAAACGCACCGCGCGATCGAGACCGCCAAAAACCGGCTCAAGGGCGTGGGCGCGGACAACCGCGAGCATGGCGATCGCCATTAGAGTCACCGACCATAGCGCGGTGAGCTGAGAAAGCCCGCGCCAGGGCCAGAAGTCGGGGGGAATCCTGTCTGGGAATCGGCCGGCGATCCAGAGAGCAGTCGTGATGGCCAGAGAGGCGGTCGTCAGAATCCAACCTGGTCGGAATGATTCAAGGCTAGGTAACCACCTGCTAAGAGCATTTCCAAGCATCAAGCCTTGTTCAAGCTCCCTTAGGTGAATACCGACGAAATCGTCGAGGCGATGGATCTGATCTGAGTTGTAAGACACCCATGGTTTACGCTTGGAGATCCTGGATTGCGTCGTCGTGGGAGCCGTAAGTTGAAAAAATAGACGAAAACCCGGCTGTATCAAACACTTCTCTGACTGGATCCGGGGTACGGTTCAGGGTGTAATAGGGAATGGTTTTCTTAAGCCCGCACAACACCAGCTTGCCGTTCGTACTACTGAGACGCTTGGCTGCAAGGACAAACACGCGCAGGCCCGTGCTGCCGATATAATCGAGCTGCGCGAGATCGATGATGAAGCGGCGGTCGCCCGATTCAATTTGGCCGAGAATTTTTTCTTCAAACGCCTTCGCGGCGGTCGTGTCCAG
>JBOHVN010000302.1:0-13714 GCA_050735675.1 Binatia bacterium | reverse complement strand
CGTGAGACACGGTTTGCCGACAAATGGCGCGACAATCGCTTGTGATCTGGAGGGCAAACCATGCCAATACCTCCTTTGCTTTTATGGACAAATCGCCGCAGAAATATGTCCATGATCAGCTCTCATTACTGTAATTGCGCAGTCGCTCTTGCGTCAGCTAGGCTTAAAGACGGAATGAAAATAAGGAGTTTCGCATGGCCACCGACCCAATCTGCGGCATGACCGTGGATCCCAACACCGCTGCCGGTAAGCACGAGCACAACGGCCAGACTTATTATTTTTGCAGCAAACACTGCGTAACGAAGTTTAAGGAAGATCCGGAGCGATTTTTGAGTCCGGTCATGCCGGCAAGTGCCAAGGCAGACATGCAGACGGGCACTCACGATGAATTCGTCGTCGATCCTGTCTGCGGTATGAATGTCGATCCAACGCGCGCCGCCGGAAAACACGAGCATAACGGGCAGACCTACTACTTCTGCAGCCAGCACTGCTTAGCGAAGTTCAAAGAAGATCCTGAAAAGGTTCTTGCTCAGCAGCAGCACGGACAACACAGCGGGCATGCGCACGCGCATGGGCACGCACAACCGGCAGCCCAATCCACAAAAACAACCACGCTGGCCGTAGGCGCATATGTCTGCCCGATGGACCCCGAGGTGCGCGAGCCCAAGCCCGGCGCTTGCCCCAAGTGCGGCATGGCGCTGGAGCCCGCGGCCCCTTCTGCCCCGTTGACGAAGACCGAGTATGTCTGCCCCATGCATCCCGAGATCGTGCGGCCGGAACCCGGTTCCTGCCCGATCTGTGGCATGGCTCTTGAACCGAGGGCGGTGACGCTCGAAGACGCGCCAAATCCCGAGCTGGCCGACATGACCCGGCGCTTCTGGATCAGCGCAGCGCTTTCCCTTCCGCTGTTCATTGTTGCGATGTCAGACATGCTGCCGGGGCAACCTCTGCAGCATACCGTGTCGCCGCGTTTGCTCACGTGGATTCAGTTCATCATCGCCACACCGGTGGTGCTATGGGGCGGTTGGCCCTTCGTCGAGCGCGGCTGGCACTCCATCGTGAACCGAAGTCTCAACATGTTCACGCTCATCGCCATCGGCGTGGGCGCCGCGTACGTGTACAGCGTCGTGGCAACTCTGTTTCCTGAAATTTTTCCAGAATCATTCTACGGCCACAGCGGCACCGTTGCTGTTTACTTCGAAGCGGCTGCAATCATCACCACCCTGGTTCTATTGGGGCAGGTGCTGGAATTGCGCGCGCGCAGTCAAACCAGCAGCGCGATCAAAGCGCTCCTCGGACTGTCGCCGAAGACCGCCCGAGTAGTTTACGAAGATGGCAGAGAAGGAGACGTGCCGCTGGACCGGGTCGCCGTCGGCGATCGTTTGCGCATCCGGCCTGGAGAAAAAGTTCCAGTCGACGGAATTGTCCTTGAGGGCGCGACCTCGATCGATGAGTCGATGGTCACCGGGGAACCGATTCCCGTCGAGAAATCAAAAGGCAGCAAGGTAACCGGCGGCACGGTGAACGGCACCGGCAGTGTCGTGATGCAGGCGGAGCGGGTGGGCAGCGAAACTCTGCTGTCTCAAATCGTCCGCATGGTCAGCGAAGCCCAGCGCACGCGCGCGCCGATCCAACGGCTGGTGGACATCGTCTCTGGTTATTTCGTTCTCGCGGTGCTTGTGGTGGCCGTGGTGACATTTGTTATCTGGGCGCTGTTCGCGCCGGAACCGCGCATGGCCTACGCCATTGTCAATGCCGTTTCTGTTTTGATTATCGCGTGTCCGTGCGCGTTGGGTCTGGCGACGCCGATGTCGATCATGGTCGGCGTTGGCCGCGGCGCTACCGAAGGCGTGCTGATCAAGAACGCTGAGGCTTTGGAGATCCTGGAGAAAGTCGACACATTGGTCGTCGACAAGACCGGCACTCTAACGGAAGGAAAGCCGCAGCTCTCGGAAGTTGTCAGCGTTGCCGGCATGGACCGAAAAGAAATCCTGCGCTTGGCGGCGAGCATCGAGCGCGGCAGCGAGCATCCGCTCGCCGCCGCCATCGTCGGAGCAGCGGAGAAAGAAGGAGTACGGCTCTCGAACACCGAAGAATTCCGCTCGCTAACCGGCCGAGGAGTCACCGGCAAAGTTGATGGCCGCTCTATCGTATTGGGCAATATCAAGCTTCTCGAGGAGCTGTCGATCGATCCCGGATCCTTGCTTGTTCGCGCCGAGGAACTGCGGCGCGAAGGACATACCGTGATGTTTGCCGCAATCGACGATCGAGCGGCTGGACTCGTCGCGGTTTCCGATCCAATCAAGCAGTCGACTCACGAAGCGATCGAAATTTTGCATCGAGAGGGCATTAGGATCATCATGCTGACGGGAGATAGCCGGACCACGGCTGAAGCCGTCGCGCGCCGTTTGGGGATCGATCAGGTGGAAGCCGAAGTATTGCCCGAACAAAAAGTAGAAGTGGTCAAGCGCCTTCAATCCGATGGGCGCATCGTCGGGATGGCCGGCGACGGCGTCAATGACGCTCCGGCGCTGGCGCAAGCCCATGTCGGCATCGCCATGGGCACCGGCACCGACGTCGCGATCGAGAGCGCCCATATCACCCTGGTAAGAGGCGATCTGCGCGGTATCGCCAAAGCGCGCAGGCTGAGCCGAGCCACGATGCGTAATATCCGGCAAAATCTTTTTTTCGCGTTCGTTTACAACGTCATGGGGGTTCCCATCGCGGCGGGTGTTTTGTATCCGTTCGTTGGGATTCTCTTGAGCCCGATCATCGCCAGCGCCGCCATGACGTTCAGCTCGGTTTCGGTGATTGCGAATGCCTTGCGGTTGCGGCGAATCGAGCTGTGATCGATTTCAAAGTCGCAATCGGTTTTCGACCGGAGGAGAATGGAATTTGGCTCTGTGCCCGTTAGCTTGGTTCCGCAAACTACAATGGGTTTAGATGTCACTTGAGAAGAGCGCGGCCGTTCGCCAGTCATGTGACGTTCCGCCTATATGAGCTTCAGAGTCTCGCTCCAAACCGTTTGTCGCCGATGCCTTCCGGGATGTAGTTTCTCGCACAATTTGAGCTTTTCGCCGGTTCCCCGCATCTAATCTAGGTTGATATCTGTACGATTCAACTCTATTGGTAATTAGTTTCCGCCGTTCAACATCGATCGATCATGACACCCGCGAAGGACATTCGGCAACTGAACTGGTTGTTGGCCTGGGCTGTCGTTTTTTGCGACATCGGCACGTCGGTCTACTATGTTCCTGGAATTCTTTACGGCAATGTCGGTGACAGGACCCCGTTTTTCATTTTGCTGACGACTCTGGGGTTTATTCCGCTTGCGCTAAAGTACATTGAAATCACCTGGCGCAATCCCGAAGGCGGTGGCGTCGTCAGCATCACGACTAAGGCATTCGGACCCATGTGGGGTTGCCTGGGCGGGATGTTGATTACGACCAGTTACTTTCTTACTGCGGCCATTTCATCGGTTTCTGCTTTTCACTACGTGGCTAGTGTTTTGCCTTTCTTCGATGACCATATTGTGCTCTTGGCCTCCTTTGGACTGGTGGCTTTGGCCATTCTCAATATTGTTGGAATCCGAGAAAGCGCTACGGTTGCGCTCGCTATGGCAAGCACGGCACTCATCGTCGATGTCGTTGTGATCGCGTTCTCAGCTAAAGAGTTATCACTCAATCAATGGGCCCAAGCATGGGAAACCTTGTCGCCGCCTCACGACATGTCGGTTCACGGTCTATTGATTGGGTTTGGTTCTGCCTGGCTCGCCTTCTCCGGATTGGAAAGCATCAGTCAGCTGAGCCCGACTATGCGATTTCCCTTACGGCGGACGGCGAGACGGGCGATGCTGGCCGTCATTGTAACGATGATCATTACATCACCGCTGCTTTCGGTGTTATCGATCAACCTGCTTCCGGCACACCTCAAGGCAACGCAGAGCGAGCGATTCATCTCGGAGCTTGGCATGATCTCAGGCGGGTTCGCGCTCAAGGCAGCTGTGGTGCTAAGCGCCTCAACACTGCTTCTGTTCGCGGCCAACACCGCGATCATCGGCACCTACCATATATTTCTTGCCTTATCGAATACTGGTTTCATGCCGCGAGTGATTTCCCTTCGCAGTGAAAAATTCCATAGCCCTCATGTCGCGATTTCGATCGCCACCGTAGTCCCCGTGGCAGTCATCCTCGCAACCCGTGGAGAACTGGCGCTGCTCGGAGAAATGTACGCTTTCGGCCTGCTCGGCGCATTTGTATTTTCGTCAATGAGTCTCGACGTGATCCGATGGAATCTCGGACGGCGGGATCCTGCGTTTTGGATCGGAGTGCTCACTACCGGGATGCTCATGCTGGCGTGGGGCGTTAACCTGGTTGAAAAACAGTTAGCAACGTATTTTGGCGGGGCTGTCACCGTGGTGGGTATGCTGATGGCCGTGGGAGTGCGGCGAGGGTGGTTTATGGATCTGCTGGTCCAAGTTCCCTCGGTTCAGCGTCTGCAAGCCAGAGCCTATCGGGCCTCAGAAGAGCTTGTCGAGGACGAACTCAAAGGGCTGATGACACTCGCAGAAGCCATCGAAGTGAAGCCGCTGTACTCGTCATCGACGTTAATAGCCCTGCGGGACGAAAGCCCGCGACTGATTCAGGAAGGCATCACCCGCGCAAAAGGCAAGGGCGAATCGGCGCTCTATTGTATCTATGTCGAAGAATGGCCGGGACTTTTTGCCGCTAATACACCGCACAGGCCCAATGAGCAGGGAGTGAAGACGTTGCGCTTCGCGCTGCAAGCGGTTCGCGGGAAACATATGGAAATCATTCCGATCTGGACAGTTTCGCACAGCGCCGCCCAAGCCATTGTCAATGCGGCGAAAGCACTCGAAGTCGAAACGGTGATCATTGGCGCGTCACGCCGTTCAGCTTTTTATCACATGCTTCGGGGCCACGTGATAAAGGGGCTTATGAAAAAACTGCCGCGGGATTGCCATCTGCTTATCTCAAACTAAAGTTTAGACCTAAATGCCTGGATACACCCTCATACCGAATTCCTAAATAGGGCCTTAATTTCTTTTTTGGGCCTTATCCATCATCTCCGGTCTTTACCTCAGCTTTTGAGATCAACCATTTCCCCTGGTGTTTAAGCTGGCGTAAGACAAAAGTCCCTGTCGCCGCTTTGCTAAACCCAAGGATCTTTATGCCATCGAGCTGATACCTGCCTTTAACCACTGAGGTGTCGGCGTCTAGTTGGGAGACTTCATCGACCGTGTTGCTCAAGGTCGTTTCACTCAGCAAACCACCGCGTTTTTCAGCTATCGTTTTCTCAATTTCCGATTTCGATTGGATTTCAGAGCCGTTAGGTATTGCTAATACGCCATTGGAAGTGAACAAGTTGGCTATTTCTTGACTGCTTCCCTGGTTCCAGGCTCGAACCAATTGTTTAGCCGTTTGGTCGGGTTTCTCGACGTTAACTTCAAGAGATCCAGGTTCACGATTTAACGAAACTTGCGGTTCATCGTTGGCCGAAGCGTGGGGCTCGGGTTGTTGTGTTTTCTCATACTCTGTCGGTGATTTCGGGGGCGAATCTCCTTCGTGGTAGAACGCGACGAACAGCACCACGGCCGCCGCAGTTGCAAGAAACATCAACAAATTGGAGGAGAAAACAAGTTTTGTTTGTTGCATGAACGAGGTTATGCGCAATAAAAATGCCAATGACACCAAGCCGCTTTTCCGGCATCCGGCAAGACACCGCGCCGCTACGGTGCCAGAGATACCTGAGGGAGAAATGATGCCCGACGAAACTCAAGAAAAGAAACCAACACCGGAAGAACTCATGGTGCGCTGCCGGATTTGAATGGCTATGAGCTGATGCAACATCTGTAAGCGCTTATCGGGATAGCCCCGTTGGCTCTTTGGAGTTCGATCGTTTCCTCGAAAACCGCTCGATAGGGGTCAGTTAAAATGCACTTCTGCATGCCCTGTCCGAGCAAGGGTTGAAACTGTATCGGGTTGTTCGAACCTGACCCGACCCTCATCGTTTGTGATCAAACTTTATCTGCCTGGAACTGCACCGCCACCAAATTGCAAAAAAGCAAGGGCCGGCCAAGGTCATCGGCCCCGACCGAGACCATCCTTTAATCCCGTTGCGGGGGGAGTAGGCGGTAACCAATGCCGCTCTCGGTTCGTAGAAGCCTTTCATGACTGCCGGCGGGTTCAATTTTTTTCCGCAAATGAGTCATGTAGACGCGCAAATATTGGGACTGCTCTTCGGCAGCGGGACCCCAGACTTCCCGCAGTAGATGTTTGTGGGTCACAACCTTGCCCGCGTGTTGAGCGAGAATCTTAATCAACGCATACTCAGTCGGGGTCAGCTTTATCTCCCGTCCTTTTACGTTGACCGTGCGAGCATTGAAGTCGATTTCAAGCGAGCCGGCGCGAAAAAAAGGCTCCTCGCTCGCTGACAGGGCCCGCCGCTGAATTGCCCGCAGCCGGGCTAATAGCTCACCTGATTCAAAGGGCTTTGTAACATAGTCATCGGCGCCGGCGTCCAACGCAACAATTTTATCTTCAGGTCCGTCTCGAACGGAGAGAATTAATACCGGTACATGACTCCACTCGCGTAAAGTTCTTAACACTTGTAGGCCGCTGATATCCGGCAATCCAAGGTCAAGCAAGACGACGTCTGGTCTCCGGAGGGCCGTATCGGAGAGCCCCTGTTTACCGTTTTCTGATTCAAACACCCGATAATGCTCTCCCTCTAAGACGATCCGGAGAAGCCTGCGGATCTGCTTCTCGTCGTCGATCACCAGGGCTGTTGCACGCTCACTCAAGCGAAACTCTCCATGATTTCCGGCGAAAGTGTCTCCACGGGAATGGTGATGACAAACTCGCTTCCTCCTCTTTCCCGGTTGACTGCGCGCACCCTCCCTCCGTGCGCTCGGACAAAACCATTGACGATCGCAAGACCTAGTCCGGTTCCGCCAGGCGAAGCGTCTTTGCCACGATAAAACGTCTCAAAGATGTGTGGCAAGTCTTCTTGCCGAATGCCTGTTCCCTCATCCATGACTGAAAGAATCAACTGTCCGTCTGTCAGGTGGGCGCGTAAAACAATTCTAGTCGCCGGCGGGCTATTTGAAGCAGAGTTCAGGAGAAGGTTACAGAGGCACTGCTCGAGCAGGGGCTGATCTAGTTTCACCATCGGCAAGCCTTCATCCGTATCAATGATGATTTGATGCTCCTCAATGGGTTCGCCTGCCAATTCGACGGCTGCATGAACGAGGTCTCCGACGTCGCACCACTCCAATTTCGGCCGGATCACTGCGGATTCGATGCGTGTCATGTTGAGCAAGTTGTTGATTACGCGGTGCAAGCGGCGGACAGCGAGCTGAACTTCTCGAAGAGTCGCTTGTTGTCTTGTGTCGACATCGATTTGTCTAGATAGAGCGTCAATGCCGGCCTGAACCGCCGCCAACGGCGTCTTTAGTTCATGAGAGACACTTTCCAGGAGCGCCCGTCTCAGATGCTCGGAAGCCTCAAGGATCTCGGCATGCTTGAACGCTTCGATGATGTGGTCCTTTTCGAGCACGAGCCCGATGAGTACTGCGAATGCTTCGAGGAGATCCCGTTCGCTCACGTCAAACGATTTTCTTTTGAGCGGATGCACGGACAGGACACCCATGATGGCAGTGCGGCCCTGCAGAGGAATATGAAGCGCCTCGGAGTCCGGCAGCGTATCAGTAAATTTTCCTGCCGAAATGCGCTGGCTAAAAGCCCAGGCTGCGGCGCTCTTCTCCTTTTCGGAAAGGGCAAAGGAGCTGGCAGGATGAGGAATTGTCGAAAGCGTATGGTCTTTTTGGCGGAGAAGAAGCGCCGCCTTCGCCGCGAAGATCGAATCAATGAGATTCACGGCGGCATGAAGACCGATATTCAGGCTTGTAGCAAATGCAGCTTGATGGGCGAGTTCGTAAAGAGCAGCGGTTCGGCGCTCTCGCTGGCGTTCGGTAATCTCCTTGCGACGCAGTTGGCTGGTCAGGTGTCCCATGGCAAGGGCCACGACAAAGAAAGTCACGAACATGATCGCATCGTGGAACTGCTCGATAAAAAACGTGAAGCGTGGTGGAACAAAAAGAAAATTCCACAAGACGGCACTCGTTGCCGCAACCACCAACACAGGCGCTCGACTCAGCCTCAGCCCTGACGCGACCACCAAAAGGAGATAAAGAAGCGCCACGCTTTGATACCCGGTGAACGACTCAAACAACCAAGCGGCTCCCGTTAACCCGAGAATGGAAACGCCGGCCAAGAGAAATTCATGGACACGCCACGCTGAGCGCACCTTTGTCGAATTCGTCTCATCAGTGGACGAGCTATCGAGAATGTGAGCCTTAGGCCACAGATCTCTCGGCATAAAATGTATTATATCTCGTTTAATCCACAAATTTCAGGAGGCGATTTGGCGCCGCTCTCACTCCAATTGAGAGTTCATTCGATGGGGCATGAGCATATAGCCGGCGCGGGTCAGATCACACCGTAATTTGCCGGTCCTCAGGAGAAACAAAAACGCGGATTGGAAGGATCATCATTTCAAGACCCGCGAACTGAAGCTTCTGTTCGAGGGTAAAGGGCGTATGGTTGTGAAGCAGACGGGTGAAAAGGTTCTCCTGCTCAAAAACCAATTTTCCGGCGAAAAAGACGGACCTGGGAAACTCTTTCACTACAGTGTTACTGAGCTTTTCCAATTCGTCGATAACATCGATTCCCAAAGAATAACGATATTCCGCGTACCAACCTAAGCAGTTGGCATAGTCAACAAAGCTCTTGAGATCATCCTCTTTCAATCGGCGTAGATTGTCGATCTCGTCTCGCCCCTTAAAGCGACCGGAGTCAATCAAGCCGACGGAGACAAACACGATGTTTTTGAAATGATTCGGAAATAGTCGGCCAATGCTGAGCAACGAATGTATCGCGAGACCATCAAAGTCCCTGACGATGAGAACTGCGGTTGCAGCGTCTGGATTTTTAGCCGGGACTGGGGTTTTCAGGTCTGGACGAAATGGCAGCTTGATCAGAGTATCGTCAAGCCTCTTCAACGCGCCGCGGACATTATCGTAGTGGTGTCGGACCACGTAGCAAACCGCAATGAATAGCGATGTCACGAGTAGTGTAATCCATCCCCCCTCGGCAAATTTTAGAACTATAGTGAAAACGAGAATGGTTCCCGTGAACGACAAGCCAAGACCGTTGACAAAGAGCCTGCGTAGCCAAAGCCTTTCGCTATGCCTTATTTTCCACCAGTGGCAACACATTCCGAGCTGCGAAATGCTAAATGTCAAAAAGACATTGATGGCATACATGACAACCAGCAGCCTGACGTCACCCGCGGCATAGGAGAGAAAAGCCAGTGCGGCGAACCCCATGAACCATACGCCATGTTGAGTAACCAACTTGTCGCTTAGATGAGAAAAGCGATGAGGCGCCCAGGAATCGAGCGCCATATTTGACAGAACTCGCGGGCCATCGATGTATCCAGCCTGGGCCGCGACCAAAAGAATGGCCGCTTCGGTGATAAGAGTAATAATCACCAAAACATAAGCCGATTCGGGCGAAAAAAAACCGCCGTAAATGCTCGCGAATAGGCTGGCATTGAGAGTTTTGCCCGGTTCATGGGAGACCTGATTCAGCAAATAACAGAGCAACAGACCGCTTGCCGTGAACGCGAGTGAGGTCGCCATATAGACCATGGTTTTTTTGCCGGTCTCAACTCTCGGCTCGCGCAGGGCCTGAAGACCGTTGCTAACGGCTTCAATTCCCGTGTAAGTACCGCCGCCAAGACTGTATGCGTGCAAAACAATAAAGAGTGTCGCCCATATCCCCAAACCTTGAATGTCGCCGATCGTCTTTTGGTAGGTTGTCGCCGCAACTAGAGGGACTTCTGCGGCCTTCGGTATGATGCCTAGGCCGATTGCAAAAATGTGCGCGGCCACAAACAAAAGAAAGATCGGAAGCAAAAAAATAACTGACTCCCTAGTGCCACGAAGATTGAGATAGATAAGGAAGAAGATCAGCCCAAATTCGGTCGCCAGCTTAAAGCCGTGGATTGAAACCGGTAGGAAACTGAAGATCTGATCACCCGCGCTCGCGACCGAAATCGTTATGGTCAGCATGTAATCGACAATCAAGGCGGAACCGGAGACCAGGCCGGTTTTGGGCCCTAGGAGCTTGGTCGCGACCAGGTAGCCTCCGCCGCCAGTCGGAAAAAGCTCGATGATGTGACTGTAGCTTGCTGAGATGACGAAAACCGTGATCGCCATAAGGATCGCGAGTGGCAGCGCGAGGAAGAAGTGATCTCCAAGAGCCAGATACGCCTCTTCTGGTCCGTACGCAGACGAGCTGAGGCCGTCGGCTCCGAGGCCTACCCATGCAAGAAACGCGACCAGTGAGACCTGATGAAATACTCTTGGATCCAGAGGATCCTTCGGTCTTCCGAACAAGGCATTTCTAAGAGACATAAACGGACAAACATCAGACTAACGTCTGGACTTGTCCCTTTGACATTTACTCTAGCAGTCCTGACTAGGTATTTCGGAATTAAAAGAGTATCGGAAAGGATTAAAAAAGCGTTAAAACTGGTTTTCCTTAAATCAGCAAAAAGACCGGAAAACGAGCCGCCTCAGGAAGCTCATTCAGGCTCCAATTCATTCCGGGTCCGACCCGATGTTCTTTCGATCACCTCGTCCGAAACGCAAGATCGTATTTGATCCATCAGCAGCACACGGAGAGACTCTAACTGCGTTTCCCGGTGCTGACGAACGAGCCAGCTTTTTTGACGCGATAATCGTTTAAAAAATCACCGCCGGGTCCATCGTGGTCGAGCGCGAGAACTACTAGGGGAAGGTATGATGCCCCTGCATGATCGACCGCTTTCACAGCAGCGCCGAAGTCTGCAACACCCTTAGCGAGAAAATTAGCGAGATTGTTTGACGCAACGACCATTGCACCTACGTCAATGCGACCAGCGGCAATGTCATCTCGTAGGTACTGCAAGTTTAGGAGAAGAAGATCACTCTCCGCAGACACTCACGGGAATCCAGATATCAAACCCTTTGGCTACTCCTATTCCGCCTAAAAGAGTTTGTACGTGTGCATGGGATAGTTCGGGCACAACTACCGCGGGCGTTTGATTGCGTGAGGAATCTGCCACCGTCTCTTTTCAAGGCCACTATAGAGGACCAACCAAGATAGCTTTCCACATTGAATCGGCCTGCGTTCGAAATATAGAGTTCGGTTCCTTTTCCGTGCTCAAACCCGCCCCTTACGTTCGCGTGCTCGGCGGGGCGGACAGCTGATGTCACCTGAATTCTTTTGCGGGTTCTTCCCATGCCAGGACAGATCTTATATAGCGGAAGCCATGTCAGGCACCGTGACAGCACAGGGTGATCGCCTGAAAGTAGCGCCGCTTGATCCTACGGTGCGCGCCCTGGGGGTCGTTTCGCTGCTGAACGATCTGTCGAGCGAAGTTGCCGTGCGCACGCTGCCGCTTTTCTTGGCCAATGTCCTCGGCGTGCGCACCAGCATTATCGGTCTCATTGAAGGACTCGCTGAGAGCACCGCCACGCTTCTTAAACTTGTTTCAGGCCATCTCTCGGATCGTATCGGCAAAAAAAAGTCACTTACGCTTTGGGGATACGCTCTTTCAAACCTGACCAAACCGCTCCTTTATTTCGCCACATCTTGGACCGTGATACTTCTCGTCCGGTTCTTAGATCGGGTTGGGAAGGGTGTTCGCAGCGCGCCGCGCGATGCTTTGATCGCCGACGTTACGCGACCTGAAGACCGCGGGCGTGCTTTCGGTTTTAATCGAGCGATGGACAAAGCGGGAGGGCTTATCGGCCTTCTGCTCGCGGCTGGGATTCTTTATTTAACGGAACGCAACGCCGTTGCTCTCACCTGGGAAAGCTATCAGTGGCTCGTGCTTCTTGCAGTGGTGCCCGGCCTTGCCGCCGTGGCCATCGTGGCAAAATGGGTCGAGGAGCGAACTACGGCGCCGGTCAAAGTTCCATCTCGCCTGCTGTGGTCGGAGATGGGCGGGCGTTTCTGGGCCTTCATCGGCGTGCTGACTCTTTTCACGCTCGGTAACTCCAGCGACGCTTTTCTTATGCTCCGCGCGCAAACGCTAGGCTTGTCGCTCGTAGAGATTTTCCTTGTGGTGGCATTGTTCAATCTCGTGATCAGCGCCACTTCAACAAAAGGCGGAGCGCTGTCGGATACTTTGGGCAGGCGCGGCTTGATCGTCGCCGGCTGGTTCATCTACGCAGCTATCTATTTCGGTCTTGCGTACGCCTCGTCGCAATGGCACATGTGGGCGCTTTACGCGGGCTACGGGCTTTATTACGGCGCCTTTCAGGGAGCGTCCAGCGCTCTGGTGGCGGATATGGTGCCGCAACACCTGCGCGGAACCGCCTACGGTATCTTCAACGCCGCCCTGGGCGTCGCCGCGTTCCCAGCGAGCCTTATTGCGGGACTTCTTTGGGATTGGTACGGTCCGGCCGCGCCGTTTCTTTTCGGTGGCGTACTCTCGATACTCGCGGTCATTGGCTTCTTGATGCTGCCCGGCGGCAAAAAGTGAGCTCAGGCCGCCCTGCGGCACCAGAGCATGAGAGGATGTCGGGAAGCTCATTGACAATCCCCCTGCTGGTTTTACCTGAGCACGCGGCCGGGTCGCCAGCTCAGAAGTGAGGGTTTTGTTTTCTTGTGTGAATAAGTTAACAATGAAGATCGGAAATTTTCGTCTGTGATAGTAGCCGAGAAACGAACCCAATGAAGCGAATTGCCTCCGCCGTTGCACTCGCGCTGCTCGCTCTAACTTTCTTGCGGGCGGGCGAGAGCATAGAGTCAGGATTTCGATCCGAGCCTGTTTCGCTGTTCAGCAGCAAGGCTTGCCGGCTTTCGGGCCCGGGGCAGGCTGACCAACTTCCGTTCAAGCTCATCGGTGCCGCCCGAGATGATTCCTTGGTCGTTCCTGCGTCTTTCCTTTTGTTCGACTTCAAACAAAATCTTCGTCAATGGCCGAATGTATCCGGTGATATCAGCCGCTCGCCGCCTTTTTTGCTCGCGCTCTAAGACTCCGTCTTCGTAACGCATCCACTTTAATCCTCCGACTGCCCGCTACCTCTTGGCTCTTTTGGCGCGGGTCCCGGGCGTTCGGTTTTAACAGACCTCTCAGCGCGCGAACGCTGATTGGCGGTTGACCTGCAGCCATGGAGTTGCTTTATGCGACGAGTGATGATTTACAGCCTTCTGCTGGTTGCCGGCATGGGATTATCCCAGCTGGCTTTTGTCCAATTGTTCAGTGCGGCAATCGCCACGCTCACGATGATTTTCCTTGCCTACATCATGATCGAAGTAGGCATGGAGTTCGATATCGATAAGTCGCGCTTGGGTGCGTACGCCGTCGATTACGGCATCGCCATGGGCGCGGCGGCGATCCCCTGGATCTGCGCGGCATTTTATTTCTGGTGGGTTTTCAGCCTCGGTGTCAAAGAGTCGTTGTTGGTCGGACGTTTCGCTTCGCCGACCTCGGCGGGAATTTTATTCACCATGCTGGCTGCGGCTGGATTGGCGGCGACCTGGCTTTACAAAAAGGCCCGCGTGCTGGCGATCTTCGACGATCTCGACACGGTGCTGCTGATGATTCCGCTCAAGATGATGCTCATCGGCTTTGA
>JBOHVN010000301.1:0-4883 GCA_050735675.1 Binatia bacterium | reverse complement strand
CCGACGCTGCCGACTTGCGGTACAAGGGATGGTTTCAAAAACCGGCCGATGCACCGGCTACGATTCGCGCAAGAATATCGAGAGCCAAGCAAAAACTTCGCTTTCATGATTCGGATCTCGTCCTCGGCGCCAACAAAATGATTTTTTCCGGCAGCGTCGACCAAGGGCTCGCGCCGCGGCTCCAATTGAAACTACGCAATCAAAACGGCTCCGTGCCCGCATGGGGCCGATTTTTCACTGCGCCGATGTTCGACACGCTGGCCGGCAAGGTCGATCTGGATGTGACGCTTGCGAAGAGCTTGGTTCCCGACGACGGCGATTGGAGCCTGGCAGGCCGGCTTAAGCTGACCGATGCCGTACTCAAACACAAGGCCGGCAATCGCAGGGTCGATAATCTGCGCGCCGAGATTGCCTTCGCCGGCAAACAGGCGCGATTTGAAAACGTGCGTTTTCGCCTGGGGAGTTCGATTATTTTCCTCGATGGTACGGCGGCACATATGCTTGAGCCCCGCCTGCTCGGCACTCTCCGTTCACCCGATTTACTTCTTGCCGATCTGCCTGTCCTCGGCGCCAGCCTGCCGGTTCGGCTCAAGAACGTCAGCGGCGCGGGAGAGTTTTATTTCGCGAGCAACCAGTGGACGCTCGCAGCATCGGTAACTTCGCCCGAAGGCGACCTCAACCAATTGCCGTTCCGCGATCTTCGCGCTGATATAGCGTTATCGGAAGCAGGCCTGAGGTTCAAGAATCTTTGGGCACGGACGCTCAACGGCGAATTGCGATCGGAAGGCCGGTGGGCCGCCGGCGCGGGGAACGGCCGCCAGCTGGAATTGTTTTCTCAGATCGACGCGGTGGAAATGCGCGCCCTGCTCGCGCAGCTATTCCCACCGCTAAAGGATCGCTTCGAAGGACGACTCAACGGACGGGGGTGGTTTCAGGTCACCCACTCGGACCAGTCCGGCACGAAAGAGGCGCTGAAAGGTTCCGGTGAAGTATCGGTTCAACAGGGCGCGATCAAAGATTTTAACGTGGTAAGCCAGCTCCTGCTGAAAGGCAGTGGCGCGCCCATATCGGCCGAGTCGACGGCTCGACTATCGACCGAACTCGCGGCTCTCGCTAGCCAGCCCGACACGCCTTTTGAATCACTGAAGGGAGATTTTAGCATCGATCAAAAGCGGGTTTTCAGCGAAAATCTAGTCTTCACGACCTCAGACTACACCATTAGCGCCGCTGGCTGGATCGGCTTTGACCGCTCGACCCAATGGAATGGTTTGCTGGTCCTGTCGCCGGAGCTGACTCAGGAAGTGCAACGCGATTATCGCATCATCCGTTATCTGCTCGACCGGCGCGGCAGATTGGCGATCTCGTTTCACGTCGACGGCAAAATCCCCGACATCGCAGTGCGCCTCGAAAATCGCGCCCTCGCCCAGGCGCTGCGCAGCGGTAAGTCGCAAAAAGACAGCGCGAGCGGCAGTCAAGATGCGGATGCGAACACAGGCGACAAAAACTGGCTGCCCGATGCGCTCGAGCGTTTCCTCAGAGGCGGATAAATGGTCTTACACGACATCTACCTGGAGTTATCGCCCGAGCATATTGCCTACGTAAAATTTATCTGCGAATCCTACGAGGAGATCGGCATTATTCGCACGGTCGACCGTGACAGAGCCATTATCGTGCTGTTGGCGATGAGCGATTTTGTCGACGCTGCGCGGCAGATCTTAGCGTCGATCCAAAACGATATTCCGTTGCGGGAAATCCCCCGCCCCGCCGATATGAAAGACGATTGGTTTATGACCGAGCTATTCGCTGAGTCATCCGTTACGCACAGGTAATCGGTAAATCGCCCGCGGCCGAGCCGAGCGCGGCTCAAATCCAATTCAATTGAATTCGCTACAGCCGATTGCAAAGCCGGGCGTTCCGGTTATGCTCAGTAAATAGCCATGGCGCGACAATCTCCCGCCGATTCTTCATCGGAGCCCGGCACACAGCAAAAAATCTTGGCTTTGTTCAGCAATAAAGCCAGGGCGCGGCTTACACCGGCCGAGGTCCAGCGGCGCGCGGGATTTGCCGGCGATCAGCTGCAATCCGTCGTCGATGCGCTGCGGGATCTTTGCCGTACGGGCCGCTTGGTCCGGTTAAAGAAAAACCACTACGCTTTGCCGGACCGGCAAAACCTGGTGAGCGGAAGAGTCCACGCTCACCCGGACGGCTACGGGTTCTTGATCCCGGACGATAAAGACGCCGAAGATCTTTATATAAACCGGCGCGAGATGCTGCGCGTCATGCACGGCGACCGGGTGATGGCGCGCGTCGATCGCAAGGCGCGCGGCGGCAGCGAAACCCACATCACGCAAGTCTTGGAACGCGGTCAGAAACGCTTGCTTGGAACCTTCGAGGAGGCGAACGGCAGAGCCTTCTTGGTGCCCATGGACGCGCGCATCGGCGCCATTCCGCTCAAGGGGAACGCGTCGAAGCCGGATAAAGGCAAGGTCATCGCCGCGGAAATTTCGCGCTATGGCACGGCGGTGTCGGCGCCGGAAGCCCATATCGTCAAGGTCATGGGCGATCCCGACGATCCGGAAGTCCAGGCGCAGTCGTTGATCTTTCGCTACGGCCTGTCAACGACTTTCTCTGCGGAAGTGCAGCGCGAGACAGCGAAGACCGCTTACGCCATCCCCGCAGACGAACTCGCCGCGCGCACGGATTTGCGCTCGTTGCCGATCGTGACCATCGACGGCGAGAATGCGCGCGATTTCGACGACGCCGTTTACGTGCGCCGCCAGGGATCCGGCTACGAACTCTACGTTTCGATTGCCGACGTCGCCCATTACGTTACGCCCGAAAGCGCTCTCGACCAGGAAGCCTATGCCCGCGCCACCAGCGTCTATTTTCCCGATCGCGCCATACCGATGCTCCCCGAAGCGCTGTCGAACGGCATCTGCAGCTTGAATCCGAACGAAGACCGACTGACAAAAACCGCGTGCATGGAATTCAACGCGAAAGGTGTAGTCACGCGCAGCCGGTTTTTTAGTTCCGTCATTCGCAGCCACGAGCGCATGACCTATACAAACGTGCGGCGCATCTTGGTCGACAGAGATCCCGCCGCCCTCGCGCGTTACAAAGACCTGGTGGCAGGATTCGAACTTATGGAAGAGCTTGCGTTGTTGATCAACGAACAGCGCAAGGCACGCGGCAATTTGGATTTCGATTTGCCTGAAGCGGAAATCATCCTCGATATTCAGGGCGCGCCGGAAAACATCGTGCGCGCCGAGCGTAATATCGCGCATCGTATCATCGAGGAATTCATGATCGCCGCCAATGAAGCGGTAGCGCGACAGCTAACCGAAAAAGACCTGCCTTTTCTCTACCGCGTGCATGAAGGCCCCGACCCGGACGCGCTGGAAGCGCTGGCGCCTTTTCTGCTCTCGCTCGGCTATCGCTTGCCGCTCAAGAAAGAGAAGATTGCGCCGTTGGAAATTCAGAAATTGTTGGACTCCGCACGCGGCAAACCTGAAGAGCGCGTGCTCAACCGCGTGCTCCTGCGCTCGATGAAGCAAGCGGTCTATCAACCGGAAAATATCGGTCACTTCGGCCTCGCATCAACTTGCTACACCCACTTCACCTCGCCGATCCGCCGCTATCCCGACCTGATCGCGCACCGCATGTTCGATAGAGCGCTGCACGGAGAAAAGCTCAAACCCAATGAACGCCAAGACCTGCTCCGTTATCTCCAGGAAGCCGGCAAGCACACCTCCGGGCGCGAGCGCCACGCGATGGACGCCGAGCGCGAGATGGTCGATCTAAAAAAATCCCAGTTCATGATGAACAAAATCGGCGAGGAGTTTACCGGTTTTATTACCAGCCTCGCCAACTTCGGCTTTTTCGTCGAACTGGACGATTACTTCGTCGAAGGTTTGGTGAAACTCTCCTCGCTCGCGGACGACGACTACGATTATTACGAGAAAGAATACGTCATCAAGGGCCGACGCCACGGCAAAAAATTCCGCCTGGGCGACAACGTCCGAGTCAAGGTCGCGCGCATCAATGCGTTCCGCAGCGAAATCGATTTTGAGCTCATCGCCCAGCCCGCCGCTGCATAATCTATTGTGCGGCACGCTCTTGGGCGTGCGCGTCTCTGGTTTCGACGCGCTGATGGCAGCACGAACAACTTCGTTGCTGTCGCTGTTGAATGTGTATATCATTGTTCATCAGAGGAGCAAAACCACTATGGCACGTTTCATGGTCTCGATGCCGGATGACATGCTGAAAAAGCTCGACCGGCAGGCGCGCAGGGAAAACCGCGCGCGGAGCGAGCTTTTGCGCGAGGCGGTGCGGCGCCATCTGGCTGCCACGGCCTCGTCGGAGGCCAAGGAACAGTCAACATCCGCTTCGAACGGCAAGTCAAAAACGCAAAAGAAGTGGACTAAGCAAGCCCTGGAACGTCACCTCTTAGAAAACGGCCTGGGTCGTAAGGGCTGCCCAGGGCTTGATTTCCTGGTCGGCCCCGGAAAAGGTCCTGTGGACATGAAGCAGGTCTTACGGATCACAAAACAACTCGCCGGTATAAGTGGCCAACTCATTGAAGACCGTGAAGACCGGCGGTGATTTTCTTCTTCGACACCAGCGCTCTCATCAAACGTTATCTCCATGAGAAGGGGTCTGCCCGCGTCCGCCGCCTTTTGCAGACCGGCGGCGCCATTTTTTATCAAACCTTTCTCACTCCTGTGGAAATGACCTCGGCCTTCTACCGGCAGTACCGCGAGGGCCAAATCGCGAGTGAAGAACTTTCTTTGCTGCTCAGATCGTATGCCGTTCATTCTCACGGTGAATACCTTCTCGTTCCATACTCCGAAGCGCTGCCTGATCTGGCTGTGGCGATCATAAGT
>JBOHVN010000300.1:0-30869 GCA_050735675.1 Binatia bacterium | reverse complement strand
TGACTATGCTGTCCGAAGCGTTAGCTTGGTCGCGCAAAAACGGAGGGTGGTATTACGAGGCAGAACTGCATCGGCTGAAAGGCGAGCTTCTTTTGAATGCAGAGCGCGGAATGCAGAATGCGGAGTTCGTTCGCCGTGCTGCAGAGGAGAGTTTTTCAGAGGCTATCGATATTTCACGCCGACAGCAAGCGAAGTCGTTGGAGTTGCGGGCGGCGATGAGTTTGAGTGGGTTGTGGCAAAGGCAGGGAAAGAAAACGGAAGCGCGGCAGCTGTTGGCGGAAATTTACGGGTGGTTTACCGAGGGGTTTGACACGGCCGACTTACGCCAAGCCCGAGCGCTGCTGGAGGAGCTATTATGATTTCACTCGAGGAGAAAGATATTGTCGAACTGTCCGCTCGTTTTTCGGGCGTGATCCTGCGTCCCGATGAATCCGGCTACGACGACGTACGCCGGGTGCACAACGGGATGATCGATAGGCGCCCGGCGTTGATCGCCCGCTGCCTGGGCAGTGCCGACATCGCTGACGCGATCAACTTCGCGCGCACCTACGGCCTCGACCTGGCCGTGCGCGGCGGCGGTCATAACGTTGCCGGCAGGGCCGTCTGCGACGATGGGCTGATGCTCGACATGTCGCTCATGAAGGGCATTCACGTCGATCCGGTCCGTCGCACAGCGCGCGCCCAGGGCGGAGTGACTTGGCGTGAATTCAACCGCGAGACGCAGGCGCATGGGCTGGCGACCACCGGCGGCGTGATCTCCACGACCGGCATCGCGGGTCTGACGCTCGGTGGCGGCCTGGGGTGGCTCATGGCCAAGCACGGCCTGGCGATGGACAACCTAGTTTCAGCGGAGGTCGTGACCGCCTCGGGCGACATCCTGCGGACGAGCAAGGATGAAAACGCCGATCTCTTCTGGGGTCTTCAGGGCGGAGGCGGAAACTTCGGCGCTGTCTCGTGGTTGGAGTACCGCTTGCACCCGGTGGGGACAGTCACCAGTGGGCTCATCGCGCACTCCTTCGACCGCGCTCGCGATGTGCTGAAATTTTTCCGCGAGATCACATCGGCGGTATTACCGGACGACCTCACGATCTTCGGCGCGCTACTTCATGCGCCCGACGGCGCTCAGATCGCCGTCATCATTGTATGCCATTGCGGTCCCCTCGCCGAAGCAGAGGCTGCCCTTCGGCCTATTAAGAAGTTCGGCACTTCGATTCTCGATTCCATCGGTCCGACAAGCTACGAGGAGACGAATAGGATGCTGGACGCTGGATTCCCTCGGGGCGCCCTCAACTACTGGAAATCCAATTTTATGATGGAGTTCAGCGATCAGGCCATCGACACAGTAATTTCGCAGTTCGCGGCATGCCCCTCGCCGATGAGCGGCCTGGTGCTGGAGCACATCCACGGCGCAACGACGCGTGTCGGCGTCAGCGAGACAGCGTTCCCCCACCGGCGCGAGGGCTACAACTTTCTGGTCGTCTCCGAGTGGCTTAACCCGGCTGACAATGCGCGGAATATTGCCTGGGCGCGGGAATCGTATGATTTAATGCGGCCCTGTTTCACGCCGGGGCGCTACGTAAACTACCTGGGAGACGACGATGGCGAAGACGCCGTCGCGTTAGCCTACGGACCGAATTATCAGCGCTTGCGAACGCTAAAAGCTAAGTATGACCCGACTAACCTGTTCCACCTAAATCAGAATATCCGACCGAGCTGAGCGCTTAAACGAGAAAGACGCGCGATGAGGTGTAACCGCTGTCAGCATGAGAATCCGTCCGGGGCGAAATTTTGCTTAGAGTGCGGAACTCGTTTTGTTCTCACGTGCTTAAAGTGTGGCACCGAGCTTCCTGCTGGCGCGAAGTTCTGTCTCGAGTGTGGGCAAGCCATGGGAGATCAACCGATCGTTGATTCCCGCTTCACTTCGCCTGCCTCCTACACCCCCAAGCATCTCGCCGAAAAAATTCTTAACTCAAAAAGCGCCCTCGAAGGCGAGCGCAAGCAGGTGACCGTGCTGTTTGCGGACATGAAAGGCTCCATGGAACTGCTTGTCGATCGTGATCCCGAAGAGGCACGTAAACTTTTTGACGCTGTGATCGAGCATATGATGGAAGCCGTACATCGGTACGAAGGCACGGTGAATCATGTATTGGGCGATGGCATCATGGCGCTTTTTGGCGCCCCTCTAGCGCATGAGGATCACGCGGTGCGCGCTTGCTATGCGGCGCTGAGAATGCAGGAGTCGGTGAAACGCTACGCTCAGGAAATTCAACGGACCCAAGGCATCCCCATACAGATTCGCGTCGGTTTGAACTCGGGCGAGGTGGTCGTCGGCGCGATCAGGAATGATCTGCACATGGATTACACCGCGATCGGCCAGACCGCACACTTAGCCGCTCGCATGGAGCAGATGGCGATGCCGGGATCGATTCTGATGACGGCTGAAGCCCTTCAGTTGGCTGAAGGTTATGTGCAGGTGAAGCCGCTGGGCCCGGTGAGCGTGAAGGGACTGAATGAACCGGTTGAAGTCTACGAAGTGACGGGCGCGGGCCCGGCGCGGTCTCGGCTGCAAGCCGCCGCGGCGCGCGGGCTCACGCGCTTTGTCGGGCGCACCGCTGAGTTCGAGACGCTCTGCCAAGCGCTGGAGCGGGCCGGAGCCGGCCGCGGCCAGGTGGTGGCTCTGGTCGGTGAGCCGGGAGTAGGCAAGTCCCGTCTCTTCTGGGAGTTCACCCATTCTCGCCGCACGGTAGACTGGCTTATCCTTGAAAGCGGCTCGGTCTCTTACGGCAAGGCCACGCCCTATCTTCCCTTGATCGATCTTCTCAAGGCGTATTTCAAAATCACGGATCGGGATGATCAGCGCGAAATCCGCGAAAAGGTCACCGGCAAACTGCTGACATTGGATAAGTTTCTGGAGCCTACTTTGCCTGCGTTCTTGACGCTTTTAGATGTCGCGGTTGATGACCAACAGTGGCAGCTCCTCGATCCTCCCCAGCGCCGTCAGCGCACGCTAGAGGCGATTAAGCATTTGCTGCTCCGCGAAAGCCAGGTTCAACCTCTGCTTCTGGTCGTCGAGGATCTGCACTGGATCGATTCGGAGACTCAGGCTTTCCTGGACAGCCTGGTTGAGAGTTCTCCGACCGCGCGGCTCTTGCTTCTGGTCAACTACCGGCCGGAGTATCAGCACGGTTGGGGCAGTAAGACATACTACAGCCAACTTCGCATCGATCCACTACCGCCAGAGAGCGCCGAGGAACTGCTCCAGGCACTGTTGGGGAGTGATTCCAGTCTCGCCCCGTTGAAACAGCTCCTGATTGCTCGGACCGAAGGAAACCCATTTTTCTTAGAGGAAAGCATCCGGACGCTCGTAGAGACGACATTTCTAGTTGGTGAGCGAGGGAGTTATCGGCTGGAGAAAACATTGGAGAGCACGCAGGTGCCGGTGACAGTACAGGCGGTGCTGGCTGCTCGGATTGACCGACTCGCGCCGGAGGAGAAGCGGCTTCTGCAGTCCGCCGCTGTTGTGGGGAAGGATGTTCCGTTCGCGCTGCTCCAATCCATCGCGGATCAGTCTCAAGACGAACTTCGCCTCAGCCTCACTCGACTGCAAGCCGCGGAATTTCTCTATGAGACGAGCCTCTTTCCTGATCTTGAATACACTTTCAAGCATGCGCTGACGCACGAGGTGGCATACAGCAGCCTGCTTCAAGAACGGCGGCGCACGCTTCACGCTCGTATCGTGGAAGCCATTGAGAAACTATATTCAGGTCGCCTTACCGAACAGGTCGAGTTGCTCGCGCACCACGCCACACGCGGGGAGCTTCGGGAGAAGGCCGTGGAATACCTCCATCAGGCCGGTCGGAAGGCGGTTGCTCGATCTGCGTACAAAGAGGGTGTGCCCTATTTTGAGCAATCGTTGCAGGCTCTCAGTCATCTTCCCGAAAATCGTCAGACGATTGAGCAAGCCATCAACATCCGGGTAGACCTTGGGCCGGCCTTGATTGCCATGGGAGGTTATTCAGCCCCTGAAGTGGAGAGGATCTACACTCAAGCGCGGGAAATGTGCAAGCAACTGGGGGACACGCGTCAGCTTTTCCCGGTGTTGTGGAGTTTGGCAAGGGTGTACGATCATCGAGATCTGAACATGGGTCGCGAGCTGGGGGAACAGCTCTTAGGCCTGGCCGAGCACATGCAGGAGCCCGCGCTGTTGTTGGAAGCCCACCACGAACGCTGGGCCAACTTGTTCAGCCTCGGGGAACTGTCCTCTGCCCTGACTTACACACAACGAGGTATCGAGCTTTATAATCCGCACGAGCACCGCCAGTACGTCTCTCTGTACGCCGGCCATGATCCTGGAGTGTGCGGCCTGAGACATGCGGCCATGACACTCTGGTTGCTGGGCTATCCCGACCAGGGCCTAGAGAAAAGCCAAAACGCATTAACTCTGGCCCAAAAACTGTCTCACCCATACAGCCTGGTTCATGCCTTGTTCTACTCCGCTTGGATCCATCAACAGCGTGGAGAGATCCAATCCGTCCATGAACGTGTAGAGGCGGGTGTTGCATTGGCGGTCAAGCAGGGATTTACGCGCCGGGCCCGTCAAGGAGGTATTTGGCAGGGATGGGTGATGGCCCAGGCTGGAAAATGGCAGGACGGCATTCTTAAGATTCGCCAGGGTTCCGAGTCAGAGTTTGGGCAGCTGTTTTATGCTCCCTCGCTGGCTGAGGCATACGGAAAAGTAGGACAAACCGAGGAGGGGCTTAGAGTGATTACTGAAGTGCTGGGGCGGATGCACCAAATTGGCGACCGTTTCTTTGAGGCGGAGCTGCATCGCGTCCAGGGTGAATTATTGCTAGGCCAGACTGCGGCAGACGAACAACAGGCCGAAGCATGTTTTCAAGAGGCCTTGAAAGTTGCCCGCAGCCAGCAAGCAAAATCACTGGAGCTGCGCGCAGCGATGAGCTTGAGCCAGTTGTGGCAAAAGCAAGGCAAGAAAGATGAAGCGCGGCAATTGCTCGGGGATATTTACGGCTGGTTTACCGAGGGTTTTGATACAGCCGATTTAAGAGCTGCAAAGGCACGGCTCGATGAACTTGCGTGATTGTTGCCGTGTTTCGAGTTTAGGTTGGCTTCAAGCGCGGAGCGCGAGACCCGAGACCCGCAACGGCGGCTCGTACTGCGGCCGCGAACCTTGACGCTCAGCGCGCTCCGGTGATAGACGTGCCAGTAGACCGACAAAGCGAAGCGGTCCAAGGAGGAAGAATTATGGCTGGCAACGGTGATGCTGGGTTCGAAGTGTTAATTTCGTCGGATTCTCACGTGATGGAGCCCTCGGAGATACTCGCCGAGCGAGCGCCGCAGGCATTCAAAGATCAAGTGCCGCGCTTTCCGAAATTGGAAGTCGGCAGCAGTTTTCAAACCCATCCGGGCGGATCGGACCCGACGCAGCGGATCAAAGAAATGGAAACCGACGGGCTCAGCGCCGAAGTGCTCTTTCCGACCTATTTGCTGCCGCATTTTGCGATGGACGACGCCAAGCTCCAGCAAGTCTGTTTCCGGGCTTATAACGATTGGTTGATGGATTACTGTAAAGTGTCGCCGAAGCGCTTGATCGGTATCGCCGCGATCTCGGTTTACGATATCGATGTGGCTGTAAAGGAACTCGAGCGCTGCGCCAAGACGGGCATAAAGGGCTCGATCATCTGGCAGGCGCCGCACCCGGATTTGCCGTTTCACTCGGAACACTACAACAAGTTCTGGGCGGCGTCACAGGATTTAGAAATTCCCGTGCATTTGCACATTCTGACCGGTCATGGTTACCACAAGGAGTCCGTATTCGGGAACAAGAGGACCGGAGTTGAGGCTTATCGGGGCAGCGTGAACCTGAAGCTCAAGGAGATCATCGACGCGTATTTCGAATTGATCTTTTACGGCGTGTTTGAGCGTTATCCCAAGCTCAGGTTCGTCGGCGTGGAAAACGAAATCGGCTGGATGCCGTTCATGATGCAGCAGTGGGATTATTATTATAATCGTTTTAAAAAAGTGAATCCGCCGCCGATCAGCAAAAATCCCAGCGAGTTTTTCAACACGCAGATCTTCGGCACCTTTTTCCGCGATACTGTGGCGGGCCATAGTTTCGAATGGTGGGGCCAGGACAACTGCATGTGGTCGAACGACTACCCGCACGGCAATTCGACCTGGCCGGACTCGAAGAAATTCATCGATCGCGACCTCGGCCATCTGCCGGCGGATATCCGCAAGAAGCTGGTCTATTCGAACGTCAAGAGTCTCTACGACATCGACATTCCGCATCCGGTGCAGTAGAGGCGCGCATTCGGCAGTGAATTCGATTGGCGCGCTGCGGACTGAGAAAAGTCTGACAGCGCGCCATTTTTTTAAAGCGAGGTTTCGGAGAAGGGAATACCCCCGCGAAGGCGCAAAGACGCTAAGTTCGGAAGATAAAATTTCTTAAACTTTGCGCCTTTGCGCCTTTGCGGGAAAAATATTGATTGGGAGGTTTTATGCCTGCACGCTACGGTTCCGATCTGATCGTCGATCTGCTCAAAGGTCTCGGTATCGAATATGTCTCACTCAATCCCGGATCGAGCTTTCGCGGCATCCACGATTCGCTGGTCAACTACGAAAGCGGCCGCACGCCCAACCCGGAAATGATTCTCTGCTGCCATGAAGAGATCGCCGTGGCGGTGGCGCACGGCTACGCCAAGGCGACCGGCAAAATCATGCCGGCGATCGTGCACAACGTGGTCGGCCTGCAGCACGCCTCGATGGCGATCTACAACGCCTGGTGCGACCACACGCCGGTGATGGTCATGGGCGGCACCGGCCCGATGAATTCGAGCAAGCGGCGCCCGTGGATCGACTGGATCCACACGGCGCAAGTGCAGGGCAATCTGGTGCGCGACTTCGTCAAGTGGGACGACCAACCGGTGGGGATCGAAGCCTTTCCATCCTCGATCATGCGCGGCTATCGGATCGCCATGAGCGATCCGGGCGGGCCGGTCTATCTGTGCTTCGACGTAACCGATCAGGAAGCCGCAATCGAAAAAGAAATCCCACTACCCGATCCTAAACGGTTCCGTCCCGCAGCGCCGCTGCAAGCGGACTACGACGCCATCAAGGAGGCAGCGCAGTTGCTGTCCTCGGCGCAAAATCCCGTCATCCTCGCCGACTACGTCGGGCGCAACAACGACGCGGTGATGAGCCTGGTGGCGTTGGCCGATCTGCTGTCGATTCCGGTGGTCGATCTCGGCGCGCGGCTCAATTTTCCCAACACTCATGCGTTCAATCTCACCGGCAAGAACCGCGAGCTGATCGCCAATGCCGACGTCATTATGGGCCTCGACGTAACCGATCTTTACGGCGCGCTGGTGCGCTCGGATCCCAACACGCACGCCAACGTGCCGGCGACCAAACCCGGCTGCAAAGTGATCAACGTGACGCTCAAAGATATCGTAGTGCGCGGCTGGACGAGCGATTTTCAGGAACTGGCGCCGGTCGATTTGCCGATCGTCGCCAACACGAGAGTGTTTCTTCCGGCCTTGGGTGAGGAGATCAAAAAGCAGGGAAAATTTTCCAAGAGCGTGGTCGACGATCGGCGCAAAGCGCTGGCGGCGCAGCACGAGGAAGTGCATGCGCGCTGGCAAGCCGATCTCAAAAAGCGCTGGGACGAAAAGCCGATTTCGCCGCCGCGGCTCGCCTGGGAAGTTTGGGAAGCGATCAAGAAAGAAGACTGGCTGCTGGTGGCCGGCGCCTTTCGCGGTTGGCCGAGCCGCCTGTGGACCTGGGACAAGCCGGGGCTGTTTCTCGGCGGCTACGGCGGCGGCGGTTTGGGCTACGGCCCGGCGGCGTCCGTCGGCGCGGCGCTGCCCTATCGCGGTACCGGCAAAATTTGCGTCAACCTGCAGCGCGATGGCGAGATGCTCTACACGCCGAGCGCCATGTGGACGGCGGCCAACACCGGCGTGCCGCTCTTGACCGTGATGACCAACAATCGTGTTTATTATAACGACGTGGAGCATCAGGAAAAGGTCGCGATCCACCGCAGCCGGCCGGTGGAGAACAAACTAGTGGGTATGGAAATGGCCAAGCCCCCGGTGGACTTTGCCAACCTGGCGCGGTCCTTCAGTATTCACGGGGAGGGACCGATCACCGAACCGGAGCAGATTCGCCCGGCGGTGGAACGGGCGGTCAAGGTGATTAAAGAGGAAAAACGGCCGGCCTTGGTCGATGTGTATATGCAGATGGTATGAAACCAAATGGTTTCAGTCGTTTAAGACGTTCAAAAAATAGCCTGGGCGGCAAGCCGCGACCAAAGAACGGAAGAAAAGTACTCACCGCAGAGGCGCAGAGTACGCAGAGGGTTTGAATGGGCGGGTTGAGCAGTGCGGCGAAATTTTGAAGTCGCCTGGCCACCGTTTCTTTCCTGATGTACTTTGAGCACGAATTGGATACGAGCGTGCCAGTTTTTTCCTTTTCGCTTCAGATTTAGTCGCCAAAAATCATTGGCAACCAGTTCTGGTTGGCCAGATAAAGCGACCAATTTTGTTTGTTTTTCCATTCATTGTACACGAACCGGCTGCTGTAATGACAGCGATGTCAACTCAAGTGTCGGTTTCGTCGTTGGTTTGACACGGCCCGGAACTGGCATTAATTCGGCCCATCATACCGGTTGCATCAATTGGCAACTGGCGGACAGCAAAAGGTATAGAAAACAGAAGGAGTTCGATAAATGTCATCCGATTCATACTCGACGCTTCTTAGTCGAAATGCTTTTATTAGTTTGACTCGTTCCTCAGGACAGGCGGCTGTCGAGTTCACGCTCACGTTCTTGATTTTGCTGATCGTGGCCTGGATACCGGCGGACTTTGGGCTTGCGTTCTATACCGGCCAACTTGCCCAGAACGCCGCGCGTGAAGGAGCCAGAATCGCGGCTACGGATTCGACGCTCGTAAGCGGCAGCTGTGTCATGCCTTCTTGCACAGGAAATATCTTTAAGGAAACGGCGGCAAGGCTTTCGTCGGCGCTCCTTCCAGCCGCTACTATCTCAGTAAACTTAGATCCTGATACGGGTACAAACTGCAACCGGATGGTGACGGTCACGGTATCCGGAACTTACAACTTTTTTTTCCATCAGCTCCTGGGTTGGTTTGGGGTTTCCGCGAATCAAAACACGCCAATAACCCGCCAAACGCGCATGAGGTGGGAAGCCCAGACGGGATGCTGATTCTAGAGAGTGTGAAATCGAAATGAGTGCTCCGAAATAGGAGGTCAAGTCAATGAACTCAGTCGGCGACAATAGCATAATGCGAAAGAATCAAAGAGGTCAAAGTATCGTGGAGATTTCGCTCATTACACCGCTTCTGTTAATTGCGCTGTATATACCGGTTGACTTCGGTATTTCGTTTTTCATCGGCAACCTCACTCAGACCGCGGTTCGGGAGGGAGCTCGAATCGGCAGCGGACTGCAAAAGAGCGGCAACGTGCCAAATTTAACCTTCAGTGCTGCTGAGGCGAATACGGTGGCAACAGAGGTGATTAGCCAATTGCCGGACTATCTGACCGGCAAGACCGTCACGGTGACATTTTACACCGGGGGGACTTGTATGGAATTTGTCGAGGTGACGGCCCAGGGTCAATATAGCTTTTTCATGTATAAGTTAATGAGATTGTTTGGCGGCAACGCCCCGGACGCCCTTACGATCTCTCGGACAACGCAGATGCACTACAAATATCAACCCTACGTCAATTTTGACTACTGTACCGGTGCGACCACTTACGGACCCTATTCTGCTTAGGTTCAATGGAGGCTTTATGCAGCCTGTAAAAAATCAGCGAGGCTATGCCCTGGTGTTTGTGACTCTGATGATTGTGTTGCTATTGATCATGGTCGGAATGGGACTCGATACCGGGCACCTTGCATACGTCAGATCGCAAGGACAGCCGGCGGTGGATGCGGCGGCTTTGGCCGCGGCTTCCGCGATTCCGAGCGGCAACTGGTTGAGGGTTACGGAGCGAGCGGCCATGCTTAATCCCGGCGGGACCAATCCCGGCACGGGAAACAATTATCTGGACAGCCCGAACAACCAAATTAGCCAGAAGAACGTGACACTCGTCAAATATGACAACGCGACCGGTGAATTTACCACTTCGGGAGTCAACATCAACAACGCAAACGGAGCGCGAGTGGCGCTGGAAAATAGCAACCCATACGGAGGCAATGCAGGCGAAGCCATGAAGTCTCCGCTATTCTTGACGCCTCTGCTCAATTTGTTCGGTCAGGCGACGAAAACCACGGCCGATGTGAGCGTCAGCGCCGTCGCTGTGAATCAGGCGCTTCCTGGGCTGCCGATCGTGGTCGTGCAAAGTCAATGCAACCAAAGCGATACGATTCTGGATTTTCAGACCGGAGGCAACAGTACCGCCGGCTGGGAAACTTACCAAATAATTAACGCCAGTACAGATGAGGTTCGCGGTCTTTTCGAGATGCTGCCTTTCTGCCAGGGCCAGCCAGCGATCGACGTCGGTTATTGCGGAAATATCGCGAACGGTGTGAATGCAACGGTATTTAATCAGCACCTCAAACCTATGTTCAAAGCCGACCCTAATCGGTGCTATTTGATTCCGGTGATAGCAAACGGCGGCAATTTAACCCAGTGCCAGACGATCGTAGACTGGGCCCATTTTTGCCCCAACAAAGGGAATAATACCGACGACGCATTCCCCGGCCAGGGCAAGCTCAGAGGCTCTGTCACTTGTGGCAAGAGTCCTTTTGAGTCGACAGGTAGCCTCTGTTTTGTTCAGCGTCTAGTTCGGGACAAACCTTCGGGGATGTAGCGAGGCGATTTAAGCGTTTGTAATTAACCCGTTTTAAGCGCGCGTAACTTTATCGCGATGGTTCTGTTTCTAGCTTCCTACTCGACGAACTCTTACGTCGAGACAGGCGGATGATTGTGACAGTAGTTTTTGCCTTGTGATGTAGTCTTTTCGCGCGAGCAGAATTTCAAACCTTACCAAGTTTACGCCTGAGAGACCAAGAAATCGCTCTTGTCGCCCTGGTATAATTGTTGCGTCTCTCCGAGTTCGACGTTGATGCGATGAACTGACGACCCCAAATGGTCACCATGGGTGTCAGGGAGCAAATGGTGAAACCGGCAACGATCACGATCGCTCACCTTACCTCGCGTGGTCCGTCACGGCTAATCGGTTCCCCATCTGCATAACAAGCGTCAACGGCGCTAAATCTGTCTGGACTCGGTTCCAGATGGAGCGTTTTGAAGAGAGGCTGAAACAGCAGGCAATACTTTTTTATTTGGTGGGTTCACATGCAACAAAACTTAACGCGAATGTTTCTACTGGTTGGACTTATTTCGGTCTATTTGAATGGCTGCGCTGCTCCTGTGGCGCTGACTCTTCTCGGCGTGGGCGCCGGTGTAACGACCGGTACAGCGGTTTCTTATACTCTGGACGGGATAGCCTACAGAACCTTTACAGCATCTCTTCCACAGGTCGAGCGGGCCACGCTCATGGCGCTAAATGACATGGGAATGGAAGTCGAGGGCGCAGAGAGGACTGACGAGGGGAAAGCGATAAAAGCCAAGGGAGCCGATCGTCAGATCGAGATCGAACTGCAGGCCATAAGCTCCAAGACGACCCGAATCCGCACGGTTGCCAAGGACGGGGTGTTTTTCAAAGACCGAGCGACCGCCACCGAAATTATTTTACAAACCGAAAGAATTCTTACCAAAGCGTAAATACAAGGGGAGGTTACTATGAAAACACACTTTTTTTCGATCGCCGTTTCGCTATTGATCGTGGCGGCGGCTCCGACAACGAACTTTGCTCAGACAACTTCTGCGAGTAGCACGCCGGCGACCAATATCAGCAACGACTACAGCTACTTCCTTCAGAAGGTAGACTCGAAGCAGGTCGTGAACGATCTTAGAAACGGCCAGTGGACTACCACTGCTACTGACCCTACGACAAAAACGACAACGACAACCACCGAGGCTCTTCCAACCGGTAAGATGGGATACGGAAATGTGAAGATTTCCTTGGCTCTAGCCCAGGAGAGCCTAAGGCAGCAAGGCATCATGCAGCCGACATCCGAGCAGCTTCATACGGCGCTGGCGGGCGGACAGATGGTGCCGGGTGATACCACGACCCAGACCAACGGCATTCTTCAAATGCGCGCCGATGGCATGGGTTGGGGACAAATTGCGCAAAAGTATAATGTCAAACTCGGTCAGCTCATGAGCGGCAAGCAGCCTGTGACGACAACTACCAGCACGGCAACTACCAGCACGACTGGCAAAGGCATCACGACTGCCGGTGGAAAGTCGTCTGCCGATGGCAGCGTTACTGTTACGGGTAAAGGACATGGCAAGGCCTTTTCAGGAAGCGAATCTCAGGAAAACGGAATCGTCAGCGCTTCGGGCCGAACCGCCGGTACATCCTCTAGTTCCGTGAGTCAGGGTGGGCGCGGCATCGTGAGCGGTTCCGGTCGATCGGTAGGTCATACGAGCGGCATCGTTACTGGCGCCGGCAATGGGCATCAATATGGCGCATCGGGCGGCGGTCACGGCAACGGCGGCGGACACGGAAAGGGAAATAGCAAGTGAGCCATTAGCAACGTACTTGGAAGGAGAAAATTTTGAATGCTACTTTCAAAAACTTGTCGGCCTTAGCGATCGCCTTCAGCATGGGCATCGCGATATCTCCGGCTTACTCACAGGGGCAAGGAAAAGGTAAAGGAAAAATCAAGCAGAATCTCGAGACCAAAGTAAAACATGGCCGTGAAGCCGGCGAGCTGCCCTTCGGTTTAGAACGTTATTCGGAAAAAAAAGGCGGACTTCCATCCGGGCTAGAAAAAAAGAAAACCGAGGACGGATCCCTGACGCGCGGTCTTGAAGAAGGTGGCAAGCGCCTAGACTCTAAAGGTAAAGCCAAGAAGGGTTCAAAATAAGCAGCGCTACCGGGAGCCGTTTCGAGTGGAGTAGGAACCCTGGCGCGGGTTACGTAACTAGTTTTTTTACTGAATGGAGGACCACGGAATGAAGTTGCATCTAGCGATCGTGCCTGCCGCACTTCTATTGCTCATTCCCGGCTGTGTGGCCGTTGTCGAACGACCCGCCGACGTGGAAGTCGTTGAATCTGACCGGCAGGGTCCTCCGCCATGGGCACCCGCGCATGGGTGGCGCCGCAAACACGAGACGTATTACTATTACCCGGCCACTCAAGTTTACTATTACCCAAGTGTGCGCAGATACTACTGGCTTGAAGGAAGAGATTGGAGATATGGCGACCGATTGCCCCGGTATTACGCGTTAGACCACGATAGAAGAGTCGTGTTGGATCTGGATTACGAACCGCATACCTACCACGCGAAAATCAGATCCGCCTATCCCCCTGATTACTATGAGAGAAATTACAGAACTGGCAAATACAGATAGGGCAATTTATCTGAGCCGCCTTGTCGCTATCACCCGTGGAAAGCGGCGATCGATTGGTCGCCCAAGGTCACAGGCCGGAGTTAGAGAACTACTTCTTACCGGCTTTCTTCGCCGCCCAGTAAGCCTTCAACTTGGCTGACAACCTGGCTCGGGTTGCCCGGCTCATTGTCTTCTTCTTGGCCTTCGGAGCGCGTTTGGCTGCAAGCGCCACTGGTCTAGCGCCTTGCACCTTCGCCCATCTTGCTTTCTGCGCAGCCGCAATCTTCCTTTTCCCGGAAGCGCTCATCGTCCGCTTTTTCTTTGCAGCAGCCCCAGATTTGGCCGGCGCACCGAGGATACCGCCGAGCTGTTTGTTGAGATCCTCGATTTGCTGTTTAATCGCCGCAGCCCGCGTGAGTTGGTTAACCGTTAGGTCGTGTAAATTCATGAGCCCAATTAACATTCAAAGCCGGTGGAAATCAAGCCCTAAATTAGTGCTGCTTGCCGGCTAATTCGCGTGCGATCGTAAAACTGGGCAATTCAGGAAAATCAGGCGCGACCACTTCGAGGCGGCTATGTTTGATGCGATCGATCCAAACTTCCAGGAAAAACACCAGCTAGAACTTGCAGTTGTGGTAGTAGTCTTTATGTCGGCCTCGCCCTGTGTCATACTCCAACTATGCCAAAACGAACCAGCAGACGGCGGAAAGAGAAAGCTACCGAGTGGGCCATAGGCCAGCCTTTGAGCTTCCCGCGCAGAGCGGAAATAAGAAAGCCGGCAAAAAGACCCGCGAGCAAAACACTAGACAACAAACGCGCCACCGAGGAAGTTTACTGATCGAAAGCGGCGAGACGCGGTTGTCGGGCGTACACTGGGCCTAAGAATGAGAGCCCAAGCCTGCATCATCACCGCGCCGTGTTCTGGGGTGTGCTTTTTCGACATTCTAGTTGGGCAAGACACACTATGGCGATGGCGGCGGGGTTCCCTCGAGCATGCTCTTGCGCCATTTGCGTGTACTCAAGCGCTTATTATAAAAGGAATGCGGGTACTCTGTTGCGAAACGATCTGATCGGGGGTATCGGATCGATTCGGGACGTGTTCTCGAACACCGCGAGGAGGTTCTAACCGGTGACGCAGGCCTTAAGGCCAACACTAGGCTCTTAACATGGCAAAGACAGTTCTCATAGTTGACGATAATGAGCATCTGAGACAAATTCTGGGTTCCATTCTACGTTCTGCTGGATACGAAATATCAGAAGCGGCAAGCGCCAGGGAAGCAATAGCAAACGCAATCGCCACTAACCCCAATCTTATACTGCTGGACCTCGATCTTCCTGACATGAAGGGTACAGATGCAGCCCAAGCGCTAACAAAGAACGCGATGACTGCCCATATACCGATTATCGGTTGCAGCGCCTTTTTCGGAGCGGAATGGAGGGCGGAAGCGCTACGCGCAGGAATGGTCGATTACTTAATCAAACCGATTTCGGCTGCTGTCATCAAAGCAAGAATAGAAAAATTCATTCTCGCCAAGAGTTAAAAATCGAACGGAGAAAGCGAAATTCTCCAGCGCGGCATCCTTATCCACGAATGGGCCGCTGCCGTGTCCGATTTTGCCTTTTTAGTTTTTAATTAGGTCCCCTGAGTGGGGTTAGCAGAACCTACTTCTTGCCGGCTTTTTTCGCCGCCCAGTAAGCCTTCAATTTGGCCGACAACTTTGCTCTGGTCGCCCGGCTCATTGTCTTCTTGTTGGCCTTCGGAGCGCGTTTGGCTGCAAGCGCCACTGGTCCAGCGCCTTGCACCTTCGCCCATCTTGCTCTTTGCGCGGCGGCAATCTTCTTTCTCACCGAAGCGCTCATGCTCCGGTTATTCTTTGACGCAGCCCCAGATTTAGCCGGCACACCGAGGATACTGCCGAGCTCTTTGTTGAGATCCTCGATGTGCTGTTTAATCGCCGCCGCCCGCTTAAGTTGGTTAACCGTTAGGTCGTGTAAGTTCATGGGCTCAGTTAATAGCATTCAAAGCCGGTGGAAATCAAGCACCTAGTTTGCGCGCCATTTTAGCTACCCCGAATACCTAACTCGGGCCCTGTCACTCCGTTGACTCAAATAGCCAGCAGATCGCTGAAAACCTTTGATTGCAGGCTGCTCAAAAAGATCTCAGAGGCGAGTGAGCGAGATGGGGTGTTGGAGTACAGGAGTATTGAGTATTGGGTTTCGATCCATTACTCCAGCACTCCACCACTCCAGTACTCCAAACGGTCACGTTGGAGCGAGGCGATTGAGCGCAGCGAAGCATAGGAGTCTTTTTCAGCAGCGTGCTAGATTTCTGATAACAGCCACCCAATAGATCCGTCTAACCTTTGTGATGATTCTAGGCTTTGAGCCAGGTAATTTTTACCCGCGCGATACCATCTTACGCACCATGTATGTTACCGCTTTCTCTAACTCATTGAGCTTTTACGGTTTTATGGCTGGTATAATCGTTACTCTCTGCCTAATCAGGAGTCCCCAAAGGAGGATAACGTCATGAGAACCATTGCTGTAGTGCTGCTGTTGGGAAATTTGGCTCTGACAGGATGTCAATTTGCGGCGGGGGCCGCTACCGGCGCTTTGGCGACGGGAGCGGGGTACGAGATTAACGCGAAACGGCAGAGGGACAGGCTCGAAGAGGATTACCGCCGCGAGCGGATCAGCCGGCGAGAGTATGAGCGCCGTAAAGATCAGATATCGCGAGGCTCGATTATTTATTAAACAACCGGACAACCGTCAACCTATGATTTACGGGGTCGCTTGTTGCGGCCGATGGACCTCAAAGAGACGCGGAAGCCATCACGCCTCCGCGTCTCTTCTTGTACTCTCCAGAACTCACAGTTAGTCGCGCAAGGCATAGAGTCACCCCTCCGTTTGGGTCCCATAGGTAAGCCCATCGGCGAAGCGTGTTAGTCCGAGCATTTTCCCGCGCGGTAAGCTCCCCTGCATTTTGTTCGCCGTCAACCCGTTTATTGGAAATAACGGCGATGAATAGCCTGCCCTGTTATAAGCATTACTTATAACAGTGATATTAAAAAAAAATATCGGACAAGCAAAAAGCAACTGCGCTATTAGGTCGCTGGAAAAATCCGGCGCAGGCTGCCCAATCAAATAGGCGAATTGAGCTGACGACTTCGAGAGATCTAATCTTAGCGTCGGCGGGTGTTTGGCAAGGACAACTTTAATAGTTGCATAAAAGCAGAAAGTGGCCAGCTACGAAACGGGGTCCGGACAAACGGGGTCAGAGAACTTTTTTGGATGCAATTGCAGCGCGTTTCCAATTGTTATCGAGCCTGGGTACGAACGCGCGTCTTATAACGCGGTAAAAAGCCGGGTTGCTGAAAAACCCTCTCGGAGTCCTTCGACGGGGCTCAGAGCCAGTCCTGAGCTTGACGAAGGAACGAACGGAGAGGATGTGATATCATTGATGATTTTCCGTTCATGCTGAGGGTCTCGAAGCATTCCTAGCCTTTTTCAGCAATCTGCTAGAGTGTCGTGGCCGATTGACCGTTACTGTTTAGTACGATGTTCCTTCGTACACCCAGCGGTCGAGATTGTCGAAATAGGCGCGCCGCAAGACCAGGCTCATCGCTACCGCGCGGGCGGCGCGTTCCTGTTTTTCCGGCGTCGTGGCGTATTTGACCAGGATCTCGAACGGATAGTTGCCGTGTTCTTCTTCGTCTTCGTGGATGCGTTGGTACGGCGCGGTGACCCAACTTGGCACGGTGCTGGCCTTGAGACTCTTGACAATTAAGTAATCGGCGACGCCTTCGCCGGCCATGGGGAACGCGGCGATCCGCTCGACCGTGTCGGTGAGTCCTTCAAAGGCGTTGAACATTGCCATCTGAGCGGGCAGAGGCTTGTAGTCGTGCGGCGTGGCGCCCTTGCTGCGCAGCGCTTCTTCGAGAAAACCGGCGTGCTCGTATTCTTCGTGGGTCGCTTCCGCCAGCGTCTTCTTCACATCGAGCTCCGGGGTGCTCTTGAGCCAGCCGCCGAAGATCTCGCCGGCGCGGATCTCGTTGAATAAGCGGCTCTGCATCACGTTGATGCGCATCTCATCCGTGGTTAGGGGGATAAAGCTGTAGGCCGGCAGCTTCGCGTCTAGATTTTTGCAGAAATCGGCGACCTGCTTTTCGATCGTTTTGGCGAACTCGCGGCTATCCATCGCTTGACTCCTTCCAGCGGCGCCGTCGCGTTAGAACGACGCAAGAAAAATCAATTTCTTGCTATCAGGATAGACATCCGACGGTCAAGCAGGACGAGGTGCGACCAACGTCGCGGCCGGGATTCGTTTCATCGTTTTCACCGTTCAACTCATTTGCATGGTTTGGACCAAGGGTCTTTACGGGATCAAACGATAAAAGCGGAAGAAATAGTTTTCGATGGGCAAGATCTCGACACCAGTGAATCCCGCTTCGCGCGCGTAGATTCGCAAAGTATTCGGCCGCATGACCGTGCCGGTTTCCGCGGACGGCTTATCGGCCATGCCGACGGGCAAACAGTGCAAGATACTCCAGCCGTACATCATCCAGTCCACGTCGTTTTCTTTCGTAGAGAACGATTCACCCACGCGTTCGTCGACTACCAACACCATTCCGGTCGAGCCGGCGAGATGCTTCATGGCTCTGAGGGCGTTGACCGGATCGGCCATATCGTGGATGCACTCGAAGGCGGCAACCAGATCATATTGGCCGGCGAGCTGTGGATCGGCGGCGTCGCGCACGTGAAATTTCACTCGGTCGTCGATGCCGGCCAGACGAGCGTTGCGTCTGGCCATTTCCACTGACGGCTGATCCAGGTCGAATCCATCGATCTGCGCTTTCGGATAGCTTCTTGCGATGGCGATGCTCGACCATCCGGCTCCCGCGCCCACGTCCGCAACGCGAGCCGGGGGATCCGAGAGTAGTCGGTGGTGAACGTCGGGGATTCTTGGCAGCCACGAGCTGCCCATTTCTTTCAAGAACATGGCCCGGTTCATTCCCGCCTGGCCTTCAATCAGATCGGCGCCGTAGTCGCCGTAGGCCACACCCCCGCCGGTTCGATACGCCTGCACGACAGCGTGAAGCGGGTGTAATGCACCGGCAAGTATGATCGGCAGCGCCCCCAGATAATTCACGCTTTCTTCGTCCGCCAAAACCTCTCGGTAAGGTTCTGGCAGCGCGTAGCGCCTGCTTCTTGCGTCAATGCTTTCGTCATCGACTTCAACAATTCCGCAGATCGCCTGCTGCTCCAGCCATTCTCTAGCGTAACGTTCATTAGTTACCGTCCGGTCCGCCAGTTCCTGTGAATTTGCCGGCCCGCTCTCGCCTAGCACGCGGTAGTAACCGAGTCGGAGCCCAAGATACATACCGAACATCTCAAATGCGCCGCGCGTCGATTGGAGAATTTTTTCCACCGCATGCTCGGCTTTGTGCGCTAAATGGGTGCGCCCGTCCTTCATCTTGGCGATGCGCGCGTCGGGGTCATGTGGATGGGTCCAATCCTTGTTCGACCCTTTGTTCTTGCGCTTGCGGTCGAGCTTGGCCAGATCGGCCCGCGTGGGAGTCTCAATACCAGAGGCCTGGGCCAGCTTGGTCAAAAACTCGTTGTAGCTCTCCCCGCTGTCGCGCCGAACGATTGAGCGCAAGGCCGCGTTCGCTTCGAGCGTGGTGGCGTCGATCGCGAGCGGTTTTCCCTTGACCAGCCCGGCGATACCCAGACATTGCACTACCCACGTGAACACCGCCCGATGGGTGTCCAGGTCGATCAATCGCCGCGTCCGCGATATCGTAGAGTGATCCGGCGCCGCCCCCGTCAGCGCCAGCCCCAAAAACGAGCGCACTCCCAACGAGTCCGCCGCCCGCCACGCGATGGCGCGTTCGGAGTCCAGCCCCTCGAAGTACCCAAGTAACAGGAGCCGGAAATATTGCCCCGGCGCTAGACTCGGCCGCCCCATCTTCTCGGCATAGAACGGCCGGCACTGCGCCTCGACAAAGTCATCGAACCCGTGCTCGGCCAACAGCCGATTGAGCTTCTCGTAGAACGGGTGACTCACCGACCGTGGCAGTGCGCTGACCATCACCCACATGCCCGCCTGCTCTTCGCCTCTCCGCGTTCCCATTGCCATATGCAAAACTTTATTGCGAATCATTGTTCGTGTCGATCTCTCTTATCACCGCCGGCTACCACCATATGGTCGACTTTCACCACGGGCTGCTAAGGGGGAGATTGAGTGGGGGAACGCTTAGCAGAATGCCGGGGCCATCTCTTCGATTTGCTTGCGCGCCCCGGGCTTAATCGCCTCTACGGAGGCCAGGAAGTTCGGATGCGTCATGCCGGTGCCGAGATAGGTCCAGCGCATTCCCTTGAGTAGCGCTTCGGTCATCTGCTCGCGCTCAGCCTTGGAAAGCGTTATCCCTGTGGCCGTCACGAAGCTTTCCACTTCGAAATCCGCTTGCTGCTTGATGCCGTTGTCGATAAACCCGCCGATTCCGGCGTACTCCTCAAAGGCCTGATCGATCTCTTTCGGGGTAGCGCCCTTCACGACCGACTCGATGATCAACGTGTCGAGTTTGGTGTGTTGCGACTCTTCCAGCCAGTGGTGCTTGAGCAAGCTCTTGAACTGCGGGTCGAGGTTCTGATTATCTCTGACGCCCTCGATGTAGTGCCGCAAGGTGATCCACTCGATGTGGAGAATCGCAATCCCGACTCCCAAAGGACTGTGCGAGAGCACAAACCGGCTCACGTCTTCAGCGGGACCGATAAAGTCGCATTTGCTGCCGAACCCGCCCTCGAATTCTTGCCGGAAGCGCTTGAAAAGGTGGATATGCTTTGCCTCTTCACCGGCGAACTGAAGAAGGGCCCGGACGCGATAGTCATCTCCGGAGAGTTGCAGCCGCGCATGATCGATCACGTAGGGGAGAATGAACTCCTCGACGAGACCGAACATGGCGAGATATTCATGGCCGCGAATCTGATTGAGAGTGAGCTGCTCCGCCGGTGTGAGGAACGAGAGCTGCTTCACCTGCGCCAAAGACTCCGGCATGAACGGTTTGGTGAAGTCGAGCTGCTTATCGCCGCCGATCAGATCATCGACCTTCCAGCCGATCCGTTCGGAAGCAGCCAGCGCCGCTTGGTATGAATAGTTGTGTTGCATGTGCCTTTCCTCCTTCTTGAGCAATCGATGGAAACACCTGTGAGCACCTAGCGTGCCATCTTGTAAGATCGGGATTTTTTTCTTAAGGACCAACAACTTAGCGAAATCAGCCTTTGTTGGAACAGTTGTGAGATTTCACTAGTTACGAGATCTCACTGCGGTGGACGTGAGATCTCGCTTCTGAGAGACCAAGCAAATTAAGTGGCGTGTTTTGTCTCTGGCCGTTGACGCAGCAGCTGACGCACTGCTGAACGCTGGTTATGGGGGTAAAAAATGGTTCCGGGAAACTTTTAACGTTCGTAGCGAACAGGTCACGCTGCGATCTTACGCAGCACCTCAGGGTGTAACTCTGCAACCTTGATGAGTGTCTTTGCCGCTCTACTTGGCTTGCGGCGGCCTTGTTCCCACTGTTCGAGAGTTCGCCTCGAGACACCGAGCAGCGCGGCGAACTGCTGCTGAGTAAGACCAGCTTTCAAGCGCGCACGGACAATGGGCGAGCGGGGCTCAACCACAGACCGTCTACCGCCTCCGGCTTTGATTTCGCGAGCACCGTCCAATACTTCCTGCCAAACATCACGGCCAGCCTCCAATTTGGCAAGCGCTCGTCGGCTCAGTTTTTTACCCATTTTCAAACACCTCCTTTAGTTGCTTAAGGATGTGCGCAGGCACGTTCTCCTGTTTGGCTTTCGCGTACAGCGTTAACATCCAGAACTCGTTGGCTTGATAGCGCACGTAATAGATCACACGCAGGCCGCCGCGTTTGCCCATCCCCTTACGTTTCCAACGCAGCTTTCTTACACCACCGGAGCCGGGTACCACCTGCCCAGCCTCCGCCGTTTGCCTGTTGCAGTTCGGCGTATTCATCGTCATCGAGATAAAAAGCGCACAGACGCTGGAAAACAGCGGACTCGATGAACGTGAACACGGAGATAGGGCTACGCCTCTGGCGTAGCCATGTCAACTTCAGTTTGGGCCAGAAAGAGGGTAACTTTTCTGCTGCGCCTCTGCAGACAAGCAAAGCGCAGAAAAAGCATAGCGTAAAGAGCAAAGCGGTAAGCGCAGTGCTTTTGCTGATCTCTGATCTCTGACCTCTGTCACTTAATGACCCTATCCGCCCTTGCCAGCACGTTCGGTGGGATCGTCAGGCCGATCTGCCTGGCGGCTTTGAGATTGACGATGAACTCAAATTTCTTCGGCTGCTCCAAAGCTGGATATCTTCGCCGCGGGACTTTCGGCGGCTGCTGCGCCTGAGCCATCCCCACCCACACGAGGAGCAAGACGAGGACTGCAAAGAACCCACCTCATTTTCGATTTTGGATACTTCGACTCTGCTCAGTACAGGTTTTGGATTTTCGATTGTCGGAGCAGGAATTCAAAAATCGTTTCAGCAATGTGTTGTACATCGGATTTTCCCCCTAATCGAAAATCTAAAATCACTTGATTACCTCCGTCGTAAAAATATCAAACGAGCCGAGGCCTGCATGTCTACTCCATGCGCATTCCGAACGGGAAGATTGTTCTCATGGTCAGGAGTTGATTGCGAGTCGTCGGGCGAGAATAGTCTTCGCATGCTGGTGTTTTGCGTAGTCCGTCCCGGCGGCGCCTTCATAACCATTGATCGAGCTTCCTTACGCAATCGATTAACGGCAACACGTCGATCCCGCGATCATGCCAACGGCGCTGGCCGAGGTACAGCAAGTGGGCCTTGGCTTGGGGAAAATCCGCCCGGAAACGCAGCAACGAGCGCAGATCGTCGGGACGGACGTTGTGGGCCATTTTCACCTCGAAAGCGCGCAACCCGCGTTCGCCGTACAGAACGAAATCCACCTCGTCGCCGTTGGCCGTGCGCCAGTAGTGCAGGCGATAGCCGAGGGCCTTATAGTCGTTCAGCGCGCGCACCTGTTGTAAGAATAAAGTCTCCAACGCCGGGCCATGAATCTGCTCCGGCGCGTCCAGCGGACCGCGCGGGCGGATGGCCTGGAACACGCCGGCGTCGAAATAGTAAAACTTTGGGTGCGCGATCAGGCGCCGCTTGGCGCGTTTAGAGAAGACCGGCAAGCGCACGGCGATCATCAGGTCTTCGAGAATGCTGAAATAATCTTCCACGACTTTCACCGACACGGCGCACTCCCGAGCCACGGCCGCCATGTTTAACACGCCGCCTTGGGAAAAACTGGCGGCCTCGAGGAAACGCCCGAACGCTCCGATGTTGCGGGCGAGCCCCTCCTGTTGCACCTCTTCGCGGAGATACGTCGCCGCATAGCTTTTCAAATAGTCTTTCGGGTTATCGCTGGTGCAGGCCAACGGCAGACAGCCGTTGCGCAGCGCGCGCTTCAAATCGAAGTCTTTGCCAAGTTCCAACGCCGTGAGCGGATGCATGTGGCGCGTCACGGCGCGGCCCGCGAGCAGGTTGACACCCCTGCGACGCAGCTTGCGGGCGCTTGAGCCCGTAAGCGCGAAGCGCAATTTTCGCGACTCGATGATGCGATGCACCTCGTTGAGCAATTCCGGCACACGTTGGATTTCGTCCACGACCACCCAGTCCTTGTGGCCCCGCGGAATCCGCTCGCCGAGCCGCTCCGGCCCGGCAAGCAATTGCATATACACTTGATGATCGAGCATGTCGAAGAACAACGCGCCGGGAAACTGCTGGTGCAGCCAGGCGGTCTTACCTACCCCGCGCGGTCCGAACAGGAAAAAACTCTGCCGCGGGGGCGGTTGCATCCATCGTGGGTACATAAGTCTTTTTATCATGTAAAAAAGACTTAGCAAGGCCGAAATGTAAAATACTCGATGCTGGTCTCTAGTCAAAAAATGGCTGCCCGGCTGTCAAAACCGGGGTTCCCCGGCAATAAAAAGAGATTCGCGGCCGGAGGTGATCCAGAAAAGAAAAGTTTCCTGCCGCCTTTTCGTCGCCCCTTTTTATTCGTGGGCTCTCCTGCTAATCCAAAATCGAAAATCCAAAATTCATTTTATCACCTTGTCCGCCCGGTACAGCATCGACTGCGGGATCGTCAGCCCGATCTGCTTCGCAGTTTTGAGATTTATCACCAGCTCAAACTTCGTCGGCTGTTCGACGGGCAAGTCAGCGGGCTTGGCTCCCTTGAGGATTCGGTCCACGTAGTATGCGACGCGCCGGTAGCTATCCGCGAAGTCCGCGTTGTAGGACATGAGCCCACCAGCATCTACGTCTTCTCTGTTGCGGTACATCGACGGTATCCGGCTCTTTAATGCAAAGTCCGCGATCCGTTTTCCGTTAGCATTCATTAGCGGGCCCCCCGCGGGATAGAGTCCATCCGGGCGCTGCTTGCCCATCGCAGCAAAAACCTTATCGAAATTGTCTGCCCCTCGTACCTCCCAAGACCGAAGAGTCAAGCCCAGCGCACGCGCCGCGACTGGGAGTACCTCTTTCACCTCATGTACAGCGGGCTGAAGGGCGGGATCGTAGAGAACCGCGACACGGGCAAGTTTGGGAACCGCTTCTTTGAGCAGCTCCAGCCGCTTGCCGCCTAGCTCTCTGCTGAGGAGAGTAATTCCGGTGACGTTGCCGCCGGGACGGGCAAGGCTTTCAACATGGCCTGCCTCGACAGGATCGGACCCAAGCCCCACCATAACGATGGGAATCGTCTTGGTCGTATTCTTTTGACCGCCCGGATCCACAGGTCCCCTCCTGCTACCACAATGATATCAACCTTGAGACGCACCAGCTCGGCCGCGAGCTCAGGGGCCCGATCAACCTTTCTGTCCGCATACCGGTACTCGATGACGATGTTCTGTCCTTCTATGTAGCCAAGCTCGCGCAGAGCCCGCCGAATTGGCTCGGAACGGGTGGACTCACTAGTGGGGTTGCCCGACGATAGATACCCTATCCGCGGGACTTTCTTTGGCTGCTGCGCGTGGGCGGGGAAGCAAAGCATAAAGAGCATGGTGCTAAGCGCAAAACCAATAACTTTCACTGTCATGAAGTTTTTCTCCTTGTGTTTCATGCTCTTTGCCCTTTGCTCCTTGCTCCCTGCCATTTAATGACGTTATTTGCCCGCACCCACGTCGCTTGCGCGCGCATAATCCCGTGGTTATACTTTGGGTATGAAAACAGCGATCTCCATTCCCGATAAGGTTTATACTGAGGCGGAACGGCTCTCCCGGCGTCTGAAGAAATCCCGCAGTCAGATCTATACCGAGGCGGTAACCGAATACATCGCGCGCCACGATCCGGAAGCCGTGACCGAGGCGATGAACCGCGTCTGCGAGGTTGTCGACACCCGACCCGACCCCGCTTTTGCAACAGCAGCACGACGCACTCTCGAAGCCGTCGAATGGTAATCTCCCAGGGCCACGTGTACTGGGCAAATCTTCCAGATCCAACCGGTTCCGGGTCCCGGCTTTCGCAGGCCGGTTCTAGTGGTGCAAGGAGATGCGCTGAACCGAAGCCGGATCAGGAGCGTCGTATGCGTCCCCTTAACGAGCAATCTTAGGTGGGCGGAGGCTCCCGGCAACGTGCTCCTTCCGGCTCGAGCCACTAGCCTTCCCAAGGATTCCGTCGCCAACGCCTCCCAGATCATAACGCTCGATCGTGAGTTACTCACCGAAGAAGTCGGGAAGCTTTCGAAACGCCACTTGGAGTTAATTCTCACAGGCATCGATATCGTTCTTGGCCGTTAGTCTCGTGTTTGCAACGGCACATTCAGAATCTACGAATTTGTTTTGCTAGTTTCTCGGAATCCGGAATCGGAAATCGTTCGCCTCTTGCTTCACGGCTCACGCCTATCGAATCACCTTATTCGCCCGCGCCAGCACGTCGGGCGGAATTGTGAGACCAATGTGTTTTGCCGCCTTAAGGTTAATGACGAATTCAAACTTCGTCGCCTGCTGCACCGGTAAATCAGCAGGCTTCGTTCCCTTGAGAATCTTGTCCACGTAGTGGGCGGCCTTGCGGTACAGGTCATCGAAGTCTGCCCCGTAGGACATGAGGCCGCCCTCATCGACAAACTCTTTCTGGAAGTAAATACCTGGCAAGCGGTATTTGCCGGCAAGCTCGACGATCCGCTTTCTTTCGGCGAAAAAGCGGGGACTGGCGGTCGTCATAATCGCTTTGACCTGCTTCTGCTTTGCGGTTTGAAAGGCGTTCTCTACACTTTTGGCGTCGATTTGAGTGTCGATCTCTTCCAGTTTTAGCTTCAGCGCCACAGCCGCAGCCCTGAGATCTTTCAGTTGGATTCCTACTTGTCCGCTTCCCAGCGGCCGCAGAAGTCCAACTCGGGCGAGCTTGGGGACCGCGTCCTTGAGTATCTCTAGCCTTTTCGTATTTAGTTCAAATGACAAACTCGCGAACCCGGTGACATTGCCTCCCGGCCGCGCCAGACTGGCAACCAGACCCGCAGCCACAGGGTCCGAAGCGCTCGTCACCACGATGGGGATGGTAGTAGTAGCGCGCTTGGCCGCTAACGCAGGTGTTGTCCCTGAGACCACAATTAGATCAACCTTAAGACGAACCAGGTCCGCTGCAAGCTCAGGCAGGCGCTCATTCTTTTGCTCGGCATACCGGTACTCGAAAGTGAAATTCTTTCCCTCAATCCAACCAAGCTTGCTCAGCTCTTGCCGGAACGCGTCCACGAGGACCGCGATACCAGAAGCAGTGCTTGTATCCAGGAATCCGATGCGGAAGACTTTTCCTGGCTGCTGCGCCTCTGTCCTCCCGCCGCACACCGTGAGCGCGCACACGATCGCAAAAAGCCCCGCCAATTTTCGATTTTGGATACTTCGACTCTGCTCAGTACAGGTTTTGGATTTCCGATTATCGGAAAAAGAATCCGGCCATTGCACATCAGATCTTCTATTCATTCTCTTCGCCCCCAATCGAAAATCGGCAATCTAAAATCGAAAATGTCATCTTATGACCCGATCCGCCCGCACCAGCACATTGGGCGGAATCGTTAAGCCGATCTGCTTCGCCGCTTTCGGATTGATGACGAACTCGAACTTCTCCGCTGCTCGACAATTCGCTTGTAGATTCCTCTCATGCTGCTTAGCTTAAGATCACCTAATTACGCTGCTTGAACAAAACTTTAGGCTCCTCCATAATGACACCGTTCTGGAGGAATTTATGGCCACCTTGAATATTAAAAATTTGCCGGACCGTTTGTACCGAAAGCTCCAAGCGCGCGCGACCCGGGAACATCGGTCTATCTCCCAAGAGGTTATTCACATTCTTAGCCTCGCGACAGAAAATACCAGGCCCCTCTCCATCTTGGAACTCCAGGGGCTGGGAAAAGAAGTCTGGAGCAAGGTTGACGCAAGCAAACATGTCAGCAAGGAACGACGCGGGTGGGATTGATCGAGGACCTGAGACCCGGACCGGTTGCCCTTGATACTCAAGTTTTCATCTACTTTATCGAGGAAGATACTCGGTTCCTCCCGCTCGTGAAACCTGTTTTTGAAGCTATCGATCAAAACACCCTCCTCGGCGCAACATCCGGTCTCACTTTGATGGAAGTTCTCGTCGTACCTTATCGAACCGGCAATGTTTCACTTGCCGATCGCTATGAGGCGTTATTGACAAGAAGCCGAGGCCTCCGTTTTATCGATGTTGATCGCCCCATTCTCAGATCTGCAGCACAGCTTCGCGCAGCGTTCGCACTAAAGCCCCCGGACGCCATTCAGGTAGCCTCTGCTATGGTTGCAAACTGTAGCTCGTTTTTGACCAATGACCGAAGAATTCCTTCCATGCCGGGTTTGAAAATCCTTCAACTGAAAAACTATCTGTAAACCGAGAGAACATTAGAGAGTCTGTTTTCAGGATTTCAGTTTGTCGTTTCTCGATCCAAATCGAAAAGGTCATCGAATCACCTTGTCCGCCCGCACCAGAACATTCGGCGGAATCGTCAGGCCGATTTGCTTCGCCGTCTTGAGATTGATCACGAACTCGAATTTCGTCGGTTGCTCGACTGGAAGCTCAGCGGGCTTGGCGCCCTTGAGAATTTTATCCACGTATGTGGCAGCGCGCCGGTTCAAGTCGTTTATGCTCACTCCGTAGGTCATAAGCCCACCAGCTTCCACATAATCTCGCTGGTCGTATATCACCGCGAGCCGGCTCTTTACCGCGAGGTCTGCAATCTGTGATCGCCGGGAATTGAAGACGGAGCTGTCCAGCAACAGGACTGCGGCAGCCTTCCCCTCGGCTGCGGCTCGGAATGCAGTCTCAATATCTTTGGTACCAAGCACGTTCAGATTTTGCAGCTTTATCCCCAACGCCCCCGCGGCAAGTTCCACTTCTTTTAACACTAGTGCGTAACCCACGCTGTTCGGATTCCCGAAGAAAGCCACCGCCGAAAGCCTGGGAACGGTCTCCTTCAAAAGCTCCAGTCGTTTGCCACTTAACTCCTTGGCAAAGTTTGACAGTCCGGTAATGTTTGCGCCCGGTCGCGCAAGGCTGGCGACGAACCCGTTACCAACGGGATCGGGATCCTGCGCCATTACAATAGGAATCGTTAAAGTCGCTTCCTTGGCGGGACGGGTTGCTCCCGGACCACCCGTCACAATGACATCTACTTTGAGACGCACTAACTCGGCCGCGAGTGCGGCGACGCGATCGGGTTTTCCCTCTGCATGTCGCCACTCAATGACAATGTTTTTCCCCTCCACATACCCAAGCTCGCGCAAACCTTGTTGGAATGCCGCGGTGCGGGCCGGCAAAGAGGTACCACCTAGGTATCCTATCCGCGGGACTTTCGCCGGCTGCTGCGCCTGAGCCACCACTCCGCACATTGCGAATGTCACAACGAGAGCAACAGTCCCCAGCCATTTTGGTCTGCGGGGCCGCTTTTGGATCCTTCGGCATAGCTCAGGACAGGTTTTGGATTTTCGATTGACGGATAAAAACTTCGAAGGAAATAGGTTCATAGGTTTGTTCTCCTGGGTTTCAATCCAAAATCCAAAATTATTTGATGACGCTGTCCATCTCATTGGTTTCCTGCAACAATTCCGACAGCCGGAGCCTCTGCTATAAGCTCGGATTCAAAGTATTGAATTGACAGCAACATTTGTATGGAATATGGTTAATAATAATCTTCCATGAAAGTTGAGGAGTAACTCATGCCAGCCGCTCGACGACAATATGAAGTCGTAAGCGTTTCACTTCCCCGAGACTTGGTGAAGCGGGCCAACGCCGTTATTCCAAAAGCGCGTCGCAGCCGTGTAATCACGAGCATGCTGACCGCCTTTCTTGATTCAGTGGCACGCAAGCAACTGGAACACGATTACGCGGCCTACTATAACCGGCGCTCTGACCGCGAGGCGAAAGAGGACCGCGAGCTGTTGAACGAGTGGCAATTGAGCGACCAAGAGGCCTGGGAGATCTTGGAGGCGGAGGAAGCCAGTGGTCGGCGTAAAGCGGGGTGATGTCGTCGTCGCAAACCTCGACCCGACCATCGGCGTCGAGATCAAAAAGACGCGGCCCGTGATCGTTCTCTCCAATGATAGTATCAATCAGTTCAGCCAGCTCGTGGTTGTCGTCCCGCTGACCAAGAATACGGCGCATCTCTCTCCCAGTCATGCGATCATACCCAAAGGGGTTGCCCGTCTCACGTTTGCGTCCAAGGTCGTGACCGAACAGATCAAAGCCGTCGATAAACGGCGCCTGGTCAAACGGTTGGGAAGTCTGACACCCGCGCTCCTTGCCCAGGTCGAGCGCGCCCTCAAAAATACTCTCGCCTTCCCCTAAAACATCCCATTTTCGATCGGCGGATTGAGAATCCAAGAAGCGAAAGGGAAACATTTCGCTCATGTGTTTGGCTCCATCAGTCAAAAATCCAAAATCGCAAGACTGTCTTTCACCTTACCCCTAACCATTCACGCCTTACCGAATTACCCTGTCCGCCCGCACCAGCACATTTGGCGGAATCGTCTACCGATTTTCGATACTTCGACGGAGTTTATCCTGAGCAGCGTCGAAGGGCTCACCACAGGTTTTGGATTGTTCGGTCATCGGATGACTTTGTCGGCTCTAGCCAAAACATTCGGCGGAATCGTCAATCCGATCTGCTTCGCTGCTTTGAGATTGATCACAAACTCAAACTTTGTCGGCTGCTCGACGGGCAGATCGGCGGGCTTGGCGCCTTTGAGAATCTTGTTGACATATGTCGCAGCGCGCCGGTAACTATCAGCATCTATAGCCGAATAGGACATGAGGCCACCCGCCTCTACCCAAGCACTTCCTTCGAACATTGAAGGCAGCCGGTTCTTTATCGCAAGATCCGCAATCCGCTTGCGGTAACTCCTGGCTAGCGGCCCGGTAATCGTAATGACCGCGTTTGCACGCCGTTTGACCGCAGCTTGGAATGCTCCCTCGTAGTCAGGGTTCGGACGGCGTACCTCTAGGGATAAAAAATGTATCTTTAGTGCGCGCGCCGCAGCCTCATAATCTCTGAAAGCAATGGCCGCCGCCGGGACGTTCGCGTCCCCAAGAACCGCGACGAGCGATATCCCCGGAACCGCTTCCTTAAGCAATTCCAGCCGCTTTCCGCTCAGGTCCCGGGTGATTCTGGTGAGCCCCGTGATATTTCCGCCCGGGTGCGCCAGGCTTTCGATTAAGCCAGTTGCAACTGGATCTACCGTCGCAACCATAACAATAGGAATCGTCTTGGTCGCCTGTTTCGCTGCGCGGATCTGTGGCAAACTTGTGATTACAATCACATCGACTTTGATTTGCACGAGTTCGGCGACGTGGCTTAGGATAAGGTCGTCCTTTCCCTCAGCGTAGCGATACTCAACTAGAATATTTTTTCCCTCAATATACCCGAGATCTCGCAGCCCTTGCCGGAATGCATCGGCCTGCGGGTTGGGAGTGGTGGGGGTGGGACTGACCTGTACTGACAGAAATCCGACGCGCGGAATTCTCCCCGGCTGCTGCGTCTCGGCGGGAGGGGCGATGGTCAGGAAGACGGTTGCCAGTAGCCAGAAGAGAGATTTTGAATTCATAGTCTTCGTCAACTCCTGCATTCTTTCTGATCTCCGACCTCGGACTTCTGACCTCCGACGTCTCTCAATCGCGGTAGGGACGGTCATTGCTGACCGCCCCCCGCACAGATCCGTACGTGCGGAACTACCGCATACGGTTCTTACCTCGGATGTTGACGTGCAAACCTCACGGCTTCACGTACACCCAGCAATCCGCGCGACCTGGCTACCAACGGTCTCCCGTCCGATTCCCGGCTCTGTGTCCGGTCCAGTAGCGACTGCTCGGTGTTCTCCTTGGTCAG
>JBOHVN010000299.1:0-8589 GCA_050735675.1 Binatia bacterium | reverse complement strand
ATCTGGATGATTTCCAGATCGATGCCTTCGTCTTTGTAAAAGCCGCGATGAAGCGCGGCGTAAATGGCCAAAAAGGAAACGTTTGTCGACGAGCTTCCCATGCGGACTTTTTTTAACGTTTGCGCGTGGCTGGACGTGAAGATAATGCCTATGAGAAAGCCTGCCATCAGGCAGCGAAGTAAAAGTTTTCGTCTGTAATTCATTTTAGTCTCCCTGGCGTCTCCCATGTCGCGCCTCCAGTCGATGCACCAACAGGCGAAATAAAGATTCGTCACTCCCGCGGAAGCGGGAGTCCAGGGACTTCGGAAAACCTGGATTCCCGTTTGCACGGGAATGACGGAAAACCCAGATGCACGAAGCTAATATCATCAGTCGAGCTGGCTCCAATCTTTGAACTCCTCCAATCCTAACTTGACGAGCGTGTCCATGTACGGCCGGCCGGTCTTTTCATGACGGCCTGAGATTCGATAATATTCGTAAACTAGATCGGGCAGCCACTTCGCGATGGTAAAGCCTTTGTATTTACCGTCCGGAATGGGTTCCAAAAATCGCGGGCCGACATCTTGCCAGTCATGCTCGGCGATCCAGCCGCGCTGGGTGCCAAACACGCTCTGCAGAATAATCGCGCGATGGCCGACATCGACGGTTTCGTCCAGAGATACATCCCAACCGGTCGTGGCGTTGAGCGAGTCGACCATGCTCTGCACGCCGTCGGGAGGTTTGTCGTTCAAAGCGAACCAGCAACCCCCCATGAGGCCGCAAGCCTGGCGGATTTGCTCCGTCAACAAATGCGAGTTGGTCCAGCCGTCGGGCTGATTGGGATCGAGCGGGCCCCATTTCTCACGATAGCGTAGATCAGCGGGAGGTTCGGCGCCGCCGGCGCCCTGCGGTTTCATGCCGCCGCTGGCGACTAACTCGCGCAACATTTGACTCAGCAGAGGGCGCCACTCATGCTGGGCCGGCGTGCCGCCCTTGGTGTGCACGACCCAATTTTTCGCTTCATCGCCGAGTTCTTCAGCGAGCTCTTTGGGACCGTCGGCGAGAATATTGCCGAGCCAGGTTTCGCGCCGCGCGCAGCGTTCCAACAAAGTTTCGACGGCTTCGAGATTGCCCCATTCCAATTTCAACCCGTCGGTGCGGTCGGGACCGAGCACGCCTTTTTCCCAAGCTTCGAAAGCCAATCCGGCGCCGCAAGCGTAGTGACTGCACTCGATGCCGAGATCATTGATACGCTCCGAAAGGTAGAGAACGTCATTGCCCTTAAACCCAAGATTGTAAAACGTATCCATCCATTCGCTGCCGGCGTTGAAGTGGCCGATCTTGCCTTTGAAGCGCCCTTCGCCGATCTCCACGTCCCACGGGCACATGCGCGGGCACTGGAAACAAGGACGAAGCGTCACGCGATTTTGGTCGAGGCCTTTGGCTTCATCGGTGATGATCGTGCTGCGCCAGTTGAGCTTCGTGATCGCGCCCCAGTCCTCGCCGTGGCCGACGCTCGTCAGACGTTTTTTGACGGTGGTTTTTCGCGACGAGATAGCTTTCGCCCAGCGCGCGCCGGCATCGATCAGTCGATGCTTGTCGTGCACGCGCGGCCGCTTGGTGCCCCACGCAACGAAGGCTTTTAATTTTTTCGAACCCATGACCGCGCCCAGTCCATGGGCGGCGGTGTGATTGTAGTCATTGACCAGCATGGCGGCGCGAATGAGATTTTCGCCGGCGGGGCCGATGCAGCCCACGCGCGCATCTTGGTGGCCGGATTCCTTGCGCAACATGTCTTCGGTGTCTCTGATGCCCTTGCCCCAGACTTTGCTCGCGTCGCGCAGCTCAACTTTGTCTTCGCCGATATAAAGATACTTCGGCGACGGCGCCGCGCCGGTGACGATCAACCCGTCGTAGCCAGCGGCTTTGAGCGACGTGCCGAAGTAGCCGCTCGTCGCGCCGCGGCCAAGCGTGTGGCGCGTCGCCGGGCTCAGATAAACGAAACACATTTTTGTGCCGCCCGGTGTGAAGCCGGTGCCCGTGATGGGACCGGTCATGCCGACGATGACGTTTTTCGCATCATAAGGATCGATGCCGAGCGATAGTTCATTGAGCAGGACGTATTCAGCGAACAGTTGCCCGCCCCAGTATTTGCGCAGGTGCGGCTCTTCCGGAAGATTTAAATCGGTGAGTTTTCCCGTCGTCATATCGACGCGCAGGATTTTGCCCATGTAACCGCCGGGAAGGCGGGTTTTGCGCTGACTAGGAAAAAAGTTTGCGTAGTCGAAATGTTCTGTCTTCACTTGCGTTCCTCTGATCTCGTAGCGAATTGCCATGCGGGTATCATTCTGAGGAGCCAAGCGACGAAGAATCTGTTTTTGCGACTATTGAGTATCGACACGGTTAGCACCGCAGATAAAGCAGATCTTTCGCTTCGCTCAAGATGACACCCCGTTTTGGCAGCCGCGTTTCACAAACGTTCTAAGGTTAGTCCGCCGCCGCCCAGAGCACTCGATCCGCGGGCAAGTCGATATCGAGTCTCTCCCAGCTGTCGCCCAGGTCGCGGCTGATCATCAGATCGCCGGCGCCGCCGGCGCCCGAAGCGTGACCGCGGGCGACGTTGCCGAAACCGGCGAATACGGCGCGATGATCAATCGGGTGATGAACCAGCGCCCAGATCATCGAGTCGAGATCGTCCGCCAGTCCTTGGCCGATGCGCGTCCAGGATTCCGCCCCGTCGGTGCTTTTGAACATTGCCGCGCGCGCGCCGCGATTTTCTCTGCGCCAAAAGCCCGGCGAGGCGTCCGCGGCCGCGATCAGCATCGTTGGCTGTTGGCCATCGCGCTCCGGCGGCAGGAACAGAAAGTCGTGAAAGTAGTCGCGCGTGAGACCGTTCTCGGCGCGCACCCAGCCGTCTTCCGGTTTATCGCTGGTGAAAAAGCCGCGCGCGCTGGCAACGTAGTAACGATCCTTGCGCTTCGGCAAGTTCGAGATCACGTGAATGTCAAGATAGTCGATGCCCTTGCTGACGTCTTCCCAGGTTTGGCCGCGATCGAAGCTGCGCACGATGCCGCCATGTTCGAGACACAAGTAAAGGGTGTTGGGATCGTCCGGATGAATGTGGATGTTGCGCACGTGACCGTGGTGCGGCGCTTGCGGATACCACCAGTTTTTGCGCACGGATTGGGGAAGCGCTTTGAGCTCGGTGATTTCCTGCCAGCTATTGCCGCCGTCTTCGCTGCGGAACAAGCCCACAGGCTCGATGCCTGAATACACAACATGGTCACTGGTCGGATCGACGGTGACGGAACGAATATCGCCGTCGAGCACTCTCGCCCAGCTCTTGCCGGCGTCGGATGTGCGGTAGAGGCCATCGTGCGTCACGCCAACGAAAACCCGCTCCGGCGATTGTTTACAGCCGTGGATGGAATCGATGATGCCGTCTTCAAAATGGCGTGAGCTTTCTTGCCAACCGCTGTTCGTCGAGCGCCAAGTCATCAAGCCGTGCTGGGTGCCCGCGTAAAGTCTAACGTCTTCGCTCATGACTCCTCCTTGGTTCCAGTCGTTCCAAACGTTCCAATGGTTCCAGTCGTTGAAGAGCCTCAGATATCCCTGCTTGATCTAAACGGTTGGAACGACTGGAACGTGTGGAACCATTGGAACGGTGTTTATCCGATCTACGGAAACAGCTCGATCTTTCCCGTGCCACCTTGCCGATCCCACCGCGATTCGATCTTGGAGAAAAACTCCCATGCGCGATTTGCTCGACGCTCGAAATCGATCTCGGCGTTGAAAGTCTTGCACTCCTCGGCGCTGAAATGTTCCACCGGCCCGAGCGCCGCGGCTTGCAGGGTCTTCTTGGCGTCGTCTTCCAAGATTAACGAGGCGAAAAGCACCTCGGCGAGGCTTTTTCCTGCCACCACGATGCCATGGCCGCGCATGAGCACGGCGCGATGAGCGCCGATCGTTTTAAGCAAAGCATCGCCGCGCTGCGGTGTGGTGACCAGGTGGGCTTCCTTGTATAGCGGCACGCTCTCGCCGAAAATCGTGCCTTGAAGCGTGACCGGATGAAAGTCGCGTTTAGCGATGCCAAAGAGCGTCGCGTAAGGCGTGTGCAAGTGCGCCACGGCAAGAGCATCGGATCGCGCCGCGTGCAGCGCTGTGTGGATGGGCCATTCCACCGGCGGCGAGGTCTTGCCATCATGGGGTTTTCCATCAAGGTCGATCGGGATCATGTCCGAGGGTAGAAAGGTGGCTTTGTCGGAGCCCGAGCCGGGTGTGACGAAAACCGTCTTCGTCTCAGGCTGGTACACGCTCACGTGCCCGAAGAGTCCGATCAGCCCTTGCATGGCGAAGACCCGCGTACAGGTGGCGAGTTGCTCGCGTAATTGCCGTTCCGAAATCATTTTGCGGTTCTCCTCCGATGGCGCCTTTGTAGGGGCACGGCGTGCCGTGCCCCACTATTCGACGAATGATCGACCATCTGCCAGACCAATCGGTACCCTCACGCGAAATACCGATAGATCAACCGCCTCGGATGAATGATTGCCAGCCAAAGCGCGCGCATCTTGCCGCTGATGCCGCAGCGCGGCGTGAAAAGGTCTTTGAGCATCAAACCGAGGGGAATTTTGTGCTTGGGAAATTTTTGTTCGCCGATGTTGCGTACGCCGTACTTTTCCTTGCTTTCTTTCAGCACGTAAACGACGTTGCCGCCGCCGGCTTCCTTTTCGCCGTAGGTATAGCCGCCGACGGCTTCGGCTTGTTTCCGGGCCTTGTCTGAAATCTCTTCCGAGAAACCGAAGTCGAGCGCGTCCACCGGGCAAGCCTGGACGCAGAAGGGTTGCTTGTCCTCGCTGATGCGGTCGCTGCACATCGTGCACTTGCTGGCCTTGCCGGTGATGGCGTTCTTGCTGATGACCTCCCAGGGGCAGGCGTGGATGCAGTACTCGCAGCCGATACAGACATCCTTGTTGATGACGACCGGGCCTTCGTCATACTTCGTGATCGCTTCGACGGGACAGACGGCCGCGCAAGCAGCGAAGCTACAGTGCATGCAACTGTTGCGCGCCCAAAGGGGCGCGAGGCCTTCGAGCAGCGGCGGTTCCATGGTGATCCAATTGGTCGCCGATAGCTCGTAAAGACTCGTGCGATCATGATCGTTCCAATCTTTGCACGCCTGCACGCAGTGGCGGCAACCGATGCACTTGGTCGCGTCGAAGAGAATGCTCCGCGGCTTGCCGTCTATTAGCCGCGCCGTAGGCACGAGCTTGCCATATTGCTGAGCCAAACCTTCAGTGGAATTCTTGGCCATTCACTGTCCTTTCCAAAGTCAGAGACGATCTATGAGCGGTGGTTTATCACTTAACTTTTGCGGGCGTCAACCGATTTGCACTCAATATGCGCGACGATTGGAAATGGATGATCACTCGCCACTAGCCCTTGTTTTTTGTGACCGGGAACGACTAGCATGAGTCAACTTGCGGGCCTGGTCCAACGGCGGAGGTTGCAAATGTCTTCAGGAACATGGCGCGGCACGGTTGGCGTTGTAAAGCCGACCTATGGCTCTGGGTCGCTCGTGGAGTTCATCCGGCTTTTGCCGGAGGGCGTGGGGTGCATTCCGATGTACGCCGGCATCAAGGAACATTCCGAACGCGGATATCTCGGCGCATTGGAGACCTATAACGCCAAGGTTGCCGAGCTCGCCGAAATCGGAGTAGATCTGATTCATCCCGAGGGGGGGCCGCCGTTCATGGTGCGCGGTCACAAAGCCGAGCAGGAGATCGTCGGCGGCTGGGAAGCGAAATATAAGATTCCGATCTTCACTTCCGGCATGTCGCAGGCCGAGGCCCTGCGCGCCTTGGGGATCAAGAAATTTGTCGGCTGCACTTACTTTAACGACGCCAAACTCAATGCTCTTTTTGCGCGCTATTTCAGCGATGCCGGTTTCGAAGTCTTGGGGATGGAAGGAATGGATACGACGCCGTACGAAGCCGACAAGATTTCCAGCGACACGATCTACCAGCATCTTAAATCGTCATTCCATAAACATCCGACGGCGCAAGGCATCTATCTCCTCGGCTCCGGCGCCTGGCAAGTGAAGGATATCGTCGCGGTGGAAAACGATCTGGGCGTTCCCGTGGTCCATCCCGTCGCCGCCCGGGTCTGGTATGTGCAGAAGAAGCTGCGGGTTCGAAATCCGATGAAAGGAGCGAGTCGGTTGTTGGAAGAGTTGCCCTAGGATTTGGAACAAGTCTCGGTTCCAAGCCAAGGAATTGTGATTCGGTCAAGTTGAACGTGATCTTTTTCGTCATTCCGGCGCATGCCGGAATCCATCCGTTGTTTTTTTGGCGGAACTAAGACGAAGCTGGATGCCGGCCTTCGCCGGCATGACGGCCTGCCAAGAACACTAAGGTCCGGGTTTGGAGTCTCGTATTTTGGTGTCATTTCTGACGGGTCGGAGGTGGGATTCTCTATTAGCTCCGTGGCTAGTCCAGCTGGCTCCATTCCATAAATTCTTCTAAGCCGAGTTTTTCCAGCGTGTCTTTGAACGGCCTGCCGGTTCGCTCGTGCCTGCCAGACAGTTTGTAATATTCCCAAATCATATCGGGCAGCCACTTGGCGATGGTGAAGCCTTGGTATTTCCCGTCGGGAATCGGTTCCAGGAATCGCGGGCCGACGTCCTGCCAGTCGAAGTCGGCAATCCAGCCGCGCTGGGTGGCAAAAAGGCTTTGCAGGATCATGCTGCGGTGACCCGCGTCAAGGGCTTCGTCCATCGAAAAGTTCCAGCCGGTGATGGCGTTGAAGGCATCGACGATACTGTTGAGGCCGTCTGGCTTGTGACTCTCCTGGGCGAACCAGCAACCGCCGAAGATGCCGGTGAACTGGCGATACTGCTCGGAGAGAACGTGGGACCAGACCCAGCCCTCGGGGTTATCCAATTCCAGCGGGCCCCATTTTTCTTTGTCGCGCAAATCGGGCGGCGGATTCTTGGACCCGCCGCCTTGCGGCTTCATGCCGCCGCTGGCGACGAGTTCGCGCAGCATTTGACCGAGCAGCGGACGCCACTCGTGCATCGCTGGCGTGCCGCCTTTGGTATGCACCGCCCATTTGGGCGCCTCTCCGCCGAGGGCTTCGGCAAGCTGCTTGGGTCCCTCGGCGAGCAGATTGCCGAGCCAACCTTCGCGGCGCGCGGCCATGTCCAAAAGCTTGTCGACGGCATCGACGTTGCCCCATTCCAGTTTCAAGCCGTTGGTTCGGTCCGGACCGAGCAGTCCTTTTTCCCACGCTTCGAAAGCGACACCGGCGCCGCAGGAAAAGTGGCTGCACTCGATACCAAGGTTATTGATCTTCTCGGCGAGGTAGAGCACGGCATTGCCCTTGATGCCGAGATTAAAAAACGTATCGAGCCATTCGCCGCCGGCGTTGAAGTGAACCACGGTGCCCTTGAATTCGCCTTCGCCGAGCCTGGCGTCCCACGGGCACATGCGCGCGCATTGAAAACAGGGACGCAGCACGACGTCGTTCTGATCGAAGCCCTTGATATGCGCCGGATTCAAATCGGTGCTGCGCCAATTCAGATTATTCAAAGCGCCCCAGGCCTCGCCGTGACCGTATTTGGTTTTCTTTTTCTTGACATCGTGTTGCTGCAAGACGTTGCGCCAGCGTAAGCCGGCATCTGCTAGCTTCGATTTGTCGCGGTGACTCGGCCTGAGCGTGCCGGAAACGACGATGGCTTTGAGTTTCTTCGAGCCGAGAACGGCGCCGCCACTGTGCGCGGCGAAATGATTGTAATCGTTGGCGAGCATGGCGGCGCGGTTTAGATTTTCACCCGCGGGGCCGATGCACAGCACTCTGGCGTCGCGGTCGCCGGCGATTTCACGCAGGCGATCTTCGGTGGCGCGGGTCCCGGCGCCCCACACGCGCGCTGCGTCGCGCAACTCGGGCTTGCCGTCCTTGATGTAGAGATAGACGGGTTTCGGCGCTGCGCCGTTGAGGATAATGCCGTCGTAACCGGCGGCTTTGAGATAGGTTCCCCAGTATCCGCTAGTCGCTCCGCGTCCCAGAGTCTTGTTCGTGAGCGGACTTAAAAAAACAGCGGTCATCTTCGTGCCGCCGGGAGTGAAACCGTTGCCGGTGAGCGGCCCGGTCATCATCACGACAATGTTTTCAGGGCCGAACGGCGTGGCCTCGATTGGCAACTCGTTTAGCAAAATATATGACGCCAGCGCCTGGCCTCCGATGAATTTTCTCAAGATCGGCTCTTCTGGCAAATTTTCATCTTTCAGCGCGCCGCTCGTGAGATCGACGCGGAGAATTTTGCCCATGTAGCCGCCGGGAAGCGGGGTGGTGCGCTTAACTGGAAATAGCTCCATCTTTATCGCTGCCTCCATGAGAATTTCACGCGTTCCAGTCGTTCAAAACGTTCCAGCCGTTCCAATCGTCAAAAGCGGATCAAAAATTCCAAATATTCAACGCGTCGCGCTTAGGACAGTGGGAAGCAAAGATCGATGAAACATAGACAGCAAATAGCCGTGGTTCCATGATCATTGTGCTACTCCGTTAAACGTGGCCGACGAACAGCTGGTCCATCGACAACATGGTTTTCATCAG
>JBOHVN010000298.1:0-12409 GCA_050735675.1 Binatia bacterium | reverse complement strand
CCTGTTCGACCAGTACCTGCGCGCGCATCGCCAGGCCGAGGAGCTGATCAAGCGGGGGGAGTCGAAGACGCTCGAATTCAAGTCAACGTTGCGCTGGAATCTCAAGGAGGACCGCCAGGACGACAAGGACGTCACGCATGCCGCGCTGAAGACGATCGCCGCCTTCCTCAACGCCGAGGGCGGCGACCTCCTGATCGGCGTTGCGGACGACCGCTCCGTCGTCGGGATCGAGCGCGACGACCTCGAGAACGACGACAAGTTCCTGCGCCACCTCGCGCAGGCTGTCCGTAACGGTCTCGGCGATCGGGCCGGCACCTGCATCGACCCCAAGACTCAGATCGTGCAGGGCAGGACCGTCTGCGTGGTGAGCTGCCAGCGCAGCCCGGAGCCAGTATTTCTCCGTTGGAAAGGAATGGAAGCGACTCCCGAAGGCGACTTTTTCGTGAGAAGCGGCCCGGGCACGGTAAAACTGCCTCCGGACAGTGCGCGGGAGTTCATTCACACACGGTTCCGGGCGGCCGCTACGCAGGGGACGCCAAGTTGACTGGATTGTTGAAGCCCCCTCCCATCTATGTTAGCTAAACGGTTCCGAGGAAAATTCACATGACAGCGGAAAACATCGACTTTGCCAAAGGTAACGGCCTGGTGCCGGTAATCGTGCAGGACTATCAATCACGCGACGTGTTGATGGTTGCCTACATGAACGAAGAAGCTTGGGAGAAGACCCAACAAACCGGCAAGGCCCATTATTACAGCCGTTCGCGCAAAGGCCCTTGGTTCAAAGGCGAGGAATCGGGCCATTTTCAGGAGGTCAAAGACGCGTTCATCGATTGCGATAACGACACGATCCTGCTGCAAGTCAATCAGATCGGCGGCGCCGCCTGTCACCAAGGCTATCGCAGCTGTTTTTTCCGCCAACAAGATGGCGGCGGCTGGAAAATCATCGCCGAGCGAGTTTTCGATCCCAAAGAGGTTTACAAGAAGTGAGCGAGTTAAAACTGGGCTTGCCCAAGGGCAGCCTGGAGCAGGCGACCATCGACTTGTTCAAAAAGTCGGGTTGGAAAATCACCGGCTCGAGCCGCAGTTATTTTCCCACGGTCGACGATGACACGTTGCACTGTAGCCTGGCGCGACCGCAGGAGATGTCGCGTTACGTCGAGACCGGCACCTTGGACGCGGGCATTACCGGCAAGGATTGGACTTTCGAGAATCAATCGGACGTCATCGTCGTCGCCGAGATGGTTTACTCCAAAGCGAGCTTCCGGCCGACCCGCTGGGTGCTCGCCGTGCCGCACGACTCGCCGGTCAAGAAAATCGAAGATCTCATGGGCAAGCGCGTCGCCACCGAAATGGTCAATTTCACCAAGCGTTATTTCCACGAGCGCCATGTTGCCGTCGAAGTGGAATTTTCCTGGGGCGCCACGGAAGCCAAGGCCGCACAGGGCCTGGTCGACGCCATCGTCGAAGTGACCGAGACCGGCACGACGATTCGCGCGCATGGTTTAAAGATCATCGCCGAGATGATGGAGAGTTGTCCGCTGCTGATCGCCAATAAAGCAGCCTGGCAGGATCCCTGGAAGCGGGAAAAGATTGAGCAGATCAAAATGCTGCTGCAAGGCGCGCTGTCCGCCGAGGCCAAAGTCGGCATCAAGCTAAACGTGACTGAGGCCGATCTCGAAAAGGTGATTGGTTTGATCCCCAGCATCACCGCGCCGACGGTGGCGACGCTCTACCCGTCGCCGCGCCTCAAAGGCATCAAGTGGTTCTCGGTGGAAAGCGTGATCGATGAACGCCAGGTGCGCGACCTGATTCCCCAGCTGATTCAGAACGGCGCCGTGGGCATTATCGAGTACCCGCTCAACAAAATTATTTAAATGCCTGGTGCCTGTTGCCCCTCGCCGTTTGAATCCCGCGACATAAAATAATCTTTCGCGATCTCCGGAAAGAGCGCGTAGCTCAGTACGTCCTCTTCGCTCCGAGCGAGGCTGCCGGCTTCTTTGCGTGCCTGCTCGAGGCCGGGCTTTAAAAGATCGGCGGGCCGGCAGTTGATCGGTTCCTTCTTGCCGAGAACCTTACTCTTCATGTCGTCGCTGATCGGACCCGGCGGTTCGCCGTACAGGCCCATGACGTAGTTGCGCGTTTCCATCGCGACCACGGAGTAACGCTTGCCCATCATCACGTTCAACGCCGCCTGCGAGCCGACGATCTGGCTGGCCGGCGTCACCAGCGGCGGATAGCCGAGATCTTTGCGCACATGCGGCATCTCGGCGAGCACGGCGTCAAGCTTGTCTTCGGCATTCTGCTGGCGTAGTTGCGCGACTAGATTCGACAACATTCCGCCGGGAACCTGCGAGATCAAGACATCGGTTTTGATCTGGTTGTTGACCGGACTTTCGAACTCGGCGTACTTCCGCCGCACGCCGTAGAAATAATCGGCGATCTTGCCCAGCTTGGCGAGATCGAGGCCGGTATCGTGCGGCGTGTCCTTGAGCGCGGCCACGACCTGCTCGGTCGCCGGTTGCGAGCTGCCCTGAGAGAACGGCGCGATCGCCGTATCAAGAATGTCGGCGCCGGCCTCGATCGCCATCATGTAGTTCATCGGCGACAATCCCGCCGTGCAGTGCGAATGGAGATGGAGCGGCAGCGCAATGCGCGATTTGATTTTTCCGATGATCTCGTAGGCGGCGTACGGCGCCAGCATGCCGGCCATGTCCTTGAGGCAAATGATCTGCACGCCCATGTCGGCGAGTTTCTCGGCCACGCGCAGAAAATAATCCGGCGAGTGAACCGGACTGATCGTGTAGCAAACCGCCCCCTCCACCAACTTGCCGGCCTTAAGCGCGGCTTCGATGGCGGTCTTCATGTTGCGGATATCGTTCATGGCATCGAAAATTCGAAACACGTCGACGCCGTTGGCCGCGGCGCGCGCCACGAAAGCCTGCACGATGTCATCGGGATAATTGCGATAGCCGACTATGTTCTGGCCGCGCAAAAGCATTTGAAAACGGGTCTTGGGCATGGCCGCGCGCAATCTGCGCAGGCGCTCCCAAGGGTCTTCTTTGAGGAATCGCAGGGTCGCGTCAAAGGTTGCGCCGCCCCAGGTTTCCAACGACCAATAACCGATATCGTCGAGCTGAGCGGCGATCGGCAGCATGTCATCGGTGCGCATGCGCGTAGCCACCAAGCACTGGTGCGCATCGCGCAGCACCGTCTCCATGATCTCAATTTTTCCCGCCATGCTCGAATGTCTCCCTTCGCCGGCTACTCGTAGAAGTCGCTTTGCTTGTCTTCCAGGCGCGCCTTTTCCTGCGGATCAATGACGAAAAGCCCGTCGACTTCCTTGATCTTGGTGATGTCGTAGAAATATTGTGAAGTTTCCAGGCCGTCGTCGAACTCGTACATTTTAATCGCGTCCCAGGGACAGATTTTCTTATCCAAACGGTCCTCGGACTCGGTGCCGATCAGTTGCAGCTGGAAGCGCTTGGGCACCTGGTCCGGCGGCACGGGCTTGCGGTTGCTATCGAAAAACCGGTTATTGTACTCAAAAAAGATCTCACCGGTTTCCTTGTGCTGCTGGATCTTGGTCAGATCGTCGCTGTAGCACATCTGGCAGCCGATGCATTTGTCGTTGTCGACGAACACCCGGTACGGTTTGAGGCCGCCCTGGGGCAACTCCTCGTAGAGCAGGTTGATGCAACCCTCCACCGGACAATGTGCTTCGCACAACGGCGAGCCGGCGCAGCTCGAGCAGTTTTCATCCATAACCGCCAGCAATGCCGTGCCTTTACGCTTTTTCGCTTCAGCCATTCGCTTCCGTCCTCGCTTTCTTAAACCGCGCCCGCAGAGCCAGCGCGATCGCGATCGATAACAGTACCCACCAGTATCGAATCAATCCTATTCTGCCCCATTCGAGCCAATAAACGAAATTGGGCGAACGGGAAATCAGCTCACCGAGCGCCTGCTGGGCGCCGCCGTAATCGCGCGCTTCGCGCAGCGCCTGCGACAGGCCGTAAAGCGCGCCATCATCGCGCGGATCGACTCTTAGCGCCGCTTCGAAGTCGCGCCGCGCCTCGTTCCATTTGCCCTGTTCGGCTAAGATGCCGCCGCGCGTGGTCAACGCCGCGCCGTAGTCCGGCTTTCGCTCCAGCGCCTTGTTCAGATTGGCCAGGGCTTGGTTGATCTCTCCTTTGCGCTTCTGCGCTACCGCCAGATTGCTGTAAGCTTCGGGCAATTCCGGATGTAACTCGATAATTTTTTGATACTCGCTGATCGCGGCGCCCGCGTCAGCGCGCACTTCCAATTCGATCCAGGCCAGGAAAGTTCTGGCGTCAATATGTTGCGGATTTAACGCGATCGCCCGTTTGGCCGCCAAAATCGCCCCGTGCGGATCGCGCAAGCGCAGGTTGGCCATCCCCAGGAATAAGTGCAAATCGGCTTCCTTCGGATAATCCTTGAGCAACTCCTCAAACGTCGATTTCGCCTCGGCGGCCTTGCCTTGCGCCAAGTCCGCGCGCGCTTGTTCCCATCGTGTATCGCTCGGTAACGGAGAGTTAGTTTCGCCAGCGTGAGACAAACCAAGCCCGATGAGGACGGCCAGGACGGCCAGCCACATCTTCACCATCTACTATTTCCACATTTCATTGGGGATCTCGTCTTCTTTTCCCTCTTCAATCAGCTTGTCGTTCTTGAACGCTTGACGTAACCCCACCCAGGAGAAGAAGATGACGAGAATCAACATGCCGACAATTGGGATATTGTCGGGTTTGGTCACTATTTCAAGAAAATTTTGCAGACCGCTGGTTTCTTCCATAAAAGTTAAGCACCTGTAAAATCAGAGATTTTTTTCAAGCTATTAAAATAATACGGCAAAGTCAATTCGCTGCTTCGATATCGTACTCAGTTCTCGGCGCTCGGTGACTCGCCACCCTAACTCAGCGCTGGTGCGCATGGCCGCGCCCATGCTCGGTATGGCGGAAGATCAGCGACTTGATCACCACCGGCACCGCTTTGGCATCGGGCAGTTCCTGGCCGATGTCGATGAAATCGAAGTCCTTCAAATCGATGCCGTCGATCGAGATGATGCCGGCGCCGGGGATCAATTCGCGCTCGATGATATTGCCCATCAATTTAGCGATGTCGGCGTCAAAGACCAAAACCAGCGGCTGCCCGTTGTCAATGTGTCCCTTCATGGCGCCAACCAAACCTTCGGCAAGCGTGCGGATCAACGGATAGGAAGGTCCGAGCTCCCAGCGAATCGCCAAGGCCACCGTGCGCTCGACATCGCTGGCGTCGAAGCGCTGCAGCGCCCGTTCCACGGCGCTGGTGATTGCGGCCGCCGTGAGCGCCTCGGTTTGCTCGAACTCCGGCGTAACGACCTGCAAATTGCGCAGCGGCAACAGATCGGGATGGGAAAGGTAAATGGTATTGCCGCTCACCTGGACGGTGTACTGCGATGCGCCGATGACGGTGGCGCGGATGCGCACCTCGGCGGGGCGCAGTGGGATGTTACCGCCGCCCAGCTGATTGACGCGGGCGCGGACTTTTTTACCGAATTGAACGCCCAAGTCGCCGAGATTGCGTTTCTCGTAGCCGTAGACGAACTCGGCAACACCGCCGGAGAACATGATCGCGTGAATCGGCTCGGCAAATTCGATATTGGGCGTCAGCAGGAGACTCTCGACCTCGGGCGAGAGCGGCCGCCGTTCCAAAACCTGGAACAGCGAATCGCACAGCACCTGCGAGAATTTATCCTTTTGATCCTCGCTCATGGTGTCACCCACGGCTAAATTGGGGATACCGGCGATCTTGGCGATTTTGAGGGCGGTGTCCTCGAGCCGGTTGATTTTGCCGCTTTCGTCCATAGCGATGAGCCGCGCGCCCACCTCCATGGCGCAAGTATCGATCACCTTGCCACCCTGGACGATGGCGATCTTGCTCGTGCCGCCGCCAACGTCGACGTTCATCACGGTGAAATCGCCGCCTTCGTGATAAGTCATGTGCACCGCCCCCGAACCGTAGGAAGCGAGAATTGCTTCCAAATTATGTCCCGCGGTGGCGCAGACGAATTTTCCCGCTTCGGCGGAAAAGAGCGCGGCGATCGCTTCGGCGTTTTTCTTTTTCGCCGCCTCGCCGGTGACGATGATCGCGCCGGTGTCGATGTCTTCCGGCGTCAAGTTGGCCTTGCGGTACGCTTCGTGGATAAAGTCGCCGAGCTGATGGGTGTCGATGGTGGTCTTGTCGGCGTAAGGAGTCAAAAGAATCGGCGATTCATGAATAATTTCACGATTGATCACGACGAACCGGCTTGACAGGGCCACTCCCTGGCGGCGCAGGGTCAAACGCGAGAAAATCAGGTGTGAAGTGGACGAACCGATGTCGATGCCGACGGAGTTGAGCGTGATCCGCTCGGAGCGCCACATCGGGTGGTCTTCATCCAAGAGCACTTCGTCGTCGCCGAATTCATCTTCATGACCCTCATGTAGGCGCAGGTTCTCCGTCTCCAAGTTATCCATGCTCGCGGCTCATTCCTTTCTCGCTGGCACTCATGTGTATCAAATTTGCATAGCACAAGACTTTTGCTCATGCCACCGGCGCTGCGCCGCGCGCGGGATGGACAAGCTTATTTATCGGGGATAAGATGCCCAGGTATTCGTCAACCATGGGACAAGAGGAATACCAAGAGCTCTCCTCGTTTCTCAGGCGCTTCATCCGGCGCCTCAAACTGCTGCAAGGACTCGAGGGACTGTGCCTGACGGCGATCTGCGCGCTGCTGCTGTTCGCTCTCGGCCCCGGAGTCTTCGAGCTAAAGAGTTTTTTCCCCTACGCGCCCCTTGTATACAGCATTCTAGCCGCCACGGTGCTGGTCGCGGTGATCGGGGGGTCGCTCTTACGCTTTGTGCGCCGCTTATCGCAGGAGCGCGCGGCGCTTTACATCGAGCAAAAGCAGCCCAAACTGCGTAACAACTTGATCAACTCGCTGCAGCTCTACCCGCAAGTCTCCGCAGCGAAGGATGCTCCCGGCTTCTCGACGTCCATGGTCATGGCGCTTTTGCGCGCGACGCGAAACCAGGTGGCGACGCTCAAGATCGATGAATTGGTCGACAGCCGGCGCTTCAAGAGCAGCCTGCGCTTGCTCGCGCTCCTGCTCATGCCCGTGGCGGCGATGGTGTTGTTTAATCCTGCCTGGGTCGGCGGCACCATCAGCATGCTGATCCGTCCGCTCGACCACTTGCCGCCGACCCGGACGACGATCGCAGTCGAGCCCAAGGGCCTGCGCGTGGTGCGCGGCGCGCCGGTGACGATCCAAGCGGCCACCGCCGGCGCCATACCGGAATCGCTCGAGCTTGTGACTTGGAGCGGAACCAATGAGCGCGGCGAGCTCATCGGCGCCGAAAAAGTGCCGATGGAAAATCTCGGCGCGGGAAAGTTCAGCGCCAAGATTGCGCGCCTGGAAAAATCGCTGCGCTATCGCGCGGTCACCGGTTCGTTCACTTCCGCCACCTACAGCGCCGAAGCCGTCGACCCGCCGGAAATCGCCAACGTGCAGTTGGTGCTCTATCCGCCCGCCTATACCTCGCTCGGCTCGGTGTCGGTCCCCGAAGGCAGCATCGAAGGTCTCAAGGGGTCGACCGTGCGCCTCGATGCGGTGACCACCAAAGACGTGGTCAAAGCCGAGATCGTCATGGATGACGGCAAGCAGATTCCGCTCAAAATCGATGGGCGCAAATTGCAGGCGAATCTGGTGCTGTTTCAATCGCAATCGTACCGGATCATGGTGGAAGACAAGTTCGGCTTTCGCAACTCGCCGATCAACTATGAGCTGAGAGTCAAACCCGACGGTTTTCCCACCGTCGAGCTGTTCCAGCCGACCGTCGACTTGGAGATCAATGGCGATGAGATTATGACCCTGGAATACGGCGCCCGCGATGATTTTGGCATCGCCGAGATCGCCCTGGTCATCAAGGTCGGCGATCGCGAGGATAAAATCACCTTGCAGAAAGAAGATTCAAAGCGCCTGATCCTGCGCGACCAGTATAAATGGGATCTCGGCAGGCTAGCTTTGCGGGAAGGCGACGAAGCGGTCTTTTTTCTTCAGGTTTTCGACAACGACACGATCTCGGGGCCGAAGATCGGCAGCTCCCGCACAATGCGCTTGAAGCTTAAGAATCTTAGGGGCGAGCATCAACAAATCGCCGAGATGGTGCGCGACTTGAACAACCGCATGGTCGACCTGCTGGGCGACCATCTGGAAGCGCCGCTGCCGGGAGAAAAACCGGCCCCGCCATCGCAGGAAATCGACAAGAAATTCGAACAGAATCTCGCCGACGCGGTCAAGCGCACCGAGGAGATCATGCGCCGCGCCGAAAAGGACCGCATGTCCGATTTTGCCACCTGGACCGATCTCCAGGCGCTTAAACGCAATCTTGAATTCACCAAGGACGAATTGTTGCGCAAACAGGAGCAGGCGGCGACGGCGGACGAAAAACTCAAAACTCGCGACGAGATCGCCACGGAGCTGGAGCGCATGTCGCTGTTGTCAGAAGATATCGGCAAGCGCATGAAGGCCCAAGAGCTGGCGGCGACGGCGCGGGACCTGGCGCGCAGCCAAGAGCGTTTGATGGACTCCTTAGACAAGCTTCAAAGCGGCGATAAGAATCTCGATGCCCTCATGAAGCAGATCGCCGAGCTGTCCAAGACGCTGGAGGCGCTGCAGCAGGCCGCCGCCCAGCTCGCGCAGCAGATGCCCGAAGATTTTATGAACCCGGAAGCGATGCAGGGTCTCGGCTTCGACGACATGCAGCGCGCTCTGGATGAGATCCGCAAAAAACTGATGCAGGGCGACCTCGAAGGCGCGCGCCAGCTGGCCCGCGAGTTGTTCAATCAAATGGCGCAAATGGTCGCCGCTTTGCAAAATGCGCAGCGCTCGGCGATGGCCTCGAGCATGGGCCGCATGCAGGGCGAAATGCAGCGCCAGCGCAACGAACTGCAGGAGATCGCCCGCGAGCAACAGGAAATTCTGGTTAAAACCGAAGGCATCAATAACAGCGCGCTAAAAGAGCGCGACGCCGCTCTCAAGACTAAGCTCGACGGTTTTCTCGAGAAGGCCGTCGCCGAGCTCGGTCAATTGACCGAGCTATTTCCCGACCGGGAAGGGCCTGATGATCCGAGCCTGCTGAGCAACCTCGATGACGCGACCATGAACTCGCTGCTTAAAAATCTCATTGCCCGGCTGAGCAACAAGGACTTCCCCGGCTACAACGACGGCGACGGTCACACGCGCAAAGAATTGGCCAAGAAACGCACGGCGGCGCAGGAAAAACGCGCGCAGCGCGCCGAGAAGAGTCTTGACAGCATCAAATCCGATCTCGAAGCGCTGTTGGGCGAGTCCGCGCCAGCGCTGTCGGACGCGGATAAGCGCGCCGTGCGCGAGCTGGCGCACCGCCAGGACGTGCTCAAGGAACGCACCGAGGAACTGCACGAGAAGCTCGAATCGCTGTTTCAGCTGTTTCCGCAACTCGATCCCAAGATCGTGCAAAACATCGGCGAGGCCGGCAAATCGATGGGCAGCGCGCAGAGCCGGCTCGGCCAATTGGACTCGCGCGGCGCGGTGCCGCCCGAGCGAAACGCCTTGAACCGCCTGGCGCAGTCGCAGCAACAGATGCAATCCTCCATGCAGCAGATGGCGCAGCGCGGCCAGCTCGGCAACATGCCGATGACGCGGCTGTATCGCCAGGGTCGTTTTCTGCCGTTTGGCTCGCTCACGCCGCTCCCCGGCATGCCGCAGTTCCCCGAGTTCGATGTTGAAAGCGGCTTTACCGGCTTGGACACGGAGAAATTCCGCCTGCCGGGCAAAGACGAATACAAAGCGCCGCGCAATTTCCGCGAAGAGATCTTGGAATCACTTAAGCAAGGCGTGCCGCCGCAAATGAAAGAACAAATCGAGCGCTATTTCAGAAACCTCTCCGAGTGATTCCCCATTGAAGACTCGACTGTCGTTTTTTTCCGCTCTGCTGTTCTTGCTCATGCTCGCCGCGCAAGCGCCTGGCGCCGAGGCGGATCCTAAGTTCAAGGCCGGCGAAGAGCTGCTGGACGCCTGGCGCATCACCCAGGCCGAAGATTTCGCCGCCCGGGCGCTAAAAGAAGATCCCAAGTCGGCGCAGGCCCTCGATTTCGATGCCCGGGTAAAGTTCTATCAGGGCCGCTACGGCGATGCGCTCGCCGTCTTCGAGCGCGCGCTCGCCATCGACTCGACCAACCAGCGGCGCCAGGCGCTTAAACTCTTCACCCAACTCACCGCCGACGTGCACAAGACGCTCAAGCGCCACGAGAGCGCCCATTTCGTTTTGTTCGTCGATGATAAGCGCGACGGCATCCTGGTCGGCCATGCCCTCGATACGCTGGAAAGAAGCTATCAAGCGATCGGCAGCGAGCTCGGCTACTACCCCACGGAAAAAGTCCGCGTCGAGATCGCTCCCGACGCCACCAGCTTTAACGCCATTTCGACCTTGTCGCTGCGCGATATCGAGGAAACCGGCGCCGTCGGCATTTGCAAGTTTAACAAGCTGATGATCATCTCGCCGCGCGCGTTGAGCTTCGGCTATCGCTGGCTCGATTCGCTCAGCCACGAGTATCTCCACTACGCCATCGTCGGCTTGACCAACAATCAAGCGCCGATCTGGCTGCACGAAGGCATGGCGCGTTTTTACGAGACGCGCTGGCGCAAGCCCGCGCGGCCGGCCGATGCCGCCGAGGATTACTTGACCCCGGCCAATCAAACCCTGCTGGTTCAAGCGCTGGCGAAGAATCAATTTGTCGGTTTTAAAAAAATGGAACCGTCATTGATTCACCTCGAAACGCCGGAGCAAGTCCAACTCGCCTATGCCGAAGCCGCGTCGGCGGTCGATTTCATCAACCAGAGCAAAGGCCGGACCGGCATCCGCGAGCTGCTCGGCGCGCTCAACAACAAACCGACGCCCGAAGCCATCGAGAATGTCTACGGCATGCCGTTCGACGCTTTCGAATCGCAGTGGAAGGGCTTTCTCAAAGCCAAGGGCCTCAAAGAGATTGAAGGCAGCCGGGTGCGCAAGCTCAAAGTCAAGAAAGACGGGCGCGAGGACGAAGAAATCGTCGAACTCAGAGAAATCCAATCGGCGGTCGCGCGCAATCGTACCCATTTGGCCGATCAGTTGCTCGCCCGCGGGCGCGCCGCGGCCGCCGCCAACGAATATCAGCGCGCCTTGCAGGCGAGCCCGCACTCACCGATCATTCTCAACAAGCTGGGCCGCGTGATGATCGCGATGAACCGCGCCGGCGAAGCTCTGGCGCATTTTAAGAAAGCCTTGGACGTCGATCCCGACAACGCCAACAGCTATGTTCACTTGGGCCGCGCTTACCACGCGATGAAAAATTTCAAGGAGACCCGCGCCGCGCTCGAGGAAGCCATTCAGATCAACCCCTTCAACCCGCTCATCTACCGCTTGCTCGGCGATGCTTACGCGGCCCTCGGCGAGCACGAAAAAGCCCGGCTCGCCAAGGCCACGCTCGATAAAATCATGTCTACGAATTAGGCCATCGAGAAGGATACTCATGGAAGCATTAGAGATACAACAACACGAGATCGCCGAGATCGAAGACTTCGCCGCCAAGCGCGACAGCATGCTCGGCGAGATCCGCAAGGTCATCGTCGGCCAGGACCAGGTCATCGAGGAGGTTTTGATCGCGCTGTTCGCCAAAGGGCACTGTTTGCTGGTCGGCGTGCCCGGATTGGCCAAAACGCTTTTGATCAGCACCTTGGCGGAAATTTTGGATCTCGACTTCAACCGGATTCAGTTCACGCCCGACTTGATGCCGTCAGACATCACCGGAACCGATATTTTGCAGGAAGACCCCGCCACCGGGCGCCGCGCCTTTCAGTTTCTCAAGGGGCCGATTTTCACCAACATCTTGTTGGCCGACGAGATCAACCGTACGCCGCCCAAGACCCAGGCAGCGCTGTTGCAGTCCATGCAGGAGTACAAAGTCACCGCGGGCGGTTCGACGTTTCCCTTAGATTTGCCGTTTTTCGTGCTGGGGACGCAGAACCCGATCGAACAGGAAGGAACCTATCCGCTGCCGGAAGCCCAGCTCGACCGCTTCATGCTGAATATCGAAATTCGCTATCCCAACTTCGAAGACGAAGTGCGGATCGTCATGCAAACGACTTCGACGAACAAGCCCGCGCCGCGCAAAATCATGGACGGCTCGGCGATCCTGCGCTACCAGGAACTAGTGCGCAAGGTCCCAGTGTCGCCGTTTGTGATTTCTTACGCCGTCGCGCTCGCGCAGTGCTCCCGGCCGCAAAGCCCGGATGCGCTGCAGTACGTCAAGGACTATGTCGAATGGGGCGCCGGCCCGCGCGCCTCGCAATATC
>JBOHVN010000297.1:0-4678 GCA_050735675.1 Binatia bacterium | reverse complement strand
ACGGAACCGTACGGGTGGAGCGAAATAGCTCCATGCCGAATGTGAGAATGGCGAGAATCAGGCACGGGACACCGATGGCCAGAGGAAACAGCGCGGCGCGCGGCTCCCAGGAGCCGAAGCCGAATTTTGCCTGGTAGACGATAAAAGCAAAGATGGCGACGAAGAAAAACGCAAACAACCCATTGGCGATGCGGTTTTTCATCGGAACAGGCTCCGCGAGCTGCGCCGGCTGGGGTCTGGCAGGCGACATAGCTTCAGTACTGCGCCGCCTTTTTTTCCAATTTTCGTACGTAGGATAGAGCAAGCCGACCAGCATAAGCAGAGCGATGACAAGGACGCCTGGATGCGTAATCCAGCTTGCTCCGTAGATTCTCGTCGCAATGAAGAGATTAGTCTCGGCGATGCCGCCCAGAACCAATCCTAAAAGCAGCGGCGGCCGCGGCCAATCAAACTTCACCATGAACAAACCCAGGGCCCCGAAGAGCAGCACCACGATCATGTCGCCGAGGCTGTTCTTGACCGCGAACCCGCCGAGAAAAACCAACAGCAGCAGAAATGGAATGAGCAACGTTCCCTTGACAAAAGTGATCTTGGCAAGCTGGTTAAGAAAAAGAAAACAGATACCCACTGTGATGATGTTGGCAACGATCAGGATCCAGACAAAAGAAGCTGTGAGCGCCAGGTGTTTGGCCGGATTCAACAGGTCCGGTCCGGGCACGATGCCTTGAATAATGAACGCGCCCAGGAGAATCGCCGTAGAGACGCTGCTCGGGATGCCAAAGGCAACCGTAGTGACGAGATCGCCGCCGCGGGTCGAGTTGTTGGCCGCGCCGGGTCCAAGCACCCCTTCCACAGCGCCCTTGCCGAAGCGCTCTTTATTGGGCGAGCTTTGCACCGCGTGGGCATAGGCTACCCATTGGGCCGTTCCGCCGCCTACGCCTGGGAGTACGCCGACATAGGCGCCGAGAGCGCTGCAGCGCATCACCAGCCGCCAATGCCGGAAAGTATCTTTGACTCCCTCCATGACGCCGCCCATTTTGCTTATCGCCGTGCGCGCGATGCTGGTTCGCTGAACCCCGAGATCGATAATTTCCGGGATGGCGAACAAGCCGACGGTAACGGCGACCAGCGCGACTCCGTCCCATAGAAACAAGGCGTTGGCTTCTCCGAGAATCGGTTCCAAGGTAAAGCGCGGGATACTCTCTATCGGATCAAGCCCGACCATTGCAAGACTCAACCCCAACCCGCCGCCGATCAATCCTTTTATGAGATTCCCGCCGCTCAGAGACGAAAGAAAGGTGATGCCGAGGAGGGCCAACATGAAAAATTCCGCCGAGCCGATGGAAAGAACCAGCGGCCGGACCACCGCAAGAGCGAGGGCCAAGCAAATCGCGCCAAAGATCGATCCTACCAGAGAACTCATCAAAGCAGCGCCCAAGGCCCGCCCCGCTTCGCCGTTTTTGGCCATGGGATGGCCGTCGACGACAGTGGCTGCAGTGATACCTTCGCCGGGAACACCAAAAAGAACCGAAGTGATGTCGCCGGTCGTGCTGGTGACCGCATTGGCGCCGAGAAGAAAGGCAAAGGCAGTGGTCGGATCCATGGTGTAAATAAACGGCAGCATCAGGGCCAGAGTTGTCGCCCCGCCAAGCCCCGGCAGGATGCCGACCCAGAAGCCGATAAAGATCCCGACGAGCATGAAAAGAAAGGACTGCTGCCCCTGCGCGCTGAATGGCAGAATGTTGATTAAGCCGGTTTGAAATGCTTCCAGGTATTCGAGCATACGATCTCCGCTATTGATAGATGTCACAAAGCCGGATGCCGGACATCAGATCTCTAAACGCTGCTCTCTGTTTCATGCTCCATTGCCCGGCGCTTAGTTCTTGCCGGTCTTTCTCATCAGGAACTGCAGATTCTCCTTGACGCGAGCGGGCATGGAATAGATCTCATCCACATACTTTTCGATTTCTTCTCCAGACACGTAGTTGAGATCGAGCTTGGCTTTTTTGGCGTCGGCAATGAACGCGGTATCCTTCATGGTGGCGGCAAAAGCTCGGCGCAAGATTGCCAACCGTTCCTTGGATGTTCCCGGAGGAACTGAAAACGGACGGGCAAACTCGTTTGCTGCGTTCCACGCATTGTAAGCAATCTGGTTGTCCTTATTTTTGATGACCCCGGGAAAAGTCGCGATATCTTTGACCTCGGGCTCATCCCAATTTCTTTGGATGATAAATGGTATAAGCTCGTCGTCTCCATTTGCATCCAGCATGGCTCTGGCCGTAGTCCTCATCGATTCCCACGTCCAGCAAGCGCCGTCGACCTCTTTTGATCGCATGGCAAGTCGAATTCTCGATGTGCCTTCGTAGCCGGGGATGATTGCAAAGTTGGTTTCCGCCCATTTGTTCAGCATCGTCGGCAGATGAACCGTGTTTCCCGCCCGCGTCGCTCCCATTTTGACGGCTTTTTTTGACTTGCGAATATCATCGAACGTCTTCAGGCCGGTAAATCCCATGACCGCGCAGACTACCGAGTCTTTGCTCGGGGTGCCGATCCAACCGATCTTTCGGCCGTCGATCCTGACGCTTGGGTCCCCCATGGCATCGTTGAACACGTTGTGTGAGTTAAAAATTCCCACCGTGAGCCCATCGGGTTCGGTTTTGTTGTATATGTGATTCGCGGCAAGGTACTGCCGGCGCCCGTCATGTTTTCGACCGTGGTCGACGGGTTTCCCGGGATGTGCTTAGGGATGTGCCTCGCAATCGTTCGAGTGTACGTGTCGTATCCGCCGCCCGCCGAAAAGCCGACAATGAAGCGAATCGTTTTCCCCTGGTAGAATTCATTTGCCAGGGCTTGGCTCCAGGTCATCGCGAAAAAAGTCAAACTCACACTGACAGCGGCGAAGATAATTGGCCGTTTCATGCTAGCCTCCTTAGTTTCCACTCCTCACGAGAAACGCGAGGATTTCGCCTGTATTGCGTTAAGTCGCATGGGTCGCTATTGAGCGGGCAAGATCTCTACCCGGATTTCTTTTGGGACCTGCTCCCCTTCGTAGCCAGTTCTAATCTTTGCGGTGGTTTCTTTGCCGGGAACAAGTTTGCCGTCCTTCGGCGCCTCGGTCATTCCGCCAAGCCAGCCGCCGGTGTCGGTCTTAGCCTGGCCGAAGACGCTGTAAGCTTGAGGCTCGCTTGCGGTGTTTTTAACGACTACATCTAACCACAACCGCCCTTTCTTCTTTCCATCTGCCGCCTTGATATAGGGCTTCACGCTGACCACATCGGCATTTCCTGCCAATACTTTGACTTGGATCTTGCTTCGGTCGGAGTCGATGGTTTTTTCCTTGACTGACTGCGAGGACTGTGCGGAATAACCTGAGCGGGCTCCGAAGCTGAGCAGCATAAGCAACGAGAACAGGGCGCAGAAACCTCTCGGTTGTTTCATATTTGACCTCCGTGGTTTTAATCTCGACGGACAACGAAGCATCTTTCCGGAGGAAAGTAGAGATTCACTTTCCGGTCCTTGCCGATCTCCTTTAGCGAGTCGCTCTTCACGCGGCAGTGTTCGCTCCGGACACGAACTTGATACTCTACGGTGTCGCCCTGGAAAGTGACCAACTCGACTTCTCCATCGAGCGTGTTGTTGTTCTGCTCTGGATTGTTCTCGAGGATGCTCACCCCCTCGGGCCTGATCATCAACTGGATGGCGTCCCCGTCCATCAAGCCGTCAGACATGCGGCAAAGCACCTCGCCGAGCGGAACCTGGACAACTCCCAGTCCATTCTTTGCAGACGCGCGGACCACCTTTCCTTCGTAGAGGTTGACCTTGCCGATAAAATTAGCCGTGAAGGCATCGCGAGGCTGAAGGTAGATGTCTCGCGGCACGCCCTCCTGGATGATCACACCCTGGTTCATGACCGCCACTTGATCCGAGAGCGCCAGCGCCTCGGCTTGATCGTGAGTTACATAAAGTGTCGTGATGCCGAGGCGATTGACCAGCTGCTTTAGCTCCACGCGCATCTCTTCGCGGAGCTTGGCGTCGAGGTTGCTCAACGGCTCATCCAGGAGAAGAAGCTTGGGTTCATAAATCAAAGCTCGCGCCAGGGCCACTCTCTGCTGCTGTCCGCCGCTCAGGAAAGGCGCGGGCCGGTTTGCAAGGCCATCGAGCTGTACCAGGCTGAGGGCTTTTAGGACCCGCTCCCGGATCTCGCTCTTGGGTATGCCTTGGCCGCTATGCTTCAGGGGAAAAGCCACATTATTGAAGACGCTGAGGTGAGGCCAGATGGCATAGGACTGAAAAACCATGCCGATGCCCCTTTTGTGGACCGGGATAAGGATGCCCTCCTCTTGGGAGAAGACCTTAGTGTCTCCGATAGAGATCTCCCCCCGGTCAGGCGTCTCCAGCCCGGCAACGGAGCGCAGCGTGGTCGTCTTACCGCAACCGCTGGGGCCAAGGAGCGTATAGAACTCCCCTTCGCCGACTTCGAAAGAGATTCCTTTCACCGCCTGGACGCCGCCGGCAAAGTTCTTGATCAGGTTTTTCACTCGCAGCATCATGACCTCATGAGGAACGCTCAGCTCGGCGTCTCTTGCACCTTGGCCCGCGAGGCAAAATATTGGCCCAGGAAGACGAGAGTAAAAGTGATTGCGACCATCAGAACTCCGACCACGCAGGCATCCTGCAC
>JBOHVN010000296.1:0-4091 GCA_050735675.1 Binatia bacterium | reverse complement strand
AAGTGTAATTGGCGGCAATGAGACCTCCCGCCCCGGTCATGTTGTCAACTACGAACTCGGGATTGCCGGGAATATGTTTTCCCATATGGCGCGCAACCGCGCGCGTGTAGGTATCGTAGCCCCCGCCTGCCGCGTTACCGACGCTGACGCGAATCGTCTTGCCCTTGAAGAAGTCATCGGCCGCGGCCGGACTCCACGTCATCGTCAGAAAAAAGAAACCCAGCGAGAATACGCTGCCGTAAATCGGCTTTCTCATGTCGACCTCCTCATTTTTGTTTGCGTACTAGAAATACAAGGTTCTCTTTGGCTTTGGGGCGTATGGAAAGGATCTTTTCCACCAGTCTTTGGACTTCTTCACCCGAAACGAACTCGATATCGAGCTGCGACTTTTTCGCTTCGGATAAGAACGCCGGATCAGCGAACGTGTCCCTGAAGTTTTTTACAATCTCTCTTCTGCTTTTTAGTTTGTTCCTTTGCTCCAACTCACCGCAGCTTAAAAATCTCTTTCCAGATCTTCTCGTATTTCTTAAACTGCTTGATGTCGTCCACACCGACCGCATAGATCTTCTTCGGCCGTACCGGCAACATCGGCTCTACTTTCGGGTGAGCGGGCGTTCGGCCGCCCTTGGCAAATGCCTGCTGGCCCTCCTCCGACTCCGCCCAGCGGGCGTAGAGCAACGCCGTGTTCGGATGGGGCGCATCTTTGGAGACGGAAACTCCGATGATGCCGCCGATCCCTTCCTCGAGAAAATAGCCGAGCGGGGCGCCCTTGTTGATCCGCGGCGGATAATGATGGGAGTAGCACGTGAAGCAAGCCGCTGCCTGTCCCGCGACCAGAAGCTCCGCCAGATCGGAGTGTCCCTTGTGAAACTCGGGATTGTTGGCTGCGATCTTCTTGAGAATGGCGGTGGCCTTCTCAAGGCTGTTATGCTTGTGCATCAAGCCGATCACCAACTCCGCGTCGCGAGGCTCGGCGATTAGCCGGCCCTTCCATCGCGGATCGGCAAAATCGTCGAATGAGTCCGGCGCTTCTCCCTTCTTCACGTTCTTGGTATTCCAGGCGCCGACGAAAAAAATCAGATTATTCGCCGTCCACCAGGAACCTTTCAGGTTATCCGGATAAGCCGCCGCTTCCGGAATCGGTTTATCCAGTAGCAGTTTCTGATCGTAAAGCTGGGTGAGGTTTTCGAGGCCGAATTCAAAAACATCGGCGATCACCCTTCCGCCCCGTGCCTCGGTGATCGCGCGGACCGCGAGCTTATCCGAGGTCGCATCCACATGGTTGATTTTGATGCCGGGAAAGCGCTTCTCGAACATCGGGAAGATTTTCTGCGCGTTGATCTGTGCCAGCGAACAGTAACAGTTAAGCACGCCCTCTTCTTTGAGCGCCTTCTTGTAAACTTCGTCGATGGTTTCGTTGGCCGCGGCGGTGGTGGGACGGGGAAGCAGGCTTACTAAACCTAAAATGAAGATCGAAAGCGCCACAAAGCCCAGTCGTTTTGCCGGTCTCATAGACAACTCCTTTTCATCCTCGCCTGATGAGTTGTTAGTTTTGCTTTTGCTTCCTGACTAAAAATTGGAGACTTTCCTTCGCCTTGGCCGTGATGTCCAGAATGTCTTTCACGTGCCGGTTAATCTCGTCGGCAGATACGTAGTCGAGGAAGAGCTTGGATTTTTTCGCCTCAGCAAGAAATTCCGGATCTTTAAAAGTCGCGGCGAACGCCTTGCGCAGAATTTCGAGTCGGTCTTTGGGCACTCCCGGAGGGGCGACAAAGGGGCGCTGAAACTCATACTGCCCGCCCCACGCCTTATAGACGGCCAGGCCATCCGCATCCGCTTTGGCTTTGATCACCTCAGGAATCAACGGCAGATCCTTTACGAGCGGATCTTCCCATTTTCTGTGGATAATAACCGGGATGAGCCGCTCATCGCCTTTGGCGTCGAGCATGGACCGCGCCGTAACTCTCGCCGACTCCCATCCCCAGCAACCTCCCTCCAGTTCTTTCGAGCGCATGCCGAGAAGAATTTTCGAGGTCCCTGTATAGCCGGTGATGACTTCGAACTTGGTGCCGATGGTCTGGTTCAGAATCTTCGGGAGATCGTTATAAGTGGAGCCGGCTCTCGTCGCGCCCATCTTGAGCGAGCGGCCGGATTTCAGGAGTTCTTCGAAACCGTCGATTCCGGTGAACGCCATCACGCTGCAATGGGGCGAGCCCTTGACTGGCGCGCCGATCCAGCCCAGTTTTGTCGCGTCGATCCGGACCGCGCGATCACCGAGCGCCTGATAAAGCACATAGGCGCTATTCCAGACGCCGAGGAACGTGCCGTCACGGTCGGCTTTATTGTAGGTGTAATTGGCGGCGATCAAACTCCCCGCGCCAGTCATGTTCTCAACGACGAACTCGGGATTGCCGGGAATATGTTTCCCCAGGTGGCGAGCGACGGCGCGAGCGTAGGTATCGTAGCCGCCGCCAGCGGCAAAGCCGACGGCCACCCGAATGGTCTTTCCTTTGTAGAAATCATCTGCTAAAGCGCCGCTGGTAAGACCTCCGATGACGAATGCCGCAATTGCCGCGGCAATAAATCTTTTTCGGGATTTCATTTTTGATCCTCCTCTTGGACACAAATCAAATTGGCTTCCTGTTCCATTGGACTAACACGGTCATGGTTCGAGAGCCTCACCACAACGGGCAACCGCTACGGAGCCGTTAGAGTTCACTAGCAGTCTGCTGGAACACTCTGATTGCAAGCTGCTCAAAAAGATCTCAGAGGCGAGGCGCGCGAAAAGTCGACGAGCGGAGGCGTACTTACTCAGTACGTTGTAGCGAGGCGATTGAGCGCAACGAAGCATATGAGTCTTTTTCAGCAGCCTTGCAGGATCTATCTTCCACTCATTTTCTGCTGGCCGTAGAGTTTAGTGAGGAAGCCGTTCTGCTTCATCTCGTTCACAAAGCGCAGGTTGACAAAGTTGTCCACTTTGGCCTTAGCCGCCTTGGGGTCCCACGAAGCCTGGATTTGGAGCGTGTTCTTTAGACCCTCGATCGTGGGTCGGGTGTCCTCGACAAAAATCTCCTCATACGCCGCATAGGTTCCCTCCAGCACGCTGCGGCTTTGTCCGCGCGTGTACTTCTGCATAATTTTTATCACCTGCTCCTTGTTGTTTTTGTAATAGTGGACCGCCTCCGCCATCGCCTTGGCCAGTCCCATGACAGCGTCGGGGTGTTCGGCGATCATTCGTTTGGTTGTCACCGTGCAGGTAAATTGAAACGGGACGTCGAGCTTGGCCATATCCATGATGACCTTGAGTCCTGCTTTTTCGCCTTTGATTTTTCCCGGCTCGGTCACCACTGTGAAATCCACTTGGCCGCTCATGACGGCGGCAATTCGCGCTGGCGCGCCGCCCACCATGACAGCTTTGATGTTTTCATAGGGAATGCCGACTTTTTTTAACGCCAATCGCAGAGCAAAGTCCGCCGAAGTTCCAGGGATGTGCGCCGCCGCCGAACGGCCTTTTATATCTTCCACTGATTTGATCTCGGGTTTGCCGATCAAATAATAGGGGAGCGTGTTGACCAAGCCGTTGATGATCACGACATCGCCGCCGGCCATGGCGCCGTTCATCGCTGACGTCCCGACGGCGCCGGAAAAATTAAGATCGCCGGCAATCAGGCTCTGAACCGCGCGCGTGCTGCCGTTGATGAAGAGCATGTCGATATCGAGTCCGTGCTTTTTAAACAGGCCGGCGTCCTTGGCGACCCAAAACGGCACAGAGGAGCTGGGAGAGTCAGAAACGTAGGCCATGGTAAATTTGGCTTCGGCGTTTCCATAGGCTGAGCCGATCGCAAGAACCACGGCAAAAACGATTGCGCAAAGATTGAAGCTTTTCATGTTCTCCTCCTCTGTGTTCGACGGCTCACTCGAATTGGCGCGATACTCGTCCCTCTGGCGTACAACGCAACTGCAGTGCCAGCAAAGATAAGCGTGAAAAAACAGGTGGCTACGATCGATTCAACGGAATGACCGAGGAGTACGGCAAGGAGCGTGTGCAATATATTTACATCAGCGAAGATATATGCAGCGATTGCTACAGA
>JBOHVN010000295.1:0-15654 GCA_050735675.1 Binatia bacterium | reverse complement strand
GACCGGGGCATCGAGAGCTTGAAGCTTTTAGACCTTCCTTCGTGAGCATCGCATGGCTTACGAATTGACCGAGCATGCCCGCGACGCCCTCGAAAAGCGAAATATCGAGTTGGCTTGGGTTGAGCGGGTAATCGACGCACCGGAAGCAGCCGAACCGGACCCGGTGGACGCGGATTTAGAGCATCGGTTGGCCCGGATTGCCGAGGGCGGTAATCGTGTGCTGCGTGTTATAGTTAATAGAAAGACAATACCGCCGCGGATCGTGACAGCGTTCTTTGATCGAAGGAGGACCATTCCATGAAGCTTAAAGTGGATCAACAGGCAGACGCCTTGTACCTGAGCTTGACAGAGGCGCCGGCCAGCCGTTCAGAAGAAGTATCGCCGGGCATCATCGTCGATTACGACGCGCAGGATCGCGTTGTCGGCGTCGAGATGCTCTACCTGTCGAAGCGGGCGCCGGATACGGAAATCAATCGTCTGCTGTTCGAATCCATCCCACAGAGAAACTGAAGCGAGATCGGTTACGCGGATGGCGCAAACGACGATCGACCACCTCATCATCAACTCGCCCTACGAAGAGCCGAAACAATACTGGAGTTATGACCGCGAGAGCCGGACCTTCGATCAAAAGGCCGGCCGGCGGCCCGCGGGTTACGTCATCGCGTCGCAAAGTTCCAAAGCCTTCGACGACCCCGGAATATTTGTTGAAATCCCGCTGGTGAATCAGATTCGCCCGCGCGTGAAGGCGTGGCGGGAAGCTGGCTACCCAGGCGTCACCGGCATCACCAAGCGGCTACTGGAGCACTGGAACAATCCCGACGAGCGCGAGCATCAGTTTTTCTTCTGCCAGTTGGAAGCGATGGAAACGCTCATCTGGCTCGCCGAGGCGCCGGCGTCGGAAAAGGTCGGCATCGACATCCCGTCGGACGGCGGCGCGTTCACGCGGCTCTGTTCGAAGATGGCCACCGGCTCCGGCAAAACCATTGTCATGGCGATGTTGATCGCCTGGCAAGTCATCAACAAAGTCACCTATCCGCAAGACGCGCGCTACGCGAAACAGATCTTCGTCGTCGCGCCGGGACTGACGGTGAAAAGCCGGTTGCAAGTCTTGGAGCCGGCGGGGAAAAACAATTTTTACGATGAATTTAACGTCGTGCCGGCGGCGCTCTTGGATAAGCTACGTCAAGGCAAAGTGCTGGTGCGCAACTGGCACATGCTCAATTGGGATTCGGAAGAACGGATCGCGAAAAAGAAATCTGTCGACAAACGGGGCGCGAAGAGCGACGAAGCTTACGTCCGGGAAGTCCTCGGCGCGCTGGCGGGAACCCGCAATATCCTGGCCATCAACGACGAAGCGCACCACGCCTGGCGCATCCCTGCCGAGTCGAAGATCAAAGGCGTCAAGAAGGAAGACATCGAGGAAGCAACTAAATGGGTCGGCGGGCTGGACCGCATTCACAAGGCGCGCGGAATACTCACCTGTTACGATTTTTCGGCGACACCCTTCGCGCCATCAGGCAAACAAAGCTCGGATGAAGCCTTGTTCGACTGGATTGTCAGCGATTTCGGTCTCAACGACGCCATCGAATCCGGCTTGGTCAAAACACCGCGCGTCGTGGTCCGTGACGACGGCGTGCCGGACGCCAAAACCTACAAATCGAAGCTCTACCATATCTACGAGCACGTCAAAGATGATCTAAATCGGCGAGCGGAAGAACAAGTGCCGCTGCCTGACTTGGTGGCCACCGGATACTATTTACTCGGCAAAGACTGGCTCGAAGCGGCAAAGGCATGGGAGGCGCAAGGGCTGCGCACTCCGCCGGTGATGATCACGGTCGCCAACCGGACCGAGACGGCCGCGCGGGTAAAGTACGCCTTTGACCATAAAAAGATTTTGCTCGACGAACTCTGCGTGCCGGAGCGGACTCTGCACATCGACTCCAAAGTGCTCGATACGGCAGAAGCGCAAGAAGAACCGGTCGCGTTTAACGGCGACGAGCGAGAAGAGGTTGAAAACAACGACGATGAACCGGTGCGGAAGCTTTCCAAGAAAGAACTGGCCGAACAACTCCGCCAACAGGTCGACACGGTCGGAAAGGAAGGAAAACCGGGCGAGCAGATTCAGAATGTGATCTCGGTCGGCATGTTGTCCGAAGGGTGGGATGCGCGAACTGTGACTCACATCATGGGACTGCGCGCTTTCTCCAGCCAGTTGCTTTGCGAACAAGTCGTGGGGCGCGGGCTCAGGCGGGTCTCCTATGAATTCGACAAGGAGAAAAACCTGTTCGATCCGGAGTACGTCAACATCTTCGGCGTGCCGTTCACTTTCCTGCCGCATGAAGCGCAAGACGGGCCGCCACCGCCGCCGCCGGCGCCAAAAACCAAGATCGAACCGGTGATTGACAAGAGAGAGTTCGAGATCAGTTGGCCGAACATCATCAGAATCGACCATATCTACGGGCAAGAATTGAAGTTGGATTTCGCTAAAGTTAAGCCGCTGGAGCTGGACGCTCTCAAGACGCCGACCTTGGCCGAAGTCGCGCCGATCGTCGAGGGCAAGCCGGATGTCACCAAACTTTCGGAGATCGATCTGGAAGAGCTAGGGAAGAAGTTTCGCTGGCAAAAGATCGCCTTTGAAACCGCGAGCAGCATTTTCGATCAGATGAAGCCGAGTTGGAAGGGCAACAAAGAATATCTGCTGGCCCGGCTGATTCGGCTAATGGAGGAGTTTGTCGCCGCCGGTAAGATCGACATCACGCCGCCGTTATTCAATCACGACGATCTCCGGCGCCGGCTCGTCATCACGCTGAATCTCGGCAAAGTCGTCCAGCATATGTGGGAGAGGATTAGCAGCGAGAATACCGAATCGCTGGTGCCGGTCTTCGACACGGAACGACCGATTGTTTCGACCGGCGACATGCGGACTTGGTACACGGGCAAGCCATGCGAATACACCAAGCGATCCCATGTCAATTTTTGCGTGTACGACAGCACCTGGGAGTCCGCCGACGCGTACCGGTTGGATCGCGACGAAACCGTCGATGCGTGGGTGAAAAACGATCACCTGGGATTTGAAGTGCTCTACGTCTACAAAGGCGTGGTGCACAAGTACCGGCCCGACTTCATCATCCGGCTGAAGAACGGCAGCTATCTGGTGCTTGAAACCAAAGGCCAGGACAGCGACCAGGACAAAACCAAGCGGCAATTCCTGGATCAATGGATCAAGGCCGTGAACGAGCACGGCGGATTTGGAAAGTGGAGCTGGGCGGTGGCGAGAAAGCCCGGGGATGTGGTGGGGATATTGGGAGGTGAATTATCGCGGTGATCAACTGCAAAGTGAGCTGGTCACAATTTGTGCCCAGCTCTCAAAAACACTGGCGCCCGGAACAAGCCGATCACCGACGCGCGGAGAGCGCAGAGAAGGCCGCGTTAGCAAGGCAGATTTTGTATCTTGGGCGTCGATTGTTTTTGGTGTAACGCTTCTTGGCTTCTAGCGTTGCCGTGCTAGTTTTGGTTTCTCTCATTTCTCCTGCATCGCTGCCGCGGTGGGATATGCTTCCTTCACCGCCGCTCCTTCGCGCGCTTTTACTGCTGGACCTCTGTCAAGCTCGGATCAGGGTTGTATTCCTTCATCGTCGTCGCCGCAACCGACGCCGTACTCTTGCCGAGGTCTTTCTGAAATACTTTGCCGTTGTGATTGACGATAAAGGTCATCACGCCCGAGTTGCCGTACTGCGCGGGATAGGCGACGAGCGCGAAACCGCCGATCATGTTTCCTTTGACGATGTAACTATAAGCTCCGCCAGGCGCATCTTTCCCCTGCGCCGAGAGAATTCTGTAGTAATAGCCGTGATACGGAGCGGGTTTATCGGCCGGCGCCTTCTGTAGGTATCCTTCTTTCGCGGCTCGAACCGCGAACGGTCCGAGGGGGCTCGTTTCTTCGCCGGTCTTGGCCTGCCAAAACAAACCGTTTTTCTTTGCCGCGTCGCTGCGGAATTTCTGAGCGTATTCCAAAACTCCGTCGCCGTCGCGGTCCTTTTGCGCGTACTCGCGCTGGGCGTCGAAATAGGCGAGGCTGACTTGAATCGCGGATAGCTCGTCGTCGCCGATCCGGCAATTGAGGAGCTCTTCCTTTCCTTTGGCGGTATCGAACATCCAACGATCGCCCTTTTTCACCTAACACGGCGGGTGGTTCATAGCGCTGCTGAGCAGCCACGGACAGTGGAAACGCTAAAACAAAGACGGCTGCTGCTTTGGCAATAGCGAAAACCGCCTTACGCAGGTTCGGCGGTCGAATTGTCGTGTTCGTCTGCATTGCTTTCCCTTTCATGTCAATTGTGGAATAGAGTTCCCGGCCGGCATCCATGATGAGATTCCTCAACATGCGTCAGCACTTTTTTTTCCCTTCGTCTCCATGCCGGAGCGCTACGTTCAATGTCTTAATCAAGATCTCATCATTGAATGGCTTGCGCACGAACGCCAAAGCTCCGGCGGCCAGGGCTTGCTCGCGCACCACCGCGTCATCATGCGCGGTGATAAAGATGATCGGGAACCGGCGGCCGCCCCTCATCAGCTGCTCTTGCACCTGCAGACCGTTAAGGCCCGGCATCTGGACATCGAGCACAACACAGTCGACGGGTAAGGACGGCATCGCTTCGATAAGCTCGAGGAACTGGTGACCGGAAGTAAACGTATCCGCGTCCATCCCGAGCGAGCGCACGAGACGCTTTAAGGCGCGACAGACGGATTCATCGTCATCTACAATAACGATGAATGGTTTGGTTTTCGTGATAACTCCCGGCGTCACATGACGTTAGAAACGAGAACTGTCATTCGACTCCAACAATAGTGACGAACTCTAATTAAGTGTCGAGAGCCTGTATATTGGACTTTGGTCCAATGGAAGACGATTTTCAGGAAGAGGGGGGGCACCATCACGGCGCTGCTCGCCATGAACTAGTCGATGTCAGAAGCCATCGCGTGCGGCATCCGGCCGGTGTACTCAACCCGGATTCCGCAGTCGCAACTTGCCTCAGCCCAGCGGGGCGCAATCCTGGAGTCGGGAAGACACCCAAGCATGCAACTACAAAGTCTTTTCGCGCGTTTGGCAATCCGTAGCCACGGTGGCAGTGATGGTTCGTAAAACACGGATGATCGCAAGCCGCTCAGAGGCAGCAAAGCATTGTCTTCACGACGGAAGGATTGCGCCCCGCAGAGCAAACCATTCTCAACTGCGAATTCCGGGCTCAATAAAATGGCTCTCAGGGGCGCTGGATCTCCAGGCGAGCCGCGGCAGCGTCGATCCCGGAGCAGCTATCGTGCGTTGGCAATGTGACTGGCCGGATTCCTGGGAAGCGAGGCGGCCGGAACGGAACGAGATCGGGTTGGTCGATCAATCCTGGTCATCTTTTTGAGAAATTCCGAGTTTTTCCACCGCCCGTACCAAATCAGGCAACGATTGCGCCTGCATTTTCTGCATGATCCGCGCCCGATGGACTTTGATGGTTTTTTCTACGGTGCCGAGCTTATAAGCGATCAGCTTGTTCGGCAACCCGCTTGCGACCAAAGGCATTACTTCGCGCTCGCGCGATGTCAAGGTTTCCGCTCGCCGTTGCACGACTTCGACTTCTTTCCGGGCGGCGCGGTCGCGGGAGGCGCGAGCGAGCGCCTGTTCGATCGCCCGCAAAAGATCCGTGTCCTTGACCGGCTTGGGCAGGAAATCGACGGCGCCGGCCTTCATCGCTCTTACGCTCATCGGAATATCGCCGTGGCCGGTAATGAAAACAATCGGGAGACTACGGTTTTTGGTTTGTAGTTCCCGCTGTAAATCCATGCCGGTAAGTCCCGGCATCCGAACGTCGAGCACGAGACAGCCTGCTGCTTCTTCGACGCCGCGGGTCGTCCCGAGGAACTCTCGCGCCGACGCGAACGTTTGGACGTGGTGGCCCGCGGACTTGATCAGACGCGTCAACGCTCGCCGCACCGAGGCATCATCATCGACCAAGAAAACGTCAGGCCTGGCTGCGAGCGCGGGCATCGGCGTAGGAATGCGTTTTTCCGTCGCTATCCGATTTAGCTGTTTCATCATCCTCTACCTCTCCGGCCACCGGCACGGTAAAATAAAGTGTCGCGCCCCGGTCGGGATTGTTTTCCGCCCAAAGGCGCCCGCCATGGGCTTCTATGATAGAGCGACTAATTGCCAGGCCCATGCCTAGCCCGTCGCTCTTGGTCGTATAAAAGGGTTGGAACATCTTTTCAAGCTGATTGTCTTTCAATCCCACGCCCCGGTCACGCACCGCGAGGATCACCGTATTCGAGTCGTCGTCGAGTTGGGTCCGTACTGTGACTTTTCGTTCGCTCACTGGAGAATCCTTCATGGCTTGAAATGCGTTCAGCAGTAAATTCAACATGACCTGCTGCAACTGAACTCTGTCGCCCTGGATCTTGGGCGAACCGGGAGCTGTTTCGATCACGAGATTGACGTTATGCAAGACGGCATCGCTATGAATCAGCAGGACGACATCGCGTATCACGTCGGCAAGCTCTAGCGGCGCGACTTCGAGTTGGCTTTTTTTGACCAGTTCGCGCAGGCGGTGGATCACTTCACTCGCGCGCCGGTTGTCGTTGACAATGTCCTGAAGAATCACGCGTATCTCCTCGACGTCCGCCGGGTTGGCAGCGAGGAAACGCTGCGCCGCCTGGGCGTTGCTGAGGATCGCTGTCAGCGGCTGATTCAGTTCATGGGCCAGTGATGCCGCCAGCTCGCCCATGGTGGTGATTCGCGTGACATGCGCGAGTTCGTCACGATGTCGCTGCACGGCCAAGGCGGCGTCTTTCTGCTGGGTGATATCGACGCCGGCTCCGATCCATTCGCCGACTTCGCCGCCGGACGATAAAATCGGCACCGCCTGAACGTGAAAATATCGGTAGTCGCCGCCGCGAGTGCGCACTTGGAACTCACTTTCATACATGCGCCTCTCCGCCATCGCCTGCTTCCACAATCGCTCGCTGCGCTCTCGATCCTTGGGATGAAGAGCGTTGAGCCAACCCAACGCTCTTACCTCATCCTCGCTCTGCCCTGTGAGCTCGAGCCAACTGGGCGTCGCCAAGAATCCCTCGCCGTTCGCGTTCGCCTGCCACACGATGTTGGCTTCCGCCATGACCAACGCCCGGTACCTGGCCTCGCTCTCGCGCAACGCGTCTTCGCTGCTCCGCCGCTCGCGGATCAACGTGGCCAAAAACATGAGCGAAAGAGAGATCGTGATGAAATACAACTGCAGTGCGAGGACGTTCTCCGCAGCCGACTGAGTCGCGAAAGGACCCTGGCCGTTCGAAGTACTCAAGAAAGCCAGATAGGCGGTGACCAGAAGCGAGACACTTAATATCCCGATGTCGAAACGCACGGCTGCCCACAGAAGAAACGGCAATGGCGCGCAAAGCAAAGTTGCACCCGCCGCGTCTTCGCCGAACGCCCAATAGCCCGCCACGAGCCCCGCTGTGAGCAGAGCAAATTCAACAGAGCGCCACTGCGACCGGCTCTGTACTTTCGGCTCTCGAACGCCGAACGCCATCAAAACGGGCGGTATGATCGTAAGCGTCGAAAGGGCATTGGACAGAACGCGCGCGCGCCACACGTACCAATAATCCTGCTCCCAACCGCTCATTACATAAAGGTAGGCGGCGATAGCGGAGACGGCAAAAGGCGCGAGAATAACCGCGCACAGAGTAAAAATGATGACGTTGTGAAAACTATCGAGCCGGATCTCACCTTTAGCGAAGTAGCGCATGCTTGTCGCGGCGGCCAGTGCCTGGCCGAAATTGCCGGCGAGTTGACTCAAGATTCCCAGAGCCGGCACGCCGTCTTGCGTTTGCACGAAGATATGCACGGGGGACACGGCAACGAGAAATATCCACCAGCGCCGAGGGGGCGCGAGCAAGAGCGCTGCCAGTAGGATGGCCGTCGGCGGCCAGATCAGCGACAGATGCGAATCGGGAAATCTAAGAGACTGGCCGATCAATGCGCCGGCGTAGTAGCCGGCACAGACCAAAAGCACGCAGAGCGCGTGACCAAGCGGGAAGGAAATTCTCCGGTGGATTCCTTCCGCTACCTCGTACCAGGAAACCAGCGCGGATTGAGGCAATTTCGTCTCCGGGTCCAATGAACACAAACAATTTACGGTAAACTCAACGAGGGTCGATCCTAGCCTAGGTAATTGCATGATGGCAAGCGAGCGAGAACCCGCAGGAATGAATAAAATTAATGTTCTGTTTATAGTTCTGTGGTGACGGTCAATCGCTGATCACTGCAAGAGGATATCAACACACACTTTAAGACGTCGCCTCTCGCCGATGATTTGACCGAAGTTATTCTCGATCTTGATTCTTCCCGCAGATACCGGCATTCCGCCTGAAGCTTGTCCTTGAGCTGTTGAATCTCGGCCCGAAATACGTGTTGATGACACCGCGAGGCCTTACTCGTCTCGCGAAGCTACTCCCAGGCAAGAATCAATAAAACGACGGCACTGTCGAGCATCATCTTTTGGGCACTTTTCAGTTTTGGCTGAAAAACCCGCGTGAACTGCAATTTAGAGTCGTTGAACTTGCGTGGAGAAAGTTGGAGCGGGCGACCGGGGTCGAACCGGCGACGTCCAGCTTGGGAAGCTGGCATTCTACCACTGAATTACGCCCGCTCACGGCAAGCTTCAAGGGCGAGTAAAATGTATGGAATTAACCGCGGGTTGTCAACGCGTGTTCCGAATCACGAGTGGCGCGCTTTGCCGCGAACCAATGCGAGCAGGTCCGCGGCCGGCATCTTTGACGCCATGACGCAGATCAGTTCGCCTTCGCGATGCATGACGGCGTGAAAATCACCCTGGGAAAAGGAATAGAAGCTGATCTTCTTAACGTCGTCGAAAAACACCATGGCGTCGGCCGGCGCGTCCGATTCGCTGCCGAGAAAAGTGAAGCAAGTCACGTTCTGCCCTGCGCCCTGATAAACGGTCACGAGAACGTCGCGGCCACCGATCTTTTCCACGAATCCGGCTACCGGATAAAGCTGCATCATCGAGAGGTCGAAACCCATCGGCGCAAATCGGCCGCTCACGGCCTGAACCAGTTGCGCTTTAAGCTTCCCCACGTCATCGACGCGCGTGACGGTCTTGTGGCCGCTCTCGATGGCCGCATGGGTCGACAACGCCGCCAGCGCGATGTTTCTCTGTTCGCCGCCGCGAAACATCAACGGATAGATCACCAGGAGCAAGAGCGCCACGGCCAGCGCCGGACGCACGTATGGCATCGTCAAAAACTCTTCCAGCTTCCTCCGTACGCGGAGCCAAGAACTTGGCTCGCGGCCCGCTCCTTCAACGGCCTGACGCAGCGCCGCCGGTGCTGTTATAATCGCGCTCGCCAGTCGAACCTGCTGCTTAATCGCGCGCTCTTGTTCGTAGGCTTGCTGGCATTGCCGGCAAGCGCCGATATGCCGCTCAATGGCGGCGCGCTCTTCCGCCGACACCTCATTGTCGACCAGCGCGGTGATCCATTCTTGAGCTTGTTCACAATTCATCGTTCGCGACATCGTATCGAGCTAGAGGACATATCGACCCAATATCCCGTGCAATAACTTGCGGCCGCGCGACAAGCGCGAGCGCACCGTGCCGATCGGGCAGGACAGAATCTCGGCCGCCTCGGCGTAAGTAAAATCGCCCATGTCGACGAGCACGATCGGCGCGCGGAATTCCTCGGGTATTTTCTTTAGCGCGTCGTCGATTTTGCCGCCGAGCTCTTGCGCCAACACTTGCGCTTCGGGCCCGGCAGACCGCGTCGGCAGGGTCTCCCAGAAATCCCGCTGCCCTAGCGGGAGCGAGAGATCCTCGGCCGCAACGGTGTGCCGGTTCCGCGTGTAGAAGTCATAAAAAAAATTATAGAGGATCTTGGTCAGCCAAGCCTTCATGTTGGTGCCCGGCGTGAATTGATCCCGGGAGTTAAGCGCCCGCGCGCAGGTCTCCTGCACGCAATCCTGCGCCTCGACGTCATTTTTGACCAGGTAGTAGGCGACGCGGTAGAGATGATCCAGATGCGTCATGATCTCCGACCCGAAACGTTCCCGCACGAGATCCCTAGAATTCCTCAGCGTCACGGCTACGGCATTGTAATGAAGAGCGTCGCTCCAGTCCAACCGCGAGCCGGGTCGTATATTCAACGACCGGCCGGGCGCAAAAGTTCCCGGCGAATTTCCCGGAAAAGCTTGCGGGAACAGGCCAAGCTGTCCTATGTTGGTTGCCATGAAATTCAAAAACCTCGGCAAAACCGGACTACGGATCAGCGCAGTCGGCCTGGGCACCATGGTTCACGCCGGGCACTTCGGCGCGATGAAAGATTCTGAATCGCTCAGCGCCATCGAAACGGCGCTCGATCTGGGCGTCAATTTCATCGACACCTCGGACGCCTACGGCGCGGGCTATTCCGAAACGCTGCTGGGAAACGCCCTCAAAGGAAAACGCGACCAGGTCATCCTCGCCACCAAGGGCGGCAACGTCATGGTCGGGCCGAACCGCGGCAAGCGCATCTTCGAACCGGATTACATCAGCGGCGTCATGGACGAAAGCCTCAAGCGCCTGCGGACCGACTACATCGATCTCTATCAACTGCACAATCCGACCGTCGACGTGATCGAGCGCGGCGAAGTTTGGGGCGTGCTCGAACGCGCCAAGCAAGCCGGCAAGATCCGCCACTATGGCGTTTCGATCAACACCATGGAAGAGGGCGTCGCTGCCGTCAAAGACGGCCGCGCCGAAACGATTCAAGTCGAGTATAACCTGCTCGCGCAGGAGCCGAACGACACAATTTTTCCGCTGGCGGAAAAAGCCCAAGTCGGCATCATCGCGCGGGTGCCGCTGAAGCGCGGCATCCTGACCGGAAAGATGACCGTGGCCGACGAAGCGAGATTTCAAGGCGAAGACGTGCGCGCGCGCAGCTTCAAGGGCGAAGCCTTCGCCAAGGAATTGGCTAAAGCAGATCAGCTGAAATTTTTAGTTCGCGGCCCGGTGAAAAACTTAGGCCAGGCGGCGATCGCGTTTTGCATCGCCCACCCCGCGGTCAGCGTCGTCATCCCCGGCGCGCGCAACGCCGGGCAGATGCGCGAAAACGCCGCCGGCGCCGATGTCGATATCCCCGCCGCCGATCTTGAAAAAGTCGCCGAGCTTTGGCGGCGCGGCTTTGCCGCCTAGCGCAATGACTGATTGGCATCTGGGTAATGATCCAAAATCGCCCTGAGAGAGATTCTTCGCTACCGCTCAGAATGACATTTAGGAGATGTCATCCTGAACGAAGTGAAGGTAGTGACTCATTTTGGTCGACCAGTACAGGCTTTCAGCAAAAGTCGCAATAAAGCAGATTCTTCGCTGTGCTCAGAATGACAGTGGAGGGGAGTTGTCATCCTGAACGAAGTGAAGGATCTGTTGTTAAACTAACGTAATCCCTGTACCTGCGTCTGTGGATCATTGACATGGCCAAAGCCATTTCTCACTGGCCCCGCGACATAAAGCTCACCGTCATGGTGACGGTGATGTTCGAGGTCTGGTCGGAGGGCAAGGCGCCGCCCTATTCGCCGATGACGACGTCGCTCAAGCCCGGCACGCCCGACCTGTTGGGCATTTCGTGGTCGCAATATGGCGGCAAAACCGGCATCTGGCGCTTCATGCGCATTTTCGATGATGCGAACATCAAAGCGACGGTTTGCCTCAACGCCAAAGCGGCGGAAGTTTTTCCCGAGGCGGTAAAGGAATTACACCAACGCGGCCACGAAATCGCCGGTCATTCATACACTCAGGATCTCGTTCTCCCTTACCTTTCGCGCGCGGAAGAGGAGGAAGTCATCCAGAGATGCGCGCGAATTATCGCTGGCGCCGCGGGAACCGCTCCGGTCGGCTGGTTCAGCCCGGTGGCGGCGCCGTCCGTGCACACGGCTGAGTTACTGGCCCAAGCGGGCTTTCTCTGGCATGGCGACTACAACGACACCGATCTGCCGTATACCTTCGACACGGCTCACGGCAAACTCGTCGCCATCGCGCACAGTGATTTTACCGACAATCGCACGCTGCGCTCCAGCCCGCGGGATTTTTACAACGTCTACAAAGACACGTTCGACTATCTCTATAAACACGAAGCGCCGTCGTTGATCAATTTAACCGTGCACACCCATTTCGGCGGCCGGCCGCTGATCTCGGCGATGCTGCATGAGCTCTTGCTCTATATGAAAGGCTTTCCCGGCGTGTGGTTTGCGCGCCACGATGAAGTCGCGCGCTGGACGCTGGAACAGAACTCGTAGCTTCGAGTTCCTCCCGCAACCATAGCGGCTGTGTCAGAATGTCATTCTGAGGCCCTTCGACAACTCAGGATAAACTCCGCTGAAGAATCTGCTTCTCTGAAGCGGTACAAAGCAGATGCTTCGCGTTGCTCAGCATGACATCCCGGTAATTTTGTATTGCGACACAGTCTCACAAGGAAAGCGTCATTTTTATTTTCGGTTAACGCGACACCTTAAACCCTGAAACTCGAAACTGCTCTGCGCCAGAGGCGGCCTAAAACTCGCCGCGATAAAAACCGCGCTGGCCGCGCGCCTCTTCGACGCCGACTTCCAAGCGGCGGATCTTGCTTCCGGGAAATTTGCGGCGCACCTGGCGGCGGATTTGGTTGGCGACATGTTCCGCCAATAGCTCCGTGCTAGTGTTCGCCAGCGGCAGTAGAATGACGTCCTGCCTCGGCAAGATCATTCTCTGCTTGCCGTAACGAACCTCGATTTCTTGAGAGCGCTCCCGCACCGTGATGGCGGGACTGGCGGTTTGAACCAGCGTGCGATGGTCTAAACTATCGCAGATGCGCTTCACCAGCGGCTTAAATGAAATGAAATCCAGCACCACGCCGGCGTGGTCGAGCTCCCCTTCCATCACGACCGACACCTGGTAATTATGTCCATGCAGCGGCTCCCTCTTGCCGTTGGCGAAGATCAAAAAATGCGCTGAGGCAAAATTGAAATAATCTTTGGCAACTTCGATGCTGAAAGATCGTGACATGCCTCGGACGTTAGCCAAAAGGCGCCACCCTTTCAAGTTGGAGGATATTGAGCGACAGCGAAAAATTTCTATTTCATGTCGGTTTTTACTTGAATCATACTGATAGAAGAGTTAGGGAGAAGGACCGGGAATGAAGACGCGCAGCAGCGAAGGAATAAACTTGCGCGCCGATTCGCCTGTCGCGATCCGGCGAAACGTCAGCCTATATCAATCGTTACGTGAGCGGGACGTAGAACTTCTCGTTATCGCAACAATCGAAATCGCTCGTCGCTAATTTTATCCAGAGTGAGTCGCGGACGACGCGACGCTCTGGACGTAAGACAAGTAGCGCCGCTGCCAGAGATTTCTCAATATGATTTCCGCCGTCGTATTAGCCGCCGGACGAAGCGGCGATCAAAACATTTTTTCGCCGCTCGAGAAGAAACCCCTGCTGCAATGGGTCTTGGAAAGCGCCCTGGCCTCCGATCTTGATGAAATCATCTGCGTGACGCGGGATTTGGCGGCGGTGCGGCGCGAGATCAAGCTGGCCAACAGACGGCTTTGTTGGCTTGTGAATTCCGCGGCTGATCGAGGACAGAGCACTTCGGTCATTGCGGGCCTGTGGGCGAGCAATCCGCAATCCCAGGGCGTCATGTTTCTCGCCGGCGACCGAATGCCGGTCCGCGCGGAGCTGATCAATTTGCTGATCGCGAAATTCGAGCGCTGCCCGGCATCGATTGTGGCGCCCGGTTTTGCAAGCGAGCCGCGTAGCCCGGCGTTGTTTCGCCGCGATTTATTTCCGGAACTGCTCAACCTCACCGGCGACCGGAGCGGATGCAGCTTGCTCGAAAGACACCCCGAAAAAATCGTGCTGGTCGAATGGCAGGAAGAAATTTCCTTCTTGGCTGTCGCTGAGAGTAAGGATCGCAAGCGCTTGAATCCATCCGATTAGCTCTTCGCTTGGATTCCCACTGCCTCTGAAAGCTGTTTCAGACCGTCGCGTTCGAGCAACCGCAGCAATCCCTGGTTGATGCGCTTCACTGCCCCCGGCCCCTCGTAGATCCAGCCGGTGTAGATCTGCACCGCGCTCGCGCCGGCTGTGATTTTGTCGTAGGCATCTTGCGCATTGAAGATTCCGCCGACACCGACGATTGGCAGCTGGCCGCGAGTGACTGCGTAAATATGCGAAACGACTGAGGTGACTTTTGCGCTGATCGGCCGGCCGCTGAGCCCGCCGGGCTCGCGTCCCTTCGCTGACTTTAAATTTTCCCGCATGAAGGCCGTTGCGTTGGTCGCGACGATACCGGTGAGCTGCGCCGAAGTGACGACTTCGATAATTTCATCGACCTGCGAGAACTCCATGTCCGGGGCGATCTTCACGAAGACGGGTTTCGGCTCGACCTGGGCGCGCGCGGCCAACTGGCGATTTTTTTCCTGCACTGCCGTCAACAAATCCCATAACAAGTTCTTCTCTTGCAGATCGCGCAGATTGGGCGTGTTAGGCGAGCTCACATTCAAGGTAAAAAAATCGCCGTGAAAGTAGAGAGTCTCGAAGCAAGCAAGGAAATCCGCCACCGCGTCCTTGGTTTCGACGATTTTCGTGCGGCCGATGTTCATGCCAAGCGGAATTTTCGGCAGCCCGCCGCGCGCGCGCATGCGCTCGACCTTGGCCGCAATCGCCGCCGCGCCTTCGTTATTGAAGCCAAGCCGGTTAATCAATGCATCATCTTCGGGCAGGCGATAAAGCCTGGGTTTCGGGTTGCCGGACTGCGCCTGCGCGGTAATCGCGCCGATTTCCATGAAACCAAAACCGAAACTGGCGATGGTTCTCGGCGCAATCGCGTTCTTATCGAAGCCGCCGGCAAGTCCAACCGGATTTTCTAACGTGAGCGGCCCGACGCGAAGACGCAGACGACTGTCCTCGACTCGATAGAATTGTTCCAAGGGTGCGGAAAGGAATTCTAGACGGGACAGCAGCGCGAGGATTTTTTCGTGGCTTTCTTCAGGGTCCTTGCGAAAGAGCAGGGGACGAATGATCGATTTATAAAGCATGCCCATCAGATGCTGCAGCGGAAAATCCGCCGCACAGCCAGCGATGCGGCTTTTTCCAGCCCAAGCAGAAAAAATTCCGCCTGATGAGAAGAGGGGGAAGAGGCGTTCGAACTCCGCGCTCCCTGCGTTCGAACGCGCTGAATGCCGCGATCGCGTCGACGTCAGCGATAAAGATCGCCCAGGAGGCCGCTTTTCTCGAGGTTATCCAGGAAACGTGTATCGATGAATTGTTCAGGCTTTGCGTCCCGCGCCGCCGGAACGGTCTTTGCCAGATCGTCCAAGGCGTTCTTCATTCCCGCCATATTGATATAGGGAGCCTTCTCCAAAACCTTGCCGACGTAAAGATCATAGGCCTTTTGCAGGAGAGGTGGGTCCTCGATTTTGGTGTACTTTGCGATCGACTTGAAAGTCAGTTCTTTGTCAGTTCTTGCGCGCTGAATGGCTCTCGCATAAGCGCGCATGAATCTATCGACGAGATCGGGCTTTTTTCTCATGATCCCGCCTTGCACAACCAACGACGGATTTGGAAAGGCGAGGTCCATATCGGTGATAT
>JBOHVN010000294.1:0-17162 GCA_050735675.1 Binatia bacterium | reverse complement strand
GGATACGGCAGGCCACTCCCTATGAGGTTTACATGGAGGAGCAAAAACTCCCGATCCATCGCGGCACGGTCGGGTTCTACGACATCCGCGACCTGACTTTGGGATCTTGGAAGCGCATGGGCGCGCAAGGCGCGTTCATCGAGCTTAACGGCTGCGGCGGGCTCCAGGGGGTTTACGTTATCGAGGTGCCCGGTGCCGGTGCTATTACTGCTGAAAAGCACATGTACGAGGAACTCTTCTACGTGCTCGAGGGGCGCGGCACGACGGAGATCTGGAGCGGCGACGATGCCAACAAGAAGCAGACCTTCGAGTGGCAGCCGGGTAGCCTCTTCTCTCCACCGCTGAATACCTGGCACCGCATCGTCAACGCAACCTCCAGCCCGGCCTTATTACTTGGCGTGACCAACGCGCCGCCTATTTTCCACCTGTACCGGAGCCAGGACGCGCTGTTCAACAACCCGTACCAGTTCAAGGATCGGTACGACGGGAGTGCGGATTATTTCAAAGCGCATACCGATCTCGGCAAAGATCCGCTTCACGGCCGCGCGCGCAACTACGGCAACATTATCCCGGACGCGGACCGCGTCGAGCTGCCGCTCGACGGCCAGCGCGGCGTGGGTCACCGGATGTTCTTTTGGAGCCTGTCCGGGAATAGTTATCAGGGGTTCATTGCGCAGTACGCGCCTGGCCGCTATTCCCGATGTCACGCCCACGAAGCCGGCCCGGTGCTGCTGTGTCTAGGCGGCAAGGGCTACACCATCACGTGGCCTAGCGAGGCGGGGACGACGCCGTGGACCGACCGCAAGGGCGAATTGGTCCAGCGACAGGACTACAAGCCTGGCGGCATCGTGAGCGCTGCTCCGGGCGATGCCGGCTGGTTCCACGGTCACTTTGGCGCATCCAAGGAACCTTTGCGCGTGCTGGCCTTCCTCGGCGGCTACCCCAGGCGCGTCAAGGGTGTCCCTGGAGTAGATTGGTGGGGTTTGAATCTCGACATCAAGCAGGGCGGCCACACCATCGAGTACCGTGACGAGGACCCGCATATCCGCAAGATGTTCCAAGCGCAATTGGCAAAAGAAGGCGCAGCCTTCAATATGCCTGAGGAAGCGTATCGGTAAGCTGTTCGAACACGCTATTCTCGTGGCCTGTAACTAAAGTTCGCACGTTAAATCCGGGCCGCCCGAATCGTCATACTCGCGAAAGCGGAATCCAGATTCCTTGAATTTCCTGGATTCCGGGTCGCGCCTCTCGCGAGATACCTCGAATGTTTTTTATCGGGCTCCAAATTCGGACTCGCCTGGATTCCCGCTTAAAGCATGCGGGAATGACGGACTTTGGATGACGATTTTCTTGACGCAGCGAGCTGCGGAGAATGAACCTCAGCGATTCAAGAGAGACAGGACACTTACGTTGCGCGCAGCCAAGCTGAACGTCGCCGGTTCAATTACCGTCGCTCGCTCCATTTGAATATTCTAACCGCTGTCTTTGCCTATTTGATATCAGTGCCCCCGCCGCACGCGCCAAGCGAGGTTGCGGGACACGATGCTAAACTTCAGAAGCCGCCGCGGTGATAGTGGAGGCCGACATTTCCGGACGCCACCATGCGGTCAAAGCGGCGCCGCAGCCAGCGCTTGAAGTGTGTCCGCGTCGAGGGAAACAGTAATACCAGCGCGAATAGATCGGTAAGCACGCCGGGCGTGAACAACAGAATGCCGCCGGCGAGAATCAGCACGCCGTCGATCAATTCCTCCGCTGGAATTTGGCCCTGCGACAGGCTCGATTGAATTTGCTGCAGAGTGCGCAAACCTTGCAGACGCGCCAGGAAAGCTCCCAGCACTGCGGTGAGGAACACGAAGAGTACTGTATTGAAGCCGCCGATATGGCTGCCGACCTTGATCAGGATGTAAAGCTCGGCCAGCGGCACGATGGTAAAGAGCAGAATTAAACGACCCAGCATGATTAACGAATAACTCTTTTCGCGTCCTGGGGCGATGCCTTGATGCGAACGATTACCCAATCCCGTTTCGATCTGATCCGCTACTCGTTCGGCGCCAGCTGAATTCGGAGCAGCCGCGCGGCGTTGCCGGAGTCGATGGCCTTGCGATCCGCATCACTGAGCTGCAGGTCCTCTAAATCTTGCAGCTGCAAATCGATGTCTTCGCGAAATGGAATATCGGTGCCGAAGAGAATGTGGTCGACGCCGAACATCGAGAGCGCCATGCGCAGCGCCGGAACATTGCGGCAGACCGTGTCGTAGTGGAAGCGCTTGAAATAGGTTTCCGGCGGCGCGCTCAAATTTTCGCTGCACGGCAGGAACCGCTCGTAGCCCCACTGGATGCGACCCAGGAGATATGGCGCCAAACCGCCCAGGTGCGGAAAGATCATCTGGAGTTTGGGGTGCCGTTCGAAAACACCGGCAAATACGAGCCGTGTTGCAGCCAGCGTTGTTTCGAACATGAATCCCACCACGTTGGCAAGGTTCATCTCCAGCATACAGTCCAACCCGGGCGGAGAGATCGGATGCAGCAAGAACGGCAAACCGCGCCTCTCTAGCTCGGCGTAAACAGGCATGAACGCCGGATCGTTTAGCGGCCGGCCGCCGGCCGTGCCCATGAGGGCCGCTCCGACGACCTTTGGCTCTTTGGCGAAACGGTCGAGCACTTCGATGGCCAACTCGGGAAATTGCAACGGCAGCGTAAGCAGCACCCGGAACTGACCGGGATGGGCGCGCGCCGGTGTCACGATCATATCGTTGGCCATGTGGGTCAAATCAGCGGCGGCCGATTTGTCTTGCGCCAACGCGCCGTGAAACGGAACCGAGAGCACCTGCATCCCGACGCCCCATTTCTCCATTTCTTCCAGCCGGCCTTCGACCTCGGTCATACGCGGGTCCGTGCTCATCCACTTAATCAAGCGCTGTGCGTCCTGCCCCGCCGGCGTAGGGTCGTTGCCAAATACGCGCCGGAGCCCGTCGATATACGCCTTAGAGAACAGATGAGCGTGCACGTCGATGCGCATGACTGGACCTCCTGAGCGGTTATATTGAATCTGGCTATGCCGCGAACTCCGTGGCAGCGAACCGATGCCGCACACTACTAGCGGACGAGGACTTGATCAAACTGTCGGTTGTCACCGGCGCGCATCTATAAGCCAAGCGCGCGCGCGGCGTTGCCGCCGAGCACCATCTCACGCTCGGCGTCGGTCAGGTCGACTTGATTGACCTTGCGAGCCGAGTCGAAATCGCCCATCGCCATCGGATAGTCCGTGCCGATCACCACCCGGTCGGCGCCCACGACTTCAATCAAATAGCGCAGCGCCGAAACGGAATGAACGATGGTGTCGAAGTATAGCCTTTTCAAATACTGCGACGGCTTGTGAGAAATGGCGTTTTTTAACTCAGGACGTAAGCCGTAGGAATGGTCGAGGCGCCAGATGTTGAAGGCGAGCAAGCCGCCGCCGTGGGATAGGCACAGACGCAGATTCGGATACTTGTCAAACATCCCTTTCAAGATCATGCGCTCGATCATCATGGTTGTGCGAAACGTAAACTGCAGAACGTTGCCAAGAATCGGCGCCAGCGGATCGTCGGCGTCCAAACCGCCTTCCAATGGGTGAACGAACAGCAGCAAGTCCAGATTTTGCGCCGCCTCGAAAAACGGCTCGAAGCTCGGATTGTCGAGCGGTTTGTCGCCCACGGCGTTGCCGATTTCCACACCCCTGAGACCCATACTCTTCGCTTCTTTAGCAATCGCGATCGAGTCCGCGACGCTTTGCAGCGGCACGCTGCCGAAGCCGACGAAGCGATCAGGATGCCTTTGGACGACGGCTTGAATCGCCTCGTTCTGTCTGCGCGAGAAGTGCGCTGCCACCGCCGGCTCCTCCCAGTAGAAGAGCAAGATCGGCGACGGCGAGATCGCTTGTAAATCGATCTGCATCTCATCGAGCGCCTTGATCCGTGCCTGCGGATTGTAAGCCCCGGCGCTAAGTCCCGGGCGAAATCCAATCGGCGACGTGACCGATAGCTTGCCCTTGTCCAGCACAAGCTTAGGCGCGCGATTTTGGTACTTGCCGAGATTCTGCAGCGCGTCGACGGGGAAAAAATGCGAATGGAGGTCGATGATCATAATGCTGCGTTCTTACTGCCGCGCTACAACTAGCCGCCGTGGCGCAGCCGCCACGGTTTCGAGTTTTCCGGCAACGGGAAAGACAAAATGAAAGTCGCGCCCCTTTAACCCGCTCACTCCCGATCTCGACTGAGCCGCTATGAAGATGGCAAGACTATCATAAAATCCTGCCATTTCACCAATCTAACTCGTGTACGCGCTGACCGATTGACCCTCCGAGGCCAAACGAAGCTAAGAGTTTTGCTCGATCAAATCTCTGCCATTCGTTAATTGACAACTCCCCTGGGCGCCGATAAACTCCAGATGATTTTCTCGTCAGTGAGCAGGTCATCCAACTAGATAAAAAGGAGCCCAACGACGATGATCCTATCAAAGAATACCGACGTTAAAGGAATTGTCGTGAAGGCCATCGAAGGCAAGCCGATGTACGGCGGCGATCTAATCGTCAAGCCGCTAATCAAGGGCGATGAAATGACGTTTTTGGAAATCCACTACACGCCCGGAGTGGGCGCTCCGCTGCACGTGCATACGCACGAATCGCTCGCTTACGTCGTCAAAGGCAAAGTCAAGATGACGGTCGGTAACGAGGAATATATTCTTGGCCCCGGCGATGTCTGCCGTCATCCCAAAGGAGTGCCGCACGGAGTCGAAGGCATCGAGGAATCGATCGTCGTTGAAATTAAATCTCCCGCGCCCGATATCTCGTCCTTTCTGGGGATGTAATTGGCAGGTATTGACGAGGAGATTTCTGACTATGGCCGGCAAAGCAAAATATCTAATGATCGCGAGCATGGACGTCGACCCTGAGCACGAAGCGATTTTCAATGAAGTTTATGACAAAGAGCACGTGCCCAACTTGAGCAAGGTGCCCGGCGTTGTTGGAATCACACGCTACAAACGCGGCACGCTGACCATGAACATCGGCGGCGAGCGCAAGACGATTGATATTCCCAACGAGCCGGCCTTTACGGCTATTTATGAGCTCGAAAGCCCCGACGTTCTAACCAGTCCCGCTTGGGATAAAGCGATCGAAGAAGGCCGCTGGCCGAGCCAGGTGAGGCCCCATACGAAAAATCGCCGGCACGTGTTGCTGAAAATCATGGACTAGGATGGTGCGGCGGTATTTACTCCGGTTGTGTCTGGGATTCAAGAATCCTTTTGAGCCTTCCACCCGCTGATTCCGCCTGACCTGCGTTTAAATTCTGCTCGAAGAGGGGGAACAGCTCGCGTTCTTCCTTACGAATGTGACGCTCGAGAAGATCGCCCAAGTCGAAAATTAACTTTGCCAAACCCGCGCCCGCTTTGAGTTGCGGCATGGCCAGGCGAATTTCGTCGTGCTGTCGCGTCAGCTCATCGATGATTGCGGAACTCTCCGGGACCGCTGCGCTAAGCAGTGGAAACAAGACTTCTTCCTCGGCGCGAAAATGCGCAATCAAGTTTCTTTGGTAAAACTCCAGAAATTCTTTACTGCATTGCCGCAGCCCAAGAGCGCCCATCGGCCTAATCTGCCCTAACGCCTGTTTTCGGCAGCGCAGCGCGAGGGCCAAACCATGATGATGATCGTGCGAGAGCGGAACTAAACTCGGGTGACGCATGGGGGAAAACAACCTTGAAGAACTAGAATGCTGGAGTATAGGAGGATGACTCCTTCCCATGACTCCAATACTCGATTGCTCGATCACGCCAATCTTATTAGATCGCTCCCTTGCCGCGGAGAGCCGCAATCGCAGCGCGATCGTAACCCAGCGTCGTGAGAATCTCTTCGGTGTGCTCGCCCAACATAGGCGGCGGGCTATCGATGCTCGGCGGAGTACGACTCATGTCGACGGCGTTGCCGATAAGTTTCATTTTGCCCATCCTCGGGTGCTCAACCTCGACTGGAAACCCATAGGTTTTCACTTGCGGGTCGGCAAACACTTCGTCGAGCGTGTTGATCGGCGCGGCGGGTACGTCTTTCTCCGTGAGACGGCGCAACCAGTCGTCTCTCTCGCCGCCACGAAAGATCGGCTGCAACTGTTCGACCAGCGCATCGTAGTTTTCGGTTCGCGCTTTGCGGTCGTTGAAACGCGAATCCCGGGCCCACTCCGGTTTGCCGACCACCTCGAACAAGCCGAACCAAAATTTATCCGGCGACGACATATGTAGCACAAACGGCAGTCCGTTGCGGTCCTCAAACGCAAATACGCCGGCCGTTGTCGTGCGATGCTTGCGCCGCGGCACGTGGCCGGTCTCGAAGTAGCGGGCGGCGTTTTCGCTGACGAAGGAAACGGACGCGCGCAAAAGCGACGTTTCCACGTGCTGACCCTGGCCGGTCAGCATGCGGTTCATCAGCGCCCCAAGGACACCGTAGCAGGCATACATCCCGGTCAAGTGATCGGAAAACGATATCCCCATTCCTTGCGGCTTGCCCGGGTCGGTCAAGAGGCTCAACAAACCGCTGCGCGCCTGGCCGACCGTGTCATATCCGGGCATGTCGCGGTACGGACCTTTCGGACCAAAGCCGGAGATCGAACAATAGACGATCTTCGGGTTATCTCTCTTGATGTCGTCATAGCCTAAACCACGCTTGTCCATCACGCCGGGGCGAAAATTTTGGATCAGCACGTCCGCGCCGGAAGCGAGATTGAAAGCGATATCGCGACCCTCGTCGGTGCGTAGGTCCAGGGTGATGCTTTTCTTGTTTCGATTTAAGCTGCAGAACGTAGCCGCGTAGTTGCGCTCCCCCCAGCCGCGAAATGGGTCGCCGTGTTTCGGTTCTTCGATCTTGATGATCTCTGCGCCCATATCGCCCAGCAGCTGTGAAGCAAACGGGCCGGTGACATAACTCGCCGCTTCGACGATTTTTATACCCGCAAGTGCGCCGCTCATTGGCTCATCTTATCTCGAAAAATAACTTATTTTCTAGCGTCGGATCGCGCTGGAAGTCAAGACCGCGCTGCTTTATGGACGCACCGGTGCGCCGAATCGCGACAAAGAGATGCCCGGAGAAGCACCGGGCGGATCTTAGCCAGTCCGAGCGGCTAATCTCGGCAGTCAACTATATCGATTGAGTGATAGGGCGAAACCTGGGACTAACGCTCTTCAGTGTGCAACTTGCGCGCCGGCGGCGGGCTACCTTGCGGCGACACCATGGCGAGGATCTCGGATCGACTGAATCGCCAACCGCCGCCGAACTTGCGCCCGGGGAGTGATCCTTCCTTGACCAGCTTATAGACCGTCCGTGGGTGGATTTGTAAAAGCTCGGCTACTTCACCCGCCGTGAGTATCTCATCCATATGAAACCAACCTCCTCCGTAAGCCTGGATTCTCAGGACAGAGGCAGAATTCGTGCCAGTTGCTTACATTAGGACGAGATGGGCCAAAAAATGACAGAATAGGGAAGCTGAGACAAGCTTCCGAAGGAAAGCCCTACAGATAAGTGCAGGATAAGTGAAAACTCGCACAAATTGAAACAACATCGTCAATCCCTTGAAACGGCGGTCGCCCGCATCAACACCGCCCGTATGGCAAGCGTTTTGTCGGAGCGCAGCGAATTCACACCGAACGTCTTCGATTGCCGCGTGACGAGTTAAAATATTAGGCACCCAAATAAGCATCGATCACTTTCGGATTATCGAGCAACTCCGCACTCGGTCCGGCAAGCGTCACTCTGCCATTCTCCATGACGTACGCAAAATGAGCGATCTGCAGCGCTTGTCGAACATTTTGTTCGACCAAAAGAATCGTCAAGCCGTTTTCGTTCAAAGAGCGCAGGGTCTTAAAAATTTCTCGAACCAGCAGCGGCGCCAGTCCCATGGACGGCTCGTCCAACAGCAATAATCGCGGTCTTGCCATGAGCGCTCGGGCAATCGCCAACATCTGCTGCTCGCCGCCGGAGAGATTGCCGGCCGGGCCGTGCAGCCTTTCTTTGAGTCGCGGGAACAAAACAAGCGCTTCTTCTAGATCTTTTTCGATTTCGTCTGGATGCCGGCGCCGATAGGCGCCGAGCAGCAAGTTTTCGCGCACCGACAACGTGGTGAGAATCTCTCGCCCTTCGGGTACTTGAATGAGGCCAAGCTCGACGATCCGATGCGGCGGCAAATCGCGCAATTCGACGCCGTCAAAGACGATCGAGCCTGTGCTGGAGCGAAGCAAGCCCGAGAGCGCCAACAGCGTGGTCGACTTGCCGGCGCCGTTGGCGCCCAACAGAGTGGTGATCTTTTCCTGGGCAATGGTCAAATCGATACCCTTGACCGCCTCGATCATGCCGTAGTGGACCCGCAGGCCGCTAACTTGCAAAACGGCGCTCATAGACCAAACTGGATTTTCGTTATCATTCCTCGCCCAGATAGGCCTCGATGACCTCAGGGCTGGCGCGAACTTCATCGGGTGTGCCACGCGCGATCACACTGCCGAAATTCAACACCGTGATCTCGCGGCAGAGTCCCATAATGAAGCTCATGTCATGCTCGATGATCCATATACTCAGGCCACTCTCATCGAGCTTGACGATCTCATCCATCACTTGCTGTTTTTCGACGCTGTTCATGCCGGCCGCCGGTTCGTCGAGCAGCAGTAGTTTTGGCTCCGTCGCCAGCGCGCGCGCAATTTCCAAGCGACGCTGCTCGCCGTAGGAAAGTGTGCCGGCGAGACGTTCCGCCTTGTCAGCTAATCTGACTTTCGCCAGCAGCTCTTGCGCCAGTTCGGCCTCGAGCCGTTCAGCCTCACGGTAGCGCCGTGCCGGCAACAGCACGCTCAGAGCGCCGTATCGCGGCCGGCCGCCAAGCGGCACCGACACATTTTCGATCACCGTCATCTCTTTAAAAATGCGAATGTTCTGGAACGTCCGCGCGATGCCGCAGCGAGTCACCCGATGCGGCGGCATGCCGTTCAGCCGCTCGCCCAAGAATTCGATGACGCCCGCACTCGGCGCCAATAGGCCGTTGACGAGATTAAAAACCGTGGTTTTGCCGGCACCGTTGGGACCGATCAAACCGAAAATACCGCGTCCGGGAACGGTCAAGCTCACGTCCTGCAGCACCTGCAAACCGCCAAAATTTTTCGACACCGACGAGAGCGTGAGCATGAGTCAATTCTCCGCCGGCGCTCGCGCCGAGTCGCGCGCCGGACGCAAGAGATCCCAGACGCCGCGCGGTGAATAGAGGATAATGACGATCAAAACCACGCCGTTGATCAGCGGGCGATAGTGCCCCAAGCCGCGCAACAGCTCAGGCAACAGCGTGATCAGCACCCCACCGATCACCGCACCCCACGGGCTGCCGGTGCCGCCCAGAACTCCCATGGCGAGGATTTCTACGGCGCGCTCGAAGCCGTATTCGTTGGGACTGATAAAAAAAGTGAAGTGAGCGTTAAGCGCGCCGGCCAAACCGGCAAGCGCGCCGCCCAAAACGAAAACGAACAGTTTGTATGCGCGCACGTTGAGTCCCATGATCTCGGTGGCGGTCTCGTCCTGGCAGATCGCCGTCATGGTCCGGCCGATGCGCGAGCGCGCCAAACGCAGCAAAACGTAAAGCGTTATAGCAACGGCCAGCGCCACGTCGAACCAACGCGTGAGCTGCGGAATGCCGTTGAGCCCGAGCGCACCGCCGGTTATCCCTTCGGCGTTGAGAATCAGGATGCGCACAACTTCGCCAAACGCAAGCGTCGCCATGGCTAAATAAACGCCGGAAAGCCGCAGCGTCGGGCGTCCGATCAGCAAAGCGACTAGCGCCGGCAACAGCGAACCGAAAAATAGCGCGAAGAAGAAGGGCATGTGCGCGTGCACCGTGAGCAGCCCGGCGGTATAGGCGCCGATACCCATGAACGCCGCGTTGGCGACCGTGAGCAGACCGCAGGCTAAAGTTAGATAAATCGACAGCGCAAGCAGCACGTTCGTGCCCACCGAAAGCACGAGCGTGCTGTAGGTCGCCCAAAAACTCTCGATCCATTCCATGAAGTTGGGACTGCGGCGGTGGGCCCGCTTTAGGTCACGCCCGCCGTTGCGCCGCTTTGCCGAATAGCCCTTCGGGCCGCAGCAATAGAACGATGAACAGCAAGCCGAAAGCTACGGCATCGCGCATGGTCGATCCGATGTAAGCAACCGAAAAAACCTCGGCAAAGCCGAGAAAAAAACCTCCGAGTAGAGCGCCCCGGATATCGCCCATACCGCCCAGAATGACCACGGCGATTCCTTTATGGAGCATGGGCTGACCCATGTGCGGAAAGACGGCATTGGTATAAAGCGCGATCAACACTCCGGCCGCGCCGCCGAGTAATGAGGCGATGACCGAGGTTGCGCGCAATAGCGCTTCCACGTTCACTCCCAAGAGCGCCGCGGCCTTGGGCGACTCGGCCAGACCGCGCAGGGCGCGGCCGGCGCGAGTTTTTTTCAAACCCCAGAGCAACACAGCCATCAATAAGAAAGCTAATGAAACAATTTGCAGTTCGAGCCATGTGACGCGCACGCCGGCCAAGCTCAGCGTGTCGGCCGGCAGGATATCGGTCGGGAAGCGCAAATTCTCGGCGCCGAAAAACCCTTCGACGACGCTGGTCAAAACGATCGCTAGACCGATGGTCGCAACCATCGGCGCCAAGTGCGGCGCATGCCGGGCGCGCAGCGGCGCGAAAATCAGTTTATCGAGGACCCAGCCAGCGCCCGCGCTGCACGCCACCGCGACCAGGAGCGCGACCAGCAAGGGCGCGTGAAAATATAAAGCGGCCTGCAGCGCGGTATAAGCGCCGAGCATAAAAATCGCTCCGTGCGCCAGATTGACGACGTTCAACACGCCGAAGACAAGAGTAAAACCGAGGGCGAAAAGAGCGTACACGCCGCCCAATGAAATCGCGTTGACGAATTGTTGCGCGAGCATTCGCTATTTTTGAATGACGTACCTATGGTTCTTCGTCGACATGACGATGGCGGTTTGCACGGCGTCGTAGCCCGCCGGCTTACCATCGCGCCCCGCCACTTGGCGAAATTTGAAGGGCCCGGTGGCGCCGGTCCACTGAATTGACGGCAATGCATCGCGCAAAGCTTTGCGATCCGCCTCGATCTTGCCGGTCAGCTTAATTTTTTTAAGGGCCTGCGTCACGATGTACATGGCATCGTAGGCCTGCGCGGCAAACTGATCCGGCAATGTCCCATAGGCTTTCTGGTACGCGGCGATAAAGCGCTTATTTTCCACCGCAGGATTTTCCACCGACCACGGACTGCCGACCCATAAATGGTCCGAGCTGTCTTTGGCAAGCTCGAAGACTCGAGGCGAGTTCATGCCGTTGCCGCCGATAAATGGCAACGTGATACCCAACTGCCGCGCCTGCACCATGATCGGCGCGCCTTCCGCAACCAGGGCCGAAAGCACGATGGCATCGGGATGGCTCGCTTTAATCTTGGTGAGCTGCGGTTTGAAATCGACGTCGCCCTTAGCGAAGGTTTCAGTCGTAGTGACCGGGATTTTGAGCGCCTGCAGCGCCTTGGCGAAGTTATCGTAGCCGCTCTTGGTGAAGATATCGTCGTTGCCGTAGAGCACCGCAACTTTTTTGAAACCGGTCTTTTGCGCGGCGATCTTCAGCGTAACCGGCAAGATGTCAGCCTCAGTGACGGAATTGCGAAACACATAATTACCAATCGACGTAATGCCGTCGGCGGTATTCGAAGTGCCGAACACGACGACCTTGGCAGACTGCGCCACCGGATCTGAAGCCAGCGCCGAGTTGGACAGAGTCGGGCCATACAGCATCAAGACCCTGTCTTGAAATATCAGCTTTTTGAAAACGTTGATCGCCTCTTCTTTTCTGCCCTGCTCGTCTTCGACCACCAGCGCGAGCTTAGCGCTGTTAATCCCGCCGGCCGCGTTGATTTCCCCCGCGGCAAGCTCGAAGCCTTTGCGGATAGACTTGCCGTATTGAGAAGCATTTCCCGTCAACGCCTCGGCAACTCCGATCTTGATCTCGGCCGCCATAACGGCGGCGCTCAAAGCCTGCGCGATCAGCACTAAGGCAACTACGCAGAAGCGAATTTTCATAGCCCCTTCTGATTTAAACCGTCGCCGGTTAATTCAATAGGCGCCCATGTCCTAAATACCGCGACATGCCGCGAGTCGAACGATCAGCGAGCGACAGATTGCCATCGGTGATTGCAAATCAAGAATCTCGTTCTCGGTACGGCGCCCGGTTATTTTTTCGCCGCTTCGATGCGCCAGAGATAGAGCGTGTGGTCCCAACTCGAACCGTCTTTAATGTGCTCCGTCTTCACCGGCTTCCAATCGCCCATGTCGAAGTCGTGAGAAACAATGCGCGAGCCCGGCTTCATCATCTTCCAAATATTCGGGCGAATCATCAAATTGACTTCGGGCAGAAGATACATCGTCAGCACGGTAGCCGCGGAAAGGTCAACGGTCCTGATATCCTGCTGGCGAATCTCGACCAAATGGCCGACACCGGCCTTCTTGATGTTCTCGTGCGATTCTTTGATGCGCTGCGGATCGATTTCAAAACCGACCGCCTTGACACCGAACTTCTTGGCCGCGGTCACGACGATGCGCCCATCGCCCGAGCCGAGATCGTAAACTACGTCGCCTTTCTTGACCTCGGCGAGCTCGAGCATACGGTCGACGACTTCCTGCGGCGTCGGCACGTAAGGAACGATCTTGCCCTCTTGCGCCTGAGCCAATTTCAAATGGATCGCCGCCGGCTGCGCCAAGACTGCAATAACGGTAAGCAATAATAATCGCACTTGAGACCTCATGAGCCCTCCTCGTCGACTTTGACGGTCAGCCGTTCTTTTGCCAGAATTTACCCAACCAACTGGCGCCTTCCTTTTCGGCGATCTGTTCGAGCTCGCCGGCGTCAAGCCAGATACCGTTACAACCCGGGCACTGATCGATCACGATTTTTTGAAAGCTGCCCTCCTTGAGCGCCTCGCCGCACTTGGGACACTTCATGTATGAGACGCTTTTGGCGGCGTCTTTGGCCTCGGCATCTTGCTTCGCTTTCATCTTCGCGATCAGCTCGCGCTCTTTTTTGACGAAATACTCATCTTCCTGCGCCTTTTTGCGCTCGTCCCATTTATTCGCCATGGTCTTTTCTCCCGTCTTTGCAAATTGATCGGTTGCGCCAATACCTTTTTCAGCCCCTTCGCGGTCTTCATGCCCCGCTTTTCTGCCGCCTCCGGTTCGCCTCACTCTTGCTCCGGAGATTATTCAAGAAATCCATCGACAACTTCTTTGCCGCTACGATACGCGGCGTGCATTGAGACAATTCTCCGAGCCATGTTAACCCCGAAAGCCCGCGGCAAGCGGATGCCATCATTGGGAAAGCGGGTCAGCGGGCGTTAGTTCGAGAATCCCGACAGGTAGGGCAGCTTCGCCGCGGTCTTTCGCACTTGGCTGAGATTGGCGCGCAACAGCGCAGTTGAATCCCAGGAGCCCGCCGTGAGCGCGATGCGATAAGTTTCCGGCAAGTCGATGGCGATTTTCTGGTCGCCGTAGGAAAGGGTCTTGCTTGCCAAATCCACGGTGTATTGCGTCCGCGGGTTCTCCTCGACGCTTTTTATCAGCTGTTCGATTTGACCGGCCCCGGCGGTCACCGTCGGCACGCCCATCATCGTGCAGTTGCCGGCGAAGATCGCCGCAAAAGACTCGCCGACGATCGCTTTGATGCCGAAACGGTGCAGCGCCTGGGGCGCGTGCTCGCGCGAGGAGCCGCAACCGAAATTTTTATTGACAAATAATATCGCCGCGCCCTTGTACTCCGGATCGTTAAACGGATGATCCTTCTTCCGGCCCGAAGCGTCAAAACGCTCGTCGAAGAACGGATACTCGCCCATGCGCGCGAAAGTCACTTCTTTTAAGTAACGGGCCGGGATGATCCTGTCGGTGTCGATATCGTTGCCGCGCACCGGCACGGCGGAGCCTTCGACTTTGATGATTCTTACAATGTCGCTCATGTTTTCTCGTTCACTCGTACTCGCGCACATCGACGACTTTGCCGTTTAGCGCCGCGGCGGCCACCATCGCCGGACTCATCAGCAGCGTGCGCCCCTGCGGGCTTCCCTGGCGGCCGATGAAGTTGCGGTTGGACGACGACGCCGAGACCTCCCGGCCATTGAGCTTGTCCGGGTTCATCGCCAGGCACATGGAGCAACCCGCCTCGCGCCATTGAAAACCCGCTGCTTCAAAGACCTCGTGAAGACCTTCTTGCTCAGCGAGTTTCTTGACTTCCGTCGAGCCGGGGACGACCAAGGCACGCACGGCGGAATTGACCTTGCGGCCTTTCGCGATCTTGGCCGCGGCGCGCAGATCAGCGAGCCGGCCGTTGGTGCAGGAGCCGATAAAAGCGACGTTGATCGGCGTGCCGAGGATCGGCGCGCCCGGCTGCCAGCCCATATGCTCGTAGGCTTTCTTGGCGCCGTCGGGATCGGCATATTCGGCGGGCTTGGGCAGCCTTTCCGAAATGCCGACGGACTGCCCGGGGTTGATGCCCCAGGTCACCGTCGGTTCGATCTCGCTGCTTTCGTAACTGACAACGTCGTCGTACTTGGCACCGGTATCCGACGCGACCGACTTCCAATACTGCACTGCGCGCTCGAACGCATCGCCGTTGGGCGCGTGCGGCCGCCCTTTAAGATAGTCAAACGTAGTCTGGTCCGGGTTGACGTAGCCGACCAAGGCGCCGCCCTCGATGCTCATGTTGCAGACCGTCATGCGCTCTTCCATGCTCATACGGTCGATCACTTCGCCGCCGTACTCGTACGCCAACCCTTTTCCGCCGGCGACGCCGAGGCGGCGAATGATGTAGAGGATCACGTCCTTGGCGTAAACGCCGGTGCCGAGCGCGCCGTTGATGTTGATGCGGCGCACTTGGAGTTTATCCATCGCCAGCGTCTGCGTCGCCAACACGTCGCGCACCTGGCTGGTGCCGATACCGAAGGCCAAAGTGCCGAAGGCGCCGTGTGTGCTGGTGTGGCTGTCGCCGCAGGCAAGCGTCATCCCCGGTTGAGTCAGGCCGAGTTGTGGCCCGATGACGTGAACAATCCCTTGGTTCATGCTGTCTAGGCCGAAAAACTCGACGCCGAATTGCTCGACATTTTTCTCCAGCGCCTGAGTCAGCTCTTCCGCTTCGCGATCAAGGAACGGCCGCTGGCGCATATCCGTCGGCACGATATGATCCACCGTCGCGAACGTGCGATCGCGAAACGCCACGTCCATGCCGTTTTCCCGAAGCATGTCGAAAGCCGGCGCGGTGGTAATCTCGTGAATCAGGTGGAGTCCGATGAAAAGCTGAGTTTGTCCCGTCGGCAGAATCCCAACGGTGTGAGATTCCCAAATCTTGTCGTAAAGCGTCGGTCCCGCCATTAAAAACTCTCCTTCGCGGGGATAATATCGACCCCACCCCATGACTTCAAGAGCCGCGGGGACGTGAAATTGTAACGGCCGTAGGTGTCTAAACGTGCGTCGCGCCGCCAGGCTATTCTGGGTTTTACGAGCAACGGCTTTCGTGCTCGTGGACAGGACCGAACACGCTCACGAATCACGAGCACGACCCACGCACGATCACGTCTTCTAACCGTTCTACCCGTAAATCCACTTTCCCGGATTACGCGCGTAATCCTGGTAGGAGCCAGCGCAAGTGATGCCGGGAATCTGCGGAATCCAATCCTCGCGCAAAAGATCATTGGGATCGCCGTGCTTCTCGGCGAGCTTGCGCACTTCGGGATCGTCCAGCGCAGTGAGCCGGCCGTCACGAATGATGGTGTATTCCTTACCTCTCTTGGTGGCGATCGTGAAAGTCGGAAACAAGAGGTGAATATGCAGATGGCCGTACAGAATGCCGTTCTCGCCGGCCCATTTTTCTTCGGCCGAACGCCACAACGTTCCGAAGCCCATGTGGATCACCCCGGAACGGCGCCGCTCCCATTCAAACCCGCCAGAGGAATGTCTCTCGATACCGCTCGGCCGCATGATCTTCGGATTGGTGCCAATGGCGACTTCCCAAAGATAAAATAGTCCGGGGCGCGGAAAGCAGGGATATTGGGTGCGCCGGCTCTCTTCGAGGAGATCGCGCCACGCGTCGCCGTAAGCCGCGCCGCCGCTCACGTTGACCACCTGCCCGCCTTCCAACTCGACCTTGACCTGAGGGAACGCTTTTGAAAAGTGACTGGTCGTTCCCGCCACCACGCCGGCAGCGTCCTCTTTAGCGGTAATCGGCGGCACTGGATGTCCGAACAGATGGCCGTTGCGCGGTGTCGATGAAAAGCCGTAGCGCGTGCCATCGTAATACTCGTCCCAATAAGTCCAGCTGATGTCCGTGCCCTCGGCGTCGGTCAACCGGGCGCGCCCGCCGCGGCCATATTCCCAAATCGGATCCCAGGTCTTTTTATTGATGAGCAGATGGAGGTCGAGCGGATACGTCGTCGAGCGCTGCAGAAAATGCTCAGCGCGCAGCCACGGAATCTGTTCGTAGCGAAATTCGGTCTTTGGGATCGGCCCGCCTTTGCCATGAATGAGGAGATCGTAGCCGCCGCGCAGCGCGAAATCTTCAATGTAGGGCATGCCTTCCCAGCGGCGCGGATGATTATCCCACGGCTCGCGCCGCATGATGACGTCCACCTCGTCGATGTAGTCGAACACGCGGTCCGGATCGCCCATATCGGCGACCAGCAGATCGACATGAGCGCCTTTCTCGCGCAGCGCCGCCGCCACGGCGTGCGGCACATCCAAATCGTACTCCCGGTCAATGGCGATGAGGATCTTGTTACCGGACTTGCTCTTGTCATAGCCGACGAAGCCAATGTGGCTGTTACGATGCTCGCACGAATCGGCGAGGGTGCGCGCAAACGGCATCAACGCGGAAATATCCGCGGTGCGAAGCCCGCGGTTCCGTAGCCGCAACTCGTGCGGAACCGAATCACTGATCCCAACGCCGTCATCCGCTGTGTCACACATGGAAGGACTCCTCCAGGGAAAAAATTGGAGTGATGGAGTATTGGAGTACTGGAGTATTGGGCACACTCCTCCGATCTAAACCCATTACTCCATCACTCCACCACTCCATTACTCC
>JBOHVN010000293.1:0-2551 GCA_050735675.1 Binatia bacterium | reverse complement strand
TTTCGAACTCGGATAATCCTCCCGCAAAGGCGCCAAGACGCCAAGTTCGGAAATTGTTTTTACCTTTGCGTCTTGGCGCCTTGGCGGGAGATATTCCCAGTTATTTTTTTGCGTACTTTGCGTTCTCCGCGATAAATTTCCTTCTGGGTCCTTTTTCCGAGGGCGCGATCAATCGCGCCCCTACCTTGTAACCCTTGTGATCTCTGTGGTTAATTCTTCTTATTCGGTTGCGGCTCTGCCGCACTGGGCCCTTCGTGGCTAATCTTCTTTTTCGATCGCGGCTTCGCCGCGCTGGGACCTTCATGGTGAGATTTCTGACTGTTTTCAATGTTGAATTTCCCGGTTCCCTGTGCAAGTCTTGGTCTCCTCATGGCCGATCAGACCGCGAATCTTCTGCGCGAGCTCCCGTCCATCGATCAATTGCTCAAGCACGCCCGTTGCGAGGCGCTATTGGCGCGCTACAACCGGGACTACGTCACCGGCCACTGCCGCGCTGCTCTCGATCAACTGCGCGTGGACATTCGACAGAGTCGCGAACCGGCCGTTGACGTGAGCGAGGAAGCGATTCTCGAGCGAATCGAGCAGCGCATTTCGGTCGACAGCCGCCCCGGCCATGTTCGCGTCGTCAACGCCACCGGGACGATTCTCCACACCAACTTAGGGCGCGCCTTGCTCTCGCAAGCGGCGCTCGACGCCATGGTGGCGGTTGCCGCTCAACCGATCAATTTGGAATTTGACCTCGCCTCGGGCAAACGCGGCAAACGCGAGGAAACGCTCGAAGCGCTGCTCATCGATCTCACCGGCGCACAAGCCGCGACGGTGGTGAACAACAACGCCGCCGCGGTGTTGCTCGGCTTGAACACGATCGCCGAGGGCAAGGAAGTGATCGTTTCGCGCGGCGAGTTGATCGAAATCGGCGGCGCCTTTCGTATTCCCGAGATCATGGCCAAGAGCGGCGCGATTCTGCGCGAAGTCGGCGCGACGAATCGCACCCATCCGGCGGATTACGAAAACGCCATCAATGACAAGACCGCGCTTTTACTCAAAGTCCACACCAGCAATTACAAGGTCGTCGGCTTTACCGCGGAAGTCACCCTCGAACAGCTCGTCGCCATCGGCAAAAAACACGGGCTGCCGGTGATGGAAGATCTTGGCAGCGGCGCGCTCATCGATCTCAGCAAATATGGCCTGCCGAAAGAGCCCATCGTCGCCGAAAGAATCCAAACCGGCGCCGATATCGTCAGTTTCAGCGGCGACAAGATTCTCGGCGGCCCGCAGGCGGGATTGATGGTCGGCGAGAAAAGCTTGATCGGCAGGATCAACAAGAATCATCTGCAACGCGCGCTGCGCTGCGGCAAGCTGACGCTCGCGGCGCTCGAAGCAACACTGCGCCGCTACCGGCAATCGCCGAACATCGCTCAGGAGATTCCGACCTTGCGCGCTTTCACCCGGCCGATGGATGAAATCCGCGCCCTCGGCGGCGCGCTCGTGCCGCGACTAGAGGCGGCGTTGGGCGCAGAGTTTCGCGTTCAATTGCAAGAATCCACCGCGCAGATCGGCAGCGGCGCCCTGCCGACCGAAGAGCTGCCGACGGCGGTCGTCAGCGTCGAGCATCCCAAGCTCAGCGCCAACGCCATCGCGCAAAAATTCCGCGCCGCCAGCCCGCCGATCATCGGCCGAATCAAAGACGACCGCTTCCTTCTGGATCTGAGAACCATCTTCGACGCGAACGATCTAATCCCCAAATTGTGAACCGCGTGAAATCGACGCACGATCCCCCATCGAAAATCGAAAATCCAAAACTTGTCCTGAGCGAAGTCGAAGGATCTAAGACCTAAAATCGCATCATGCCTTTCATCATCGGCACCGCCGGCCACATCGATCACGGCAAGACCAGCCTAATCAAAGCGCTCACCGGCCAGGACACCGACCGCCTCAAGGAAGAAAAAGAGCGCGGCATTTCGATCGATCTCGGCTTCGCTCATCTCGATCTTCCCGACGGCACTTCCGCCGGCATCGTCGACGTGCCCGGCCATGAGCGCTTCATTAAAAATATGCTCGCGGGCGCCCATGGCATCGACCTCGTGCTGTTCACCGTTGCCGCCGACGACGGCGTCATGCCGCAGACCGAGGAACACCTGGACATCGTCCACTTGCTCGGCGTCAAGATGGCGATCTTCGTCATCACCAAGGCGGACTTGGTTCCGGCCGCGCGCGTCGCCGAAGTCGAAGAAGAGATCGACATCCTGACCCTTGGCACCGCGCTGGAGAACTCGCCGAAAATCGCCGTGTCGTCCGCCACCGGCCACGGCATCGCCGAACTGAAGGACCGCATCGCGGCGATTCTTAAAAACCAAAACAAAACTGCGCCGAGCGGCTACTATCGCTTGCCGGTGGACCGCGCCTTTGTCTTGCAAGGACATGGCGTGGTCGTCACCGGCACCGCATTGAGCGGCGAGATCAAAGTCGGCGAGCAGGTGCGCTGCTTACCCGGAGATCATATTTTTCGCGTACGCAGTTTGCAGGTCCACGGCAAGTCGGTCGACAGCGC
>JBOHVN010000292.1:0-7294 GCA_050735675.1 Binatia bacterium | reverse complement strand
TGACGGACACCATGAAAGGGCTTAAAAATCCGGGAATCGGAGGGCGAAAATGGAAGAGGGAGTCACAATTGCCAAGGTCCCGGATTGGATGACGCTCAAGCCCGAGATGATGCAGCATCTGATCCGGGAGCACGAGAAAGTTGGGCGCACGCTGGCCGAAGAAGAGACCGTCACGTTGCTACGCAGCTTGGGATTCGAAATCAGTGAGCCGAAGTGATGAGGAACAGAGGGCGTCGCTTCGAGCAGAAATCCCGCAGTTGTCATTTCCGGATAATCTTCCCAAAGCGCGCAATCCGTTTGGTGTCGTGCTTCACGAAAAGCACTGCTATTTGAGTGGGACATGGACGAGACAATCTCAGCCCTTGGACATCTGGGCTCCGGCGCCGATGTCTTAAGGTGTGCCGCGCACGCATGTGGAAAGCGAATGCTTTGAGGTCGAATCTTTTACTTTTGAGTTGATTGTTGAAAAGGATGATGTGGTTCGTCAGCCGTCGGCAGACAAATCCGCACCTTCCAGGGTTTGGATGTAGTCATCAACTTGTTTCTGCAGCTGGCGCAACTGCTCCAAGGGTCCTTCGGCCAGGACAGCGAAATTTCGAGGGCTTTTCCCTAGCACTTCGTTGCGATAGGACTCGAGGATCCGCTGCATGCGTCCCATTTGCTCGATCGCCTGATAGAGCTGCTCGGCTGTTTCAATCATAGCGTGATCCTCACTAGACCTTTTTTTCACCCGGCCGCTGTTTGACCTGTTGGAAGAAATCAATCGCCAGTTCGAGATTTTCGCTCCCCTGTCTCACCACCACTATATCAAAACCGAACCGGCTGCGCACCCGCCGTTGGGAGATCAGATTATACTGCATGGACTGAAGTTCAGTCGCAAAGTCACAACTTGCTGACACGACGACAATCATATCGATGTCGTTGGGGTTCGGATTTGCGGTCACAAAACTCCCATCCAGCAACAAAGCCTCTATCAAACCGCATGCTTTGGCCTCGCCGATAAACTCCGTGAAATTTGCCCACAAGCGCGGCCGGCGTTCGCTAACTTGAAACGTTCCGAATGTCGCAGCCGCCTCTTCTACGCTGCAATCATAAACTCCTTCAGGCAGCCACCCATTCTGGTTGAACGCCGGAATCACAATTCATTCTACCTCGTCTCAAACCCCTGTGTCGAATAAACACTTCACGCGCCGCCGGCGGTGATATGCCTCGACATTTTCACGAATTCCAGCTTTGAATCATGGGAACATGGACGAGACGATCTCGGCGATCGACACGATCACCCTCCGTATTCCCTTGGACATCTGGGCTCCGGCGCCGATGTCTCAAGGTGTGCCGCGCACGCATGTGGAAAGCCTTTATGTCCGCGTGACGACCAGCGGCGGCGTGGTCGGCTGGGGTGAGTCGTTCGGCACGGCCCGTCCCATGGTCGTCGCGGCGTTCGACAACTGGATCAGGCGTCTCGCGGTTGGACAGAGCGTCTCGGATGAGGAACTTATCCCGCGCATTGAACGCATGCTGCTTTCGCTGAGCCGCTCGGGTCCGCTGGCCCATGCGCTCGCGGGACTCGACATTGCGCTGTGGGACATTCGGGGAAAGCTCGCGGAGGTTCCGGTGTCGACGCTTTTGGGCGGCGCCAAGCGAAGGCGCGTCGAATGCTATGCCTCGTTGCTGCAATATTCAGGCAACCCGGAATACATCAAGCGCAACACCGCTCGCGCTCTCGAACGCGGCTATCGTTACATCAAGTTGCATGAGCGCACTCCCGAGGCGGTCGCGGCTGCGCGCGAGGTGACGGGCCCGGACATTCCTCTGATGGTGGATACCAACTGCGCGTGGACAGCGGCCGAAGCCGAGGCGGCGGTCATGGCGATGGCGCCGTACAAGCCGTATTGGGTCGAGGAGCCGATTTATCCGCCGGAGGACTTCGAAGCGCTCGCTAAGCTGCGCGCGAGCACCGGCGTACCCGTGGGGATCGGCGAGAACGCCACCAGCCTGCGCGATTTTCGCCGAATGGTCACCATCGGCAAAGCTGATTTTATTCAGCCCGCCATAGTGAAACTCGGTATCACCGCCATGGCAAAAGTAGCGGCCGAGGTCGAGCAGGCGGGCGCCGTCTGCGTGCCCAACGCGTTTTTATATTGGACCGGCTTTTCTAGCGGTGTTGCATTGCCTCGCGGCAAAGGAAAAAGATTCTCCGCTCGAGCGGATGTTCGCCGACTTTGGCGCTACGCCGTTCGCCAGGACCCCGTGGTCAACGGCGGCGTCGAAGTTCCGCAGGGCCCAGGTCTCGGCGCCGACCCGAAGGACGACCTGATTGCACAGTTCAGAGTGTAAGTCCGCGCAGCCCAGGCGCAGAGCCCCCGCTTCAATCGCCATCACAATGAGCCGCGCGGATGTAACTGATCAGCTTGATAACTCCTAGCGGCCGATAACGGAGTGGGGACCATTTTGGAGGAACTTCCCCAGGGTCCGTATTGCTGAATAGATGCTCGTTTTAGCCTAACCCGCACGCCGGAGTTTTGATTCACTGGTTGGTTTCACGGCTTCTGCTTCATAAAGTGTTTCCGGTGCGATGTCGGCCCCGTTCGGCCATGCGATGGTAGGGCCGTCGATGAAGAATTTCTTGAAATAGTCTTTACTCTTCAGAGGTCTGAAAATCGGCCCCGTGAGCCAGGGTTCAAAGTCAATCACTTTTTTCGTGCCGTCATTAAACTTTACCTCGATCAAATAGTCTCTGACGTACTTGGCCCTTGTAACTGAAGGCAGCATTGCAACTCCTATTTCAAAGGTTCAATTCTAGTAAATTCTTTCCTCTGACGCATTTTCTCCCAATTTTCGCTGAGTTCGGGTTTGTGTAGCCGCGATGAGTGATTTGGCGGTTCGGGAATCAATTTCACCTTCGAGTAGCTTGCCATCGAAATCAAACGTAGCATTTTGTCCCTGATACTCTGCATGAAAATGAGGCGGATTGTGATCGCGGTAAAACATGCGAATGATAATGCCAAAGAATACGCTAGTTGTCGGCATGATGCGATTGCTCCGACACCGTCGTAACGAGATCCGAAAATAAATAGGGGCAGGTTTGAAACCCGTCCCCAAGCTCGCGAACAGTCCTTCCTAAACGTTTTTACGCTTTGCCCGCCTCCTTTAAACCGCGCAGCACATTCTCCGGGCTGAGGGGCAGTTTGTTGATGCGCACGCCGGTGGCGTTGAAGATCGCGTTGGCGATGCAGGCCATCGGCGGGACGCAGGCGATTTCGCCGGCGCCTTTGGCGCCGTAGGGGCCGGCGCCGGGGTAGCCCTCAACCAAGGTAGTCTCGATGCGCGGCATCATGTTGATGGTCGGCATCAAATAATCGACGAAGGATGGGTTCATCGTTTTGCCGTTCTGGTCGAAGACGACTTGTTCGCAGAGCGCTTGGCCGATGCTCATGGCGGCGGCGCCCTCGATCTGGCCTTCGGCGGCGGCTCGGTGGATCGGCTGGCCGATGTCGTGGACGGCGACGTATTTCAGAATCTTCACGTTGCCGGTGTCCGGACTCACTTCGACGATGCAGGCATGCGTCGTAAACGGCTGCGAGCTGCCGTGGGCTTTTTCTTCGGCCATCAATGCCAGGTTGTCGCAGTAACCGCGGCCGATGACTTCGCCGATGACGTTGTGCGCGTCGGTGGCGACGGTGGCGAGCGCGACCGCCTTTGCCGGCGTGCCTTTAACGCGGATCTGCTTGTCGACGATCTCCAGATCATCCGGGCTCGCTTCCAGTTTCCTGGCGGCCATTTTGAAAATCTGATTGCGCGCATCGATTGCTGCGAGGCGCGTCGCGCCTCCGGAAACCAGGATGCCGCGGCTGCCGACCGTGCCCGCATCCCACGGGCTGGCGTCGGTGTCGACATTGACCACGGTGACATCGCTTACGGGAATGCCAAGCTCCTCGGCGACAATCATCGGGATGCCGAAACCGGGGATGGTGCCCATGTCAATCTTGCCGATGTGCACTGTCACCGAGCCGTCTTCATTCACTTTTACGATCGAGCCGCCGCCGGGACCGGCGCTCTCGATCCACGAGCCGGTGGCGATGGCGATGCCCTGGTTCTTTTCCAGCTTCACTTTGCCCCAGCCGATCTTTTCTTTCGCGAGACGGATCGTTTCACCCAGCGAAACATCGCGCAGCTTGGGGACCCCGACGATCTTGTCGCCAGCTTTAGGCATGTTCTTGAGGCGGAATTCCGTCGGATCCATGTCCAGCTTGGCGGCGATGGAGTCCATATGCGATTCGACGGCAAATGCCGCCTGCGGGCCGCAGGGGCCGCGCACCGGGCCGCAGACCTGCTTGTTGGTGTAAACGCTGTAACCCTCTATGTGGCAGTTGGGCATCAAATACCAGCCGCCGAGCATGTTGGTGCAGCGGCCGCCGGCCTGCACGCCGAAGCCGGAATAGCCGCCGGCGTCGTAAAATACTTTGCCCGTTCGGGCGACGATGGTGCCGTCTTTTTTCACGCCGGTCTTGATATACATTTTTGCGCCGGCGCGGATGGTCGTCGAAATCGTTTCTTCGGCCTTGTCGAGGACGATCATCACTGGCCGTTTGGCTTTGATCGCCAACAGGCCACAGATCGGTTCGACAGCGGCGCCAGACGTGATGCCGCTACCCTTGCCGCCGAAGCCGCCGCCCAGGCCGGCGGAAATCACCCGCACGTTGTTGAGCGCCAGGCCGAGCGTCTTCGCCACCTCCTGACGCACCGGGAAGGGCGCCTGGGCATTGGCCCAAACGGTGAGACGGCCGTTGGGCTCCATCTGCGCCGCGGCGATGCGCGGCTCGAGATACTGCGGATGAATCATTTTCGTTTCGTAAACTTCCTCGACCACGAGATCCGCCTCGGCCATCGCTTTTTCGGCGTCGCCGACTTTGACGACGGCATGGCCGCAGATATTTTTAAGCCCGGCGTCCGCCGGAATGGTTTTCGGCAGCGGCATGTCGTCATGCAAGGTCGGCGCATCCGGCTTGGTCGCTTCTTCGGGATCGATAGCCACCGGCAGCGGTTCGTAGACGACTTTGATTTTTTTGAGCGCCTGCTTGGCGATGGCCAGCGATTCGGCGGCGACGGCGGCGACAGGGTCGCCCATGAAGCGGACTTTGCCGCGCGCGAGTATGTGACGATCGATGTAGCTGCGGCCATAACGCACGTTCGGCGCATCGGCGGCAGTCACCACGGCGTGCACGCCAGGCATTTTCTCTGCTTCGCTGGTGTCGATGCTGACGATCTTGGCATGGGCGTACTGGCTGCGCAGGATCGCGCCATGCAACTGATCTTTGAGCATCAAGTCGATGCCGTAGACGCCCTTGCCGACGACGCGCTCGATGCCGCCCATGCGGGCGGGGCTCGAACCGATGATTTTCAGTTCCGCTTTGGCCATGATGATGGTCTCCTTATCGGATTAGGAAATTTTCCCGCAAAGGCGCTAAGGCGCAAAGGTAAGATGATGTGATCCCAATTTTCGAACTTCGCGTCTTCGCGCCCTTGCGGGAGACAATCTTCTTCTCGATCTCATCTTGCTTGGAGCCGTTCGGCGGCGAGATGGATCGCATCGACGATCTTGTTGTAACCGGTGCAGCGGCAGATGTTGCCGGAGACCGCTTCTTCGATATCTTCCGCCGTTGGTTTGGTGGTGCGGTCGAGCAGCGCTTTGACCGAGATGATATATCCAGGCGTGCAATAGCCGCACTGCACCGCGCCGGTATCGATGAACGCTTGCTGCACGGGATGTAATTTGTCGCCGTCGGCCACACCTTCGATGGTTATGATCTCGGCGCCGTTGGCGTCGGCCGCCATGGTCACGCAGGAGTTGATCGGTTTGCCGTTAAAAATGACCGTGCAGGCGCCGCACTCGCCGGTGTTGCAGCAAAGTTTGCTGCCCTTCATTTCCAACGTGTCGCGGAGAAATTCCAACAGCGAAGTGGACGCTTCGGCGCTCGCGCTGACGGATTGGCCGTTGATCTTGGTGTTGATCGTGAGACTCATTACGCTACCTCCTTACCGGTGGCCGCTTTCCAGGTTTGTTCAAGACCGCGGCGGGTCAAAGCTTCGACGATCCAGCGGCGATACTCCCCGCTGCTGCGTTGGTCGCTGATCGGACTCGACTCCGAAGCGGCCATCGCGGCCGCTTCTTTGAGCAGCGCAGCGCTGAGCGGCTTGCCCCGCAACAACGCTTCGGTTTTCGGTGCGCGCACCGGCGTCGGCGCCACGGCGCCCAAGCCGATTCGCACATCTTGCATGTTGTTCTTTCCCGCATCCGGCGTGATCAGGACAGCGACGCCGACCATGGCGATATCCATGGCGCCGCGCACGGCGTGTTTCAGATAAACGCTCTTGCTGCCGGCCGGAGGATAGGGCACGTCGATTTCGGTGAGCAAGCCATTTGTGCCGAGGACCGATTTACCCGGCCCGTGAAAAAACGACCTGAACGGCTCGGTCTTTTCGCCGTCGGAGAAAGCGCATTTGCCCGTAGCTTCCAGCACGAGCAGCGGCGCCAGGGTTTCGCCCGACGGCGAAGCGCGGCAGATGTTGCCGCCGATGGTTGCGGTGTTGCGAATTTGCAGCGACGCAAACTGGTGCGACGCCTCCCACAGCGCCTGTAACTTCTCGCGCACGAGCGGGTTCAATTCCAGCTCGTGAATTGTCACCAGGGCGCCGATGCGCAAGCTGCCGCCGTTTTCCTCAATGGTCGTCATGCCCGGGAGCCTTTTAATATTCACCAGGCAGCCGGGCTCTTCCTTATATTTAATGTCCACCATCACGTCCGTGCCGCCGGCGATGACTTTGGCCTCCGCGCCATGCTTGGCGAGCATTGATAACGCTTCGCTTACCGTTTTCGGTTCGAAGTATTCCATAGTTGTTGCTCCTGATCGAAATGTTTCTGTATTCAACCTCATAGCCCAAGTCGAAGTTCTGTGGCAAGGGGTGGTTAGAGTTTTGGGCGGTCGGGGTAGGTTCCCAACCATGCGTCAGGAAAGGTTTCTCCCTACGGCAGACTGTGTGAAAACTCAACGGAGCCCTTCGACGCGGCTCAGGGCGAACGGCTAATTGCCCAATTTCGCACGAAGTGATCCCGTTCGTACTACTATAGTTGAGAACTTGCGCAGCTTGCGCAAATCTCACGGATTGGAACCCTTTCGAACTCGGATAATCCTCCCGCAAAGGCGCCAAGACGCCAAGTTCGGAAATTGTTTTTACCTTTGCGTCTTGGCGCCTTGGCGGGAGATATTCCCAGTTATTTTTTTGCGTACTTTGC
>JBOHVN010000291.1:0-2723 GCA_050735675.1 Binatia bacterium | reverse complement strand
CTCTGTGTCTCTGCGGTAAAGAGTTGAGCGACCGGGATGCAAACTAGCGGCACCAGAGTTTTGATCGTCGATGACGATCCGGCCTCCCGTCGTCTCGTCGAAGTGAGGCTTAGGCCGCTGGAGTGCGACGTGGCCACGGCCGGTAACGGCGAGCAAGCGCTGAGCGCGATTCGGAAAGACCCACCGGGTTTAGTCTTGCTGGATCTACAGATGCCCAAGATGGGCGGCATCGAAGTGCTGCGCGAGCTGCGCAAGGAAGGAATCGAAGTTCCGACAATAGTGATCACCGCGCACGGTTCTATCGAGACCGCCGTCGAGGCGATGAAAGAGGGAGCTTATGATTTCATCACCAAGCCGATCGACGCCAATCACTTCGATATCGTGGTGCGCAAGGCGCTGGAGCGCCAAGGCCTCAAAAGAGAGTTGGAGCTTTTCTCGGAAGACGCGGATAAGCGCTATCGTCTGATTGTCGGCAAGAGCGAGAAGATGAAAGAAGCCGTCGAAACCGCGAGGAAGGCGGCGATAAGCAAGGCTACAGTTCTGCTCCTCGGAGAAAGCGGCACGGGGAAAGAGGTGTTCGCGCGCGCGATTCACAATTGGAGCGAAAGGAAGGACCAGCCGTTCGTTGCCATCAACTGCGTAGGGTTATCCAGGGAACTTCTCGAGAGCGAACTTTTCGGCCATGAAAAGGGCGCGTTCACAGGTGCGGATCAACAGAAGAAAGGCAAGATGGAGCTGGCGAACGGCGGAACGGTTTTCCTCGACGAAATCGGCGATGTCTCCCAGGAGCTTCAAACCAAGCTTTTGAGATTTCTTCAGGAACGTGAGTTCGACCGGGTCGGCGGCGTCAGGCCGATCAAGGTCGATGTCAGGATCATCGCTGCGACGAATCGGGATTTAGAGGGCGCCGTCAAAGACGGTCGTTTTCGCGAGGATCTTTACCACCGTCTCAATGTCATCCCGATCAGCCTTCCGCCGCTGCGCGAGAGAGCGCAGGATATCGAGCCGTTATCGCTGTACTTTTTGCGCCGCTATTCGTTGGAATCGAAGAAGAACATTGCCGAGATCGCGAACGACGCCTTGGCAAAACTGGCCGCGTATCCGTGGCCGGGCAACGTGCGTGAGCTGGCAAACACGGTCGAACGTGCCGTGGTCCTCGGCAATGCACCGGTGTTGCGGATTGAAGATCTGCCGAGGCGAATCGGAGCTGCCGCAGTGCAGATAAGTGCAGACGTTCTGTCCTACCGCGAAGCGATGGAAGCAAGGCGTCGTGAGATCGTTTTGCAGGCGTTGTCGCAATCGAACGGGAATCGCACGGCTGCCGCAAAGAACTTGGGCCTGCACGAGAAATATTTTTTGCGATTGATCAAGACCCTTGGGATTAACTGACGTGTCAAAGGTTCACGCTAGATTTTGCCCCAGACGACGAATTGGTTTGCCGTAATCGCGATCATGGGCCGCTCTTGAATCGCCATGGTGCGGTACTGGCGATATTTGCGCCGCAATAGTTTTACAGTTAGTTGATGCGTCTTGCCGCGCCGGAGGATGCGAGCTTTCCCGAAAATCAAAATATACGCGAGCCTGCGCCAGTCCTCGTCATAGCGGTCGATGACTAACGCGACGTTAGAATTCTCCGCGATGTTTCTCACCCGCTTAAGTTTCACGGCTGAAACGCGCTTGGGCTTTTCGTCGATCGGTGAATAGAACCGCTCACCGTCGAAAACAAAGCAGATCGGAATGACGTGCGGCTGACCGCTTCCGTCTGCCGTGGCGAGATGGGCAACCCGGGCGGAGCGGATTAGGCGCAAGGCGCCTGTGGACAGTTCAAAACGTTCCAATCGTTCAAGCCGTTCCAATCGTTCCAGACGTCCACCCTCGCGCCTCCGCCTCACGCTCTCGCCTTCTCAGAGTTTGAACTCCCCGATCGCGCTGGGCGCAAATATGTCTTCTACTTTCAGCGGTTTCTTCAACAGTCCTTGCTCCTGTAAGTAACGGAGCAGGGCTTCGAGCACATGACGGTTGGGTTCGATGCCGTAGGGCCACCAATCAGGACCGAAGATTTCCCTGAGCTGCTCTCTTTCCCATGAGAGCCACGGAAGCGCGTAGGCATGAGCATTGGAAATATGCATGGTTTGAAATGCGCGGTCCTTGGCTTCACAAAACGCCTTGTAGAGACTCCGTGCAATCCAGGGATGGCGATCATAGACGTCCCTGCGGATGACGACGATATGCATGATCGGAAAAATCTTCGTGCGCTTGTAATATTCGATTTCCACTTCCTTGTAGTTGGGAAACAAGCGCCGCACTTTTTCCGAGCCGTTGCCAAGACCGGACGGACTGCGAGCGGAAATGAGTGCGTCAATTTCTCCGCTCTCAAGCATGCCATTGAGAGTTTTATCATCGGGAATGGACTGGACGCTGATTTCCGGCGGAAGGTCTAGCTTGACTCGTTCCTTTCGGCCCGGATCTGTCTGTCCACCGAGAAACCATTTCATATCTTGCGCTCTGACGCCGTGGTCATCGCTAAGAAAGCCGCGAATCCAGACCCCTGCTGTCATGGCGTATTCCGGCGTGCCGACCTTTTTGCCGTTGAAGTCTTCGGGTTTTTTAATTCCCGACTCGACGTTGTAGTAGACGGAAGAGTGCCTAAAGTATCGCGAGGGAAATATCGGAATACCCACGAAGGGGGAATTGCCTTGACCGATCATCGTGACATGGGCGGA
>JBOHVN010000290.1:0-2799 GCA_050735675.1 Binatia bacterium | reverse complement strand
TGCCGCCGAGTTTTCGAGATAGGCTTTAGTTTGGCAATTTAGATAGGACGCGAAGAGTTCTTTGCTGATAACCATTCTCCCTCCCTTTTTTGCCTTCGAACGGTTAAAACGCCTCAATGGATTAAGGTAAATGTCTGACACGAGTTTTTCTGCGAGTAGATAACCCCAGTTACTTCAGACCGGTTATCCAGGTTGATCCGACATTCGTTCTGCCGTCATCAGTCGTCATTCCTGGAGCTACCGAATTGCCGAACGTTGGCGGGGCTGCGATAATCGCCGCCCTGCGGCGTGTCCAATAAAGCGTCACGGAAAGTCGATTTTTTAGCGCTCTATATTCTCTTGAACCGATACACGCGGAACTATACAATACGGACGAGTCCAACGGAGGCCTTGTGGAAGACGCTAAGATCCTAAAAAATGGACAACTGATAATTCCGGTTCACATTCGCAAAAAACTCGGTCTGAAACCGGGAGATTCCGTCAAGCTGTTTGATTATGACGGAACAATTCACATCATACCCTCCGCTAGAAACCCCGTAAAAGAAGGCATCGGTATCCTTCCAAGAAAACCCTCCTTATCCAAGAAACTCTTGAAAGACCGAGCACTGGACTAGCTCGTTGCCGTTGAGAATCTATGATAGCTTTGCCCTTCTCAAATTGTTTCAGAAGGAGCGAGGGTACCGAAAAGTTGCAAGGCTTTTAGAAGAAGATCGCAAAGCAACCAGCTCCGCGTTGCTTCAGATAGTAAACTTCGCGAGATTATTTACAGGACGAAGAAGGACTTCGGCAACGACGCCAAACTTCGGGTCATTCGTAGTGTCATTCAGCTAGGCTTCCCGACAGCCTCGTTTACGAAGCAGCAGAACTTAAGGGAAGTTATGCGATATCGTACGCTGACGCCTTCTTGCCGGCTACGGCGTTACGAGAAAACGCCGTGATAGTAACAGGTGATCCTGAATTCAAAAAAGTCGAATTTCTATGTCCGGTTGAATGGGTGTAAAGTGAGAACTCTCACGCCGGGATCTCAATCCCCGGGAAAAAATACTGCACCACGAGCCCGATCAGATAACCCGCAATGGTAGCGCTGACCGCGATCAGAAAAAATTTGAAACCGGATAGAAACAGCGACTGTCCCGCGAGCCTGCCCTTGAAAGCGCCGACGGCGAAGAGTGTGATGCCGCTCAGCAGGGCCGAAATGTAGAGGGCCGTTACGCCGGACGAAAACATATAGGGCAGAATCGGCACGATGGCGCCGACGATAAAAGACAAGCCCATGATCAGAGCCGCTTGCATCGGCCGATTGATTTCCGCGCTACCCAATCCGAAAACCTTTTCCTGAAACGTGCGCAGAAAAACGTTGCGCTGCTGGATCAGCACCTTGACCATGCGGTAGCTTTGCTCCTTGCTCAGTCCTTCCTCGCCGAGCGCCTTGAGCAAGCCTTCAGCCGCCATGTAAGGCTCCCGTTCGGCGAGCTTCTCCGCCTCCCCGATCTCTTTGTCGAAAATCTCTTTCTGGGCGTTGGACGAAAGATAGGAGCCGGCGGCCATCGAGATTGCCCCGGAAAACATCGCGGTGAGCCCGGTAATGATGACGACGAGATTATTTTCGGTGGCGCCCTGAATGCCGGCCAAAAGACCAACCGTGCTGATCAAGCCGTCCTGAATGCCAAAAACGAATTCGCGAATCCGCGAACGGCTCTCGATCAGTTGTTTTTTTTGCTGGATCTCGTCGAGAGACATGATCGAACTCGAGAATAGATGATGGAGAATCGAAGATGGCTATCCTCCATCCGCGATTTTCGATCCTCGGCACTTCAGTACTTAAGCCCCAAATCTCCCGTCGGTTCACCGGGCTTCCAATCGGATGGGCACAGCCGCTCGGTGCGCAGCGCCTTGAGTACCCGCAAAGTTTCTTCCACGCTGCGCCCGACGTTGACGTGGCTGACAACTTGATAAGAAATGCTGCCCGCCGAGTTGACGATGAAAGTGGCGCGCAGACTCACGCCTTCTTTCTCGTCAAGCACGCCGTAGGCGCGGCTGATGGTTTTCCCTTCATCGCTGAGCAACGGATATTCCAATCCCCCCAATTCCTCGGCCCAGGAGCGGTGGCTGGCGATCGGATCGACGCTCACGCCGAGAATCGCCGAATTCTCGGCGGCGAATTCTTTCGCCAGCTTGCTGAAGCCGACCACCTCGGTCGGACAAATGAAGGTAAAATCCGCCGGATAGAAGAACAGCACTAGCCACTTTCCTTGGTAAGCCGATAGCGAATACTCGGCGACTTCGCCGCGCAAGATGCCTTTGACCCGGAAATCTGGTGCTTTGTCGCCTATTCGCAATGCGTTCATCTTCTCTCCCGAGCGCTCAAGAAATATTTTGCCAGAGTGAAAAAGCGTCTTTCTGATTGGGCGACGCCTTCGCGGTGAACCAATGTTCTTCGACCGCGCCGCCATTGAGCAAGCCGAAGAAATAGATCCTCAACATCTGTTCGATCAACTGCGGAAACGGCAGATCGCGTTTGGGCTGGTGCCAGGTATAAATCCAGTTCATCATACCGAACAAGGCGAAAGTGGCGACCCGCAAATCCATGGCATTGCCGCCGCGCCGTTCTTGCAGTTCACCGATCAGGTCCATGATCACTTTCACGTAGCGTCTTTTAAGCACGAGAATCCTGTCTTGAAACTCGCCGGTCAAAGATTCGTCCTCGTGCGCCATCACCTTCATTTCCGGCATGTTGTGCAGAAAGAAACTGAGATGATTCTCGGCGAAGGTGCGGACGCGCGCGCGCACGTCCGATTG
>JBOHVN010000289.1:0-7547 GCA_050735675.1 Binatia bacterium | reverse complement strand
CTTCGTCGCCGCAGGGGAGTTCCTGCTAAAGCATCCACAATCCACCGGCAAGCTTGGCGCCGTAGGCTTCTGCTTTGGCGGGGGCATGGTCAACAGTCTGGCTGTTCGCATGCCGCAGCTTGCCGCGGGAGTTCCTTTCTATGGCGCCGCGCCGGCGGTCGAGGACGTGCCGAAAATCAAGGCCGCGCTCCTGCTGCAGTTTGCCGAACAGGATCCCAATATCAACAAACGGTGGCCGGAATACGAAGCCGCGTTGAAGGCGAACGACGTCAAATACGAGGCGTACACCTATCCCAAGACGAATCATGGCTTCCATAATGACACGACGCCGCGTTTTGACGAAGCCGCCGCCAAACTGGCCTGGCAGCGCACTATCGACCACTTTAACAAGACGCTGAATTCCGCGTAATCAAGACACCGGCGTCGCGGCAAGATGCGACGCCAGCTCGATCGACGAATGCGATTGGCGAGCGGCGGGGATAGACGATGGCGATCCGCGGACATCAATCCTCGCCGCATTCTTGTAATCCAAAACCTCTGCGTACTCCGCGCCTCCGCGGTAAAGACTAATCCGAAGATTTCATCACAGAAACGTGCAGAACGCAGAGAGGATTCTAGCTATGCAAACGGTTGCTTGGAACCGATGCGCTTGGCCACTTGCGCGTGGGCGAGCACCACGCGCGGGTCGCGCTGCAGGGCGGCGAGATAGCGCTCGCCGAACTCTCCGCTAGTCTCCGCTGGAATCAGCAGAAAGACGGACTGCCTCATCAAAGAGTCGACACTGGCATTCGTTAACGGCTCTTTCTCGTCCAGAGTCTCATCGATCGCCACGATCAGTTGTGAAATCGGGCGAAGCCAGGCAAACCACGCATCGTTGGTAAGAAGTTGAAAGAAATGATTCGGCGATTGGATCGGACCCACGTTCTTTTGATACACTATCTTTTCGGAGTCCAGTAAGGTTTTGTGCAGTTTGAGCAGCGCACTATGCAGCTCCAGCAACGGTTGCCGGACAGCTTCCTGCTCTGGGTTCGATTGTCTTGATTCTTTTTTTTCCATTGGCGTCGTCAGCGGCGGAACGTTTTTCAAGAATCGCACGGTGTTATCATGACTATTGCAACCATGGCCTCGGCTAGAGTTGTTTTCGCGCCAGAAGCCAAGGACGCAAAGCAGCGGGCCAAACCCGTCACACCCGATATGAGGAATTTGGGAAAGATTTCTCCCTTCGGTCGAAATGACAAACGTGACCTTTATCCATTGCGCGAGTCACTCCGAATGATTCCGTTCTGCCCCGCCGGCAAATTCATGCTAAACATTGCCGACACTAAAAACCAGTAGGCCGTCTGCTGCTTGCTCCCCGCGCGGAAGCGCTGTAACCTCTTGAGAATTTTTCAATGCCACGTTTGAAACTTTTCCCTTTTTCGGCGCCGTTCCTATCGATCGGAGTCCTGTTCGCCTTTCTGTTACAGCCGGGTCACAAGACCGTCGTCATGTCTCAGTTCGCTGACTCTTCCTCCGCGTACGCTCAACGTGTTCACCGGGTCGAGAAGCATTTTCAAGCCTACAGCAAGCTCCTCGCCGGGTATTACGAATCGTTCTTGCGCGTTGCGCAAGACAGTGCCCCGGACCTGCTCGCGCATTTTCAAGCGCCCGAGCCGTCACCTTATGGTTACCAGATTTTACCAAGAATCACTTCCGACGCAGTTCCAGACGAACAACAAGCCGCGCGCGCCGTGGCGTATAGCTGGCCGTGGACCGAGCGGCTGATCGACGGCGAGCGGCGGAAAATTTTCCGCGCTATGGCGGATCTCCGCCGCGCCGGCGCGATGGAGTCGATACGCGGCGGGGCAATCCTCCAAAGGCTCATGCTCGACTATCGAAATATGCGCGAGCGGCACGGCAATATCGAAGCTCATGTGCGATACAATCGCTTTTGGCAAGCGGCCGTCGCCGCCGATCGCTCGGCATACGACCGAGAGACGCTGCTCCAGAACGATGTGCTTCAGCATCAGCACATTCTTGCCGCATTGCAAAACCGCCCTGCGGCGCTCGAGAGATCGTCGGTCGCGTTGCAAGCGCCCGGTGCAACGCCGCGGCCGATTGGAATCGCTGCCAGCTTGAGCAAACGCGCGGCGCTGCTCACCAAGCGCATTAATGCGGTGGTCCATCGCATGGACACGCCCGGCTTTATCAGGTTGGAGCACTCCAATGACGAATGGGTTTTTCGGGTTCCCGTATTCACGGATATCGAAGATCAGGATTTCGTGGCGGCGGTGAAACGAATCATCGAGTCCACCTGGCGGATCAAGCAGCCGGAGAAGACCTTTCGCGTCGAGCTCGATGTTTCGTACGTCTCGACCGCGCTGTTGTATGCGGATCTAACCCAACCGGGTAGAGGCGCGCCGGTTGATCTGCGCCGCCACCTCGGACGTTTTCCCTCCGGCGGCGCAATTCTCACCAGCGGCGCGCTCACGACGCACGTTCAAGATTACGCGATCGTTTTGGGGCCGCGCGCGATCGCGCCGCGCGTACTCGCGCATGAGTTTGGTCACATTCTCGGATTTCGCGACGGTTACATTCGCGGCTACAAAAATTTGGGCGAGAACGGATTTCAGATAATGGAAGTCGTCGCGTTTCCCGAGGATATCATGGCGGCGCCGGCCACGGGCCGGGTTTTTCCGTCCCACTTTAAAAAACTTATCGAGCGCGCGACAAAGAAAATTCCTCGAGTTCCTAAACACGCATGGAGCGGTCGAGAGCAAACGCAAGCTTAGCGGACATTTATTTGTTATTCGGCGGATCCCGATTGGCTGCAACGCTCAACCAGGATCCGCCTTTGCAAACGCAAACTGATTACGGCTATTCGCGGCCACGCGAAGCCGCGACGATAGCAACTATCACGACGGCGAGCACGCCCAATCCTACCAGCAGCGCGACCGTAGGGTCCATGCCCATTATTTCTCCACCCGCAGGTCCCGATGGGCCCGCCGGCCCTCGCTGGCCAGGAGCACCCTCGGCTCCTTGTGGTCCGGGCACGCTGCGATCGCCTTGACCTCCCGGTTGCGGGCGATCTTGCTTGGATTCGCCGCCCTGAACTCGCAGATCGAAATTAGTATCCCCGGCCCGGCCTTCGACTTTTGCCTTTTCCTCGCTCTTTTGTGGCGCATCTTGCTTTTGCGGCGCTTCTTGGGCAGCCACCAGATGGGCGAGACCCAGTGCGAAGAAAATTATTAGACCGCCGAGTAAGTATCTATGTCTATTCATGGTTACCTCCTTGATAAATAAAATAGCAAGCCATGTGCCCGGACACTCTTAGTGGAGTCTTCTCAACACCTTGCGGCTCGCAGAGAAATCTCTGTCCCAAGTGGCGGACAGATTCAAACCCGGTTTACAGCTGGACAGCGTAGCCAAAATCATACGTGATTCAGGGTAATTCTTCCGGGCTTTTCCACCTCGCTAAAGCTCACGTGAGGCGTGAGGCTCTCGGGCGCAAGTTCTGCGCCTATTGATCTTCAAACGGGCGTTTTATAAGATTGTTTCAAACATATGCTTAAAAAGCAGTTTAAGAACGCTAACGAGGATGTTGGGAATACCGAGCAGCGTCTGCTCGAAGCCGCCGGCGAAATTTTTGCTGAGTTTGGCTATCGTGCCGCCACCGTGCGCCAAATCTGTGAGAAGGCCGGCGCCAATGTGGCCGCGGTGAACTATTATTTCGGCGACAAGGAAGGACTCTATCTGGCTGTATTGCGGTCGGTTCCCGACGCGCACGCTGAAAAATATCCCTCGACTCGCGGTTTGAACGCCGACGTCACGGCGGAGGAGCGATTGCGCGTTTACGTTGAGTCGCTCCTCCATCGCGTCTGCGATCCGGGACGGCCCGGATGGCACGCAAAGATAATCACTCGCGAAATGGCTGAGCCGACTCGAGCACTCGATTCGCTTCTCGAAGAAGTCGCTCGCCCGCTCCATCAAGAGTTAGCCGCCATCGTTCGCCAATTGCTCGGCTCCGCCTGCGACGATGCCGTGCGATTGTGTTCACTCAGCATCATGGGTCAGTGCGTCTACTATCATCATGCCCGTACGGTGCTCGCGCGTCTCTACCCGGTACAAAGTTACGGTACCGACGACATCGCGCGGCTGGCGGACCATATCAGCGAATTTTCGTTGGCGGGGCTGAGAGCATTCGCACGCAGAACAGGCGCAAGTGATGAAGTTCGCTAAACTGAGTTTGTCTTTAAAGCATTTCGCGATTTTATTGATTTTACTCGTCGGCGCGGGGAGCCTTGCCGGCTGTGACGGCGATGCACCGGCCACGGTGGTTCCGCAAGATACGACGCCGGCGCGCCAGGTACGCGTGACCCTCGCCGCGGAGACGGAAGCCGCGCGCACCATCAGCGCCAGCGGCACACTGGCTGCCGACGAGCAATTCATTCTAGGAACAAAAGTTGTCGGGCGATTGGGCGAGATTAGTGTCGACCTCGGCAGCCGCGTGAAGAAAAGCCAGGCCATCGCGCGCATCGACCCGAGCGACTATCGCTTGCGTGTCGAACAGGCACAAGCGGCGCTGCAGCAAGCGCGCGTCAGGTTGGGCTTGCCGGCGTCGGGAAGCAACGACAAAGTGGACGTCGAACAGACCGCAACGGTCCGCCAGGCCGCTGCCGTGCTCAAGGAAGCGCGTCTTAGCCATGAACGCATGGTCGAGCTTTCGGAACGCAAGTTGATCGCCCGCGCCGAACTCGACACCGCGGTCTCCCAGCTCGCGGTCGCCGACGGCCGTTATCAAGACGCCATCGAAGAAGTGCGCAACCGCCAGGCTATTTTGGTACAGCGGCGTTCCGAGCTGGAAATCGCGCGCCAGCAGCTTGCCGACACGGTGATTGTTTCGCCCATCGATGGCGCTGTCAGCGAACGCCAGGCGGCTGTCGGGCAATATCTTCCTGCCGGCGCGCCGGTCGTGACGCTAGTGCGCACTCATCCCTTGCGCCTGCGTCTTGCGGTCCCCGAGCGCGAAGCGCGGCTTGTCCGCGTCGGTCAAATCGTCGATCTCACCGTCGAGGGCGATGCTAATGAATATCAAGGCCGCGTCGCGCGCCTTTCCCCTGCAATTGCCGAGAGCAATCGAACGTTAATGATCGAAGCCGAAGTGCCAAACGTTCAGGGCCTGCTTCGTCCAGGTTCGTTCGCGAAAGCCAATATTGTCGTCGAGGCTGGCCAGCGCATCGTCACCGTGCCGGCAGATTCGATTGTCACGTTCGCAGGAATCGAGAAAGTGCTGACGGTCGATAACGGCACCGCCGTGGAAAAACGCGTGCGCACCGGGCGACGCATCGGTAAACGAATCGAAATCATCGACGGCCTCGGTGCCGGCGAACAAGTCGTCGTGACACCGGGAAACCTGGTCAGCGGCGAGCCGGTGCAAGTGATTCGATAATGCAAAAACTCGCCGAAATCTGTATTCGCCGGCCGGTGTTCGCTTCCATGATCATCCTGGCGCTCGTGGTTGTGGGCGCGGCGAGCTATTTCCGCCTCGGCGTAGACCGTTTCCCATCAGTCGACCTGCCCAACGTCTCGGTCCGCACTACCTTGCCCGGCGCTTCCCCCGAAGAAGCCGAGATCGTGCTGTCGCAGCCGATCGAAGAGGTCGTCAATACCGTTGAAGGAATCGAAGAGCTTCGTTCCGTATCCGGACAGGGAAGCTCGTTTGTCATGGCCACCTTCAACCTGGACCGCGATATCGACGTCGCCGCTCAGGATGTGCGTGATCGGGTTGCTACCGTCCTCAAGCGTTTGCCGGATGAAGTCGATCCGCCCATTATTTCGAAATTTGACAACGAAGACTCTCCCATCCTCACCCTGGCTGTTTCCGGTAACCGATCTCTCCGCGAATTGACCGAGATCGCCGACAAAATCGTGAAAGTGCAACTCGAGCGCGCCGTGGGCGTGGGCGAGGTTCGTCTTGTTGGCGGGCTGGAACGCGCCATCAACATATGGGTCGACGCGGACCGCCTGGCGGCTTACCAGATTCCCATCACTGCGGTCCGCGATGCCATCCGGCGGCAGAACGCCGACATACCCGGCGGAAACGTCACCGGGGGAGCGCGTGAAGAGGTGCTTCGCACCATGGGGCGGATCGTCGATCCCAAAGCATTCAATGACCTGGTCATTGCCACCGTCAATGGGTCGTCGATTCGCGTCCGCGATATCGGTCGAGCCGAAGACGGCACCAAGGAACAGCGCTCCTTAGCGCGGCTCAACGGCGTACCGACGGTCCAACTTCAAGTACGGCGCCAGTCAGGTGCCAATACGATTGCGGTCATCGAGTCCGTCAAACAAAACCTCGCGCGCGTTACCCGGCAGCTCCCGGCCGATGTGAAAACCGAAATTATCCTGGACCAGTCGCGCTACATCTATGCCGCCTTGCACGAAATCAATGTGCATCTGATTTTAGGCAGCATCCTGGCAACCTTGGTCGTCTTGGCTTTCATGCGCAATTGGCGCTCTACCGTGATCGCCGCCGTGGCGATTCCGGCATCGGTGATCTCGACCTTCGGCATGATGTGGGCTCTCGACTTTACCCTGAATAGCGTGACGATGCTCGCCCTCGTTTTGATGGTCGGCATCGTCATCGATGATGCCATCGTCGTGCTCGAAAACATCTTCCGCTTCGTCGAAGAAAAGCGCATGAACTCTTTCGAGGCGGCCCGCGCCGCGACCGCCGAGATCGGTTTGGCGGTCATGGCGACAACGTTCAGCCTGGTCGTCATCTTCGTTCCTGTCGCCTTCATGTCGAGCATCTCCGGACGGTTTCTCTACCAATTCGGCATCACCGCGTCCGTCGCCGTGCTGGTCAGTTTGTTGGTTTCGTTTACGCTCACGCCGACGATGAGCGCGCGCATGCTGCGCGCGGAGGATGCGGCGCCCGGGGGCGACGAAGCCCATTCGCGCCAAGGATTTTACGCCTGGATCGACCGCCACTACGAGCGCATGCTCGGCTGGTCCATGGCGCACCGTCTGGCCGTTATGGCCTTCGCCGCCATCGTCGTCTTGTCCTCGATTCCGCTCTACAAGGTGGTCCGGCAGGAATATATCCCCGGCAACGTGGACGAAGCCGAGTTCGACGTGTTCGTGACCGCGCCCGAAGGAGCGAGCCTTGCCTCGATGGACGAAATCATGCGCGCCGTGGAAGAGGAGATCCGCGCGATTTCCTGGGTGCGCTTGATGCTCTGCGACGCGGGTTCGGGCTTTCTGGGGGGCGTGGCGCAGGGGAGCTGCTACGTCCGCATCGCGCCGCACGGAGAGCGCATCTTTACCTTCGGCCGTCTGTGGCGCGAAACCTTGCGCGGACAGCCGTGGGTAACTTTTACGCAAAGGGCCTCTCAACGGGACGTCATGCAGCAGGTGCGCGCGCGGCTCGCAAAGTTCCGGGACCTGCGCCTTTCGGTGCGCAATCTCCCTTCCTTCAGCATCGGCGCCGGCAACTGGGATATCGAATACATTATTCGCGGCCCCGACCTCGAAGCGCTGGCCGCGTACGGCGACCAGCTCCGCAT
>JBOHVN010000288.1:0-11202 GCA_050735675.1 Binatia bacterium | reverse complement strand
CTTATGGAAAGCGAATTTTTTGGGCATGAAAGGGGCGCTTTTACCGGAGCGACTCAAAAGCGGGAGGGGCGCTTCGCGCTGGCGGATCATGGAACCATTTTTCTCGACGAGATTGGCGAACTGTCCCTCGACTTGCAGGCCAAGCTCTTGCGCGTACTGCAGGAGGGCGAGTTCGCGCCCGTCGGCAGCTCCCAGACAAAAAAAGTGGACGTTCGAGTGATCGCGGCGACCAACCGCGATCTCAACCAGGCCGTCAAAGACGGCCGCTTCAGGGATGATCTCTATTATCGACTGAACGTTTTTCCTATCGAAGTGCCGCCTTTGCGGGAGCGCGGCGACGACATTGTCTTGCTCGCGTCCGCCTTTGCCGCCAAATTCGCGCAACGTTTGGGCCGGAGTATCGAACCGCTCTCCGAGCAATATAAGAAACGTCTTAAGAGTTACGCTTGGCCGGGCAACGTGCGCGAATTGCAAAACGTCATCGAGCGCGCGGTGATTACCTCTCGAGATCACCGTCTCAATCTCGACCGCGCGCTACCGGATGCAAGAGGCGAGACGCCTCGCGATGCCACAGCGCAAGAAAAGATGACCGAAGAAGTGTCGCAGCGGATTTTGCCAATTCGCGAACTCCAGCAACTGGAGCGACAAAACATCCTGCGGGCTTTGGAATCCACCTCTTGGCGTGTTGCCGGCAAGGACGGCGCCGCCGCGCTGCTCGGGATGAATCCCTCGACGCTCAACTCCCGCATTCGCGCCCTTAAAATCACGCGGCCGAAATAGTTCCACGCATCTCTCATTGAATCTGAGATCACAGGTGGGTTTCAGGTACTTGAATTGCACAGAGAATCAGCTTGACGGCGGCCTGTGGACGAAATAGGCTGCGGGCCGATAGTGGGATAGACGGCAGCAATGGCGCCGATTAAAGCGACTCACCTAATTTAGGAGGATCACTGTAGTCTGGGGGAGTACTCTATAGTTGCTCATAGGATCGCCTGATGTACCAACCAACCGTTTCAAAAAAGGAGGAGTCATGGACATCGCAGGCTTGATCATTCAGTTGATTAGCGGTGCCGCTGGCGGCAACATCGCTGGGGCATTGCTCAAGCAGTTCAGTCTTGGCCCAGTTGGCAATTCTATCGTCGGTATTCTCGGCGGCGGAATTGGCGGCCAGCTTCTCGAAATGCTCGGCGCAGGCGGCACGGGTGCGGCGGCGAGCGGGCTCGACATCGGCTCCATCGTGTCCAGTGTCGCCGGCGGTAGTGTTGGAGGGGCGGTGCTGATGGCGATCGTTGGTCTCATCCGCCAGCAGATGAGCAAGTCCTGACGGCCCCTAACAACAGGTTGCGACGGCGGGCGCTAAGCGCCGCCGCTGAATCTGGGTGTTACCGTCAGAGGTACCATCGGGCGCGCGGTGATTACCTCTCGGGATGGGCCGTCTTAATCTCGACCGCGCTCCACCGGAAGCAAGAGGCGAGATGCTTCGCAGCGAAGCTTGCGCTCAAAATCTGCTTGACAGCCTTTCGCGCTGTGATATTCGTGCGCTCGTAACAAGCCTCCCCCTGTCCTTGAGACGGCTTCCTGTGTGATGTGAGGCCGAACCGGAGGAACGTGAACCGTTCTTCGGAGGGGGATATGACAAGGAGAGTCTAGAGCCAGCCGCTCCGGCGATTTATCGCCCGCGTGTGCTGGTTTTTTCGTTATGTGCTTTCGGGCGGATTCAAAGAAATCGCCAACCAGTGATGAACCGTTTGTATTGCGATGCCTTCAACTTTGCGCGGTCCAAATTTTCGGCGTTGGTCACAACAGCAAACTCCGAACGTCCCGAAGGACTTTTTTTTCTTAGCGCCCTTTGCGGCTTTGCGCGGGAAATCCAACTTTGCTTCCGGCTCTGCCGCGCTAGGCATACACATCGCCTACCGCGCCGATGGGCAATTCACACTCAAAGCCGCAACCCGGGAGAGGCAGCGGCCTAGAACCTATGAAGCAGATGTAGAAACTTCTGTTTCTCCCGGCCTGGTCTTCGATGTACGACGCTATCGTAGTTGGTGAACTACGAGAGGGATTCACTGTTCTTGAAGTTCTGTTTGACGGCGAGAGGGTAACCGGTATCCGGGGATCTTAGTTGGCTGGGGAATCGAACAGTTTTCCACCATCAAAGCCAACGTCGAACGTCATTGCAAGAAAGCCCTTGAATGCGTTCCCGGGCTGGCTGAACGGATGCACGGCGCGCGGCGCCAAGACCGCATCATGGGAGCGGCGGATCTCGCGAACTATTTCCATAAGCCGTGCGGACCGGGTTGGGCTTTAGTCGGCGACGCAGGTTATCACAAGGATCTGACCAATGCTTTGCCGCCAAGTTTGACTTGCTCCTTCCGACTGCGGTAACAGTCGAAGCAGTACGGAGGAAATCATGGAATACGTACAATTCGGCACGACTGAATTTAAAGTCTCGCACCTGGCGCTCGGATGCATGAGCATGTCGGGCGCTTACGGGCCGGCCGACGATAACGAATCGGTCGCCACGCTGCACCGGGCTTTTGATCTCGGCATCAACTTTATCGACACTTCGGCGAGTTACGGCAGCGGGCATAATCATGAGCTGATTGCCAAGGCGCTCAAGGGACGGCGCGAGCGGATCGTGATTCATTCCAAATCCGGCAGCCCGCGGGCCCCGGATGCGAGCGGCATGCGTAGCGGCAGCTCGCCGGAATACTTGACGCAGAACTGCGAGCAAAGCGTCAATCGGCTCGGCGTCGACTCGCTCGACGTATTTTGCATGTCCCGCGTCGATCCCGATATCCCGGTCGAAGAATCGGTCGGAGCGATGGCGCGGCTGGTCGAGCGCGGGCTCACTCGTTACATCGGCTTGTCGGAAGCGAGCGCCAATTCAATCAGGCGGGCGCGCAAGATTCATCCGATCGCGTCTTTACAAATGGAGTATTCTCCCTGGTCGCGCGACCCGGAAGGCGGCAATATCCAAGCCTGCCGCGAATTCAACATGGGTTTCATGGCGTATTCGCCGTTGGGGCGCGGATTTTTCGCGGGTGTCGTGCATGACGCGAAAGACATGTCTGACGGCGACGGCCGGAACAATCATCCGCGTTTTCAACCCGGTAACCTTGAACAAAATCTGAAAATGTTGTCGCAGTTCGAAGCGATGGCGAAAGAGAAGGGCGTCACGCCGGCGCAGCTGACCTTGGCCTGGCTGATGGCGCAGGGAAACGACATCATCCCGATCCCCAGCAACAAGACGCGCAAGCACCTGGAAGAAAATATCAAGGCGAGTGAGATCAAGTTAAGCAAGGAGGATCTCGCGCGGCTGGATGCGATTTTTCGACCGGATGCCGTGGCAGGGCCGCGCAGCCGCGATATGCATCGGGTGAATGTCTGACTTGATGGTTCAAGTTCAAGGTTCGGGAAAGATGCCTCCCCTCTTACATCTCCCCCGGAAACGGGGGAGATGTAAGAGGGGGATCTGAACGGAGCACGAGGAGGCAGCAATGAAAGACGTGACAATTGTCGTCGGCACGATTGGTCAGAGCATCATGCGCAGCGAAGACAGCGGTAAAACCTGGGCGCGCATCGGCCCGCGCCGGGGATTTGCCTATGAAGCTTCCGTGCGTTGTATCGCAATGCATCCGAAGCAGCACAACATTCTTTTCGCAGGCACAGAAAGAGGTCTCTATCGCAGCGAGGACGGTGGAGCGAACTGGCAGTACCTCGACTCGACCCTCAATTCTCATTATCTCTGGGCGATCGGAATCGATCCGGTGAATCCGGACAACCTGTTCGTCGGAACCGGCACGCCGACGCCGGCACTGCTCTTTCGTTCCAAGGACGGCGGCAGAACTTGGCAGCAGCGGCCGGTGGAAGTCGCGGCGGAGTGCGAGGCCGTCGGCACGCCGAGATTCACGGGGATCGCGGTTGATCCGGTGGAGCCGAATCATATCTGGGCCGGCCTTGAGGTGGACGGCGCGCGTCACAGTAGCGACGGCGGGGATACATGGAATATTGTCGAAGTTACCGGCCGGCGCGATATTCACAATGTTGCCGTGACATCGGGGCCGCCGAAAACTGTTTTCATCGTGGTTAATCGGGAGATTTACGCGAGCACGGACAACGGCGAAACGTGGGAACCGCGCGACATGCAAAAATGTTTGCCGTGGGAGTATCCGCGAAAGGAAAATTATCTGCGCGGTATCGCGGTGGATCCGGGCAACTCGCGAAGAATGTTTTTAAGCTTCGGCGATTTCACGCCCGGGTCGTCGGGCGCTCTCGCGCAGACGGAAGACTTCTGCAAGACTTGGATGCTCTTGCCGCTGCCGGTGGAGCCGAACTCGACGATGTGGACGTTCGGCACGAATTCGGATGATCCGGATATTCTTTTCGCGGCGAGCCGCTACGGTTATCTTTACCGCAGCGACGACGGCGGCGCATCGTGGTCGAAGTTACGAAGAGAGTTGAGCGAGATCGCGGCGGTGTGTTGGCTGCCGAACTGAGTGGGAATCTTGCGGTCTCGTTCTCAAGAATCACCCCTATCCTGCCCTTCCCCCTCGACGGGGGACGGAGCACGAGAAAGGCCGCGAATAAATCCCACAAACCTTCGTGAATTTCGTGTTAATAGTCGTGCCGGAATCCGGTCATTTTACTTGGAGAGTTCTGGCAGCAGGCCGCTCTTTTCCAGTCTCTCGAGCGATGCCACACCACGAGCAAAGCGAGAAATCTTTTTCTGATTTTTAGAACCGTGAGGCAGATCTTGAAAGTTAGTTTAAGTTAATTGAACTGAAGGAAATGACACCATGCCCAACGTTAAACTACCCACCGGCGTCGATCTTTATTACGAAACGCACGGCCAGGGCGAGCCGCTGATCTTCGTGCCGTCGACTGCTTATTCCGGCGAGGTCTGGAAGCCGTCGCAGATGCCGCTGGCAAGCTCATTGAACCTAATTTTCCATGATCCGCGCGGCTGCGGCCGATCCGTCGCCACACAGGAAGTCTACACGATCGAGCAAATGGCGCTGGACATCGTCGCGCTGATGGATCACTTGGATCTCCCGTCGGCGCATCTGATCGGTCACTCGATGGGCGGGCGGATCGCGCTATCGCTGGCGCAAAATTTTCCGGGGTGCGTCCAGAGCTTGATCATGGCCGCGAGCGGTTCCGGCCCGGCAGCTCGGCCGGGTTCGGACTGTATTCCCGGTCTGCCGCATCGGCTGGTTGTCGACATGGTGCAGCTTGGGTTCGAGAAATTTATTTACGATGAAATCGTCGAGTCCGACACTTTTTTCACCAAGGACTATCGCGAGGGTCACCGTGACAAGGTCGAAGAGTTTTTCAAGCTGGCCTGGGCGACACATGCCAAATTGCCGGAGTTTATTCACCTCTGTATGGCGCGCCATAATTTCGAGGGAACTCATCGGTTAGGCGACGTCAAGGCACCGACTTTGGTACTGATCGGCGAAGCCGACACCCTCGGCAGCAATCACATTGCCCAATCCAAAGTGTTGATGGAGCGCATTCCCGGCGCAGAAATGAAAATACTAAAAGGCCAGTCGCACGGTTTTTTCTGGCAGGCGCCGGAAGAAACGAATCAAGTCATGCTCGATTGGGTGAGGAAACATAGCCTAAAATAGGCATTCACAACCTGGATCGCAGGCTCATTCGACAGAGTTGACAGCGATTGTGAGGCGGTGGTAGCGAACTCGAATAGCCACGGAATTGAATAGGGTAGGACGGAGGAAATCGTTTCATGGGTTTGCTGGATGGAAAAGTTGTCATTGTAACGGGCGGGGGACACGGCATCGGCAAGGCGTATTGTTTAGGAATCGCGCGCGAGGGTGGAACAGCGGTCGTGTCCGATATCGATGAGAAAGCGGCGGACGGCGTCGCCAAAGCGATCAAGGATAGCGGCGGCAAGGCGCTAGCAACGAAAGTCGATGTGGCGAATTTTCCCAGTTGCCAGGAGATGGCGAAGAAGGCGTTCGATGCTTACGGTAAGATTGACGGATTGGTTAACAACGCCGCGATTTTCATGAGCGTGCCGGCGGAGAAGTGCAGTTGGCAAGAGATTACCGAAGAAGCTTGGGATCGGATCATGGCGGTCAACGTCAAGGGACTGTGGCTGTGCAGCCGCGCGGTGGTGCCGGCAATGCAGCAACGTAAACAAGGAAGCGTGATCAATATTTCCTCAAACATGGCTTTTAACGGCGGCTTGACGATGATGCACTATGTTACATCGAAGGCGGCAGTGGTTGGATTTAGCCGTGTCCTGGCACGGGAGCTCGGTCCGGATAACATTCGCGTGAATACTTTGGCACCAGGCGCGACGATGAGCGAAGAAAAAGCTACGGAGGAGGCGCTGAAGAGTTACGAGCGTTCGGCTTCGACGAGAATTCTCAAGCGCATCGAGCGCCCGGAAGACTTGGTCGGTACCGCTCTCTATCTGTTGTCCGATTTAAGCACCTTCGTGACCGGACAGACGATACTCGTCAACGGCGGCGCGGTGCTTCATTGAGAAGGCAATAGGCGATAGCCAGAACGGAACGTGCTGATGATATTTGTTGTATTCCGATAATCCAAAATCCAAAACTTGTCCTGAGCGAAGTCGAAGGATCGGAAATCCAAAATTTATCTGGAGGTTGAACCATGGGATGGGTAGACGCTGACGCACATGTGGTTGAAAGTCCGCTGACGTGGGACTACTTGACACCAGCGGAGAAAAAGTTTCGGCCCCAGTTATTCAAGCCGGAGGATGACGATCAAAAGGCGCACTGGGTGATCGACGGCAAGATCCGCGGCTTGTTTCGCTTCACGTTCAGCAAAGAAGATCTGGTCAAAAAATCGGCCGAGATCGGCCGCGACATGACCACCACGATGGCGACGCGCGATCTGGCGGATGTCGGCGCTCGGATAAAACATATGGATGAGCTGGGTATCGACGTTCAGGTTTTATATCCGAGCATCTTTCTCGACCAATGCACTGACCGGCCGGATACGGACGTCGCTCTCTGCGGCTCTTACAATCGTTGGCTGGCGGATGTCTGGAAGCAAAGCAATGGGCGCTTGCGCTGGATGGCGACTCTGCCGCTGCTGAGCATGCCCGACGCGCTCGATCAATTGCAGTTTGTCAAGGAAAACGGCGCCTGCGGAATTTTCATGCGCCCTCTCGAAGGCGCGCGGCAGATTACCGATCCCTACTTTTTTCCACTGTACGAGCAGGCGCAAAAGATCGATTTTTGTATCGGTCTGCATCAGTCCAACGGCAGCGCCGCGGCCGTTGATATGATGGTCAACCCGGACGGCAGCCGAGATTTCTTCAACCAGTACCGAATTTTCAATGTCGGTGCTTTATTCCGGATCATCAATTGTGGGATTCCCAAAATGTTTCCCAAGTTGCGTTTCGGTTTTATCGAAACCGCGGCGTCCTGGGTGCCGTGGGTGATCTACGAGCTACGCCGGCGGATGGACAAGGTGGACAGCCGGTTACCCGATGACTTGCTGGAACGCTGCGGAATTTTCGTAACGTGTCAGATCGGCGACGACGTGCCTTATCTGATCAAGAGCTGCATGGGTGAGCATACCCTGATGATCGGCACCGATTACGGCCACGCCGATTCATCGACCGAATTGTCGGCGCTGTCGACACTGAAGGAGAGCGGCGGCATCAGCGCCGAGATGCATCGACAAATCGTCGAGGATAACCCGCGGGTGTTCTACGGCCTGGCGTGATTCCGGAGACTAGCATCGCGATTCGCGGCAGCGCGCATTCACGCGTGAGATAATACCCACCACAAGAAAACCGTTAGGGGAGACCAACCATGAAAAACCAGTTCGATGGCGGCAGCGCCATAGTCGAAGCATTCCGCAAGCTCGGAGTCGAGTACATCCTGTCCTCGCCGGGCACCGAATGGGCGCCCGTCTGGGAAGCCATGGCCGACCAGATCCACCGGAAAAAGGAGGGCCCCAAGCTCCTGGACGTGTGGCACGAAACGCTCGCCGTCGACATGGCCGCGGGTTATACGCTGGCCACCGGGCGGATGCAGGGCGTATTGCTGCATGCGGGTGCCGGCCTGCTGCAGGGCGCCATGGGTATCCACGGCGCCTTTGTCGCCGGGGTGCCGATGGTGGTGATCTCCGGAGAGTCGATGACCTACGGCGAGCAGCCGGAGTTCGATCCGGGCGCCCAGTGGATCAACAACTTGAGCATCGTCGGCGGCACGACCAACCTGGTCGATTCCATCGTCAAGTACGGCTCGGTCGCGGGCAGCGCCTACACGCTCTATGAAAGCATCATCCGCGCCGGCGAGCTGGCGCAGCGGCAACCGACCGGACCCACATACCTGTCCGTTTCGACGGAAACGCTGATGGCTGCCTGGACGCCGCCGGCCAATCCGCGCACGGTTCCGCCCGCGCCGCGCATGCTGACTGCGCCGGAAGACATCGAAAAGCTCGCCGCCCAGATCTCCAAGGCGAAGCACCCGGTCGTGCTCACCGAGGGCGCCGGCCAGGAGGTCGAGACCTACGAGGCTCTGGTGGCGCTGTGCGAGAAGTTTGCTCTGCCGCTGGTCGAGAAGCCCGGCGCTCTGTTCGCCAACTTCCCCAAGGATCATCCGCTTTATCAGGGAACCGACATCAAGCCATTCTGGAACGATATGGACCTGGCGATCGTCGTCCGCGCGCGCGTACCGTGGTATCCGCCGAGCAACCGCCCGCCCAGGGCCGTGGTCGCGATGGTGGACGAGGCGCCGCACAACTCGGCCATGGTTTACCAGAGCCATCAGGCCGACATGTATCTGGAAGGCAATGCGGCGCAAACGCTGCGCGATCTGGCCGATGCCGCCAAAGTTGACAAGGCTGCCGTGGAGGCTAGACGCAAGGATCTCGCCGCTGCGCACGATGCCATGGTCGAGAAAAGGAATGCGGCACAGGCGGCGGCGCGCAAGAAGACACCGATCGATCCGGTGTGGCTGTGCGCCTCGCTGAACGCCGTGATGCCCAAAGACTCGATCTATATCGACGAGGTTACCACTCACACCGGCACGCTGCGGCAACACCTCGTATGGAACCAGCCGCAGAGCCTGTTCACCCGCCAGGGCGGTCTCGGACAGGGGCTGGGCCTTTCGCTCGGGATCAAGCTGGGAAAGCCGGAACGGCAGGTCGTGACGCTGATCGGCGACGGCGCGTTCCTGTACAACCCGGCGCTCGGCTGCCTCGGCGCGGCGCGCGATTATAAACTGCCGATCATGGCGGTCATCTTTAACAACAAGAAATACGCCGCGATGCAGGGCATGCACCAGAAGATGTATCCGGACGGGATCGCGGCCGAGATCGATCTCTACCACGGCACCCACATCAATGCGCCCAGCTTCGTGAAGGTCGCCGAATCCGTTGACGGCTACGGCGAGCAGGTGACCGATCCGGAGCAGCTCCAGGATGCGCTGAAGCGCGGCCTCGAAGCCACCCGAAGCGGCAAGCCGGCGATCATCGATGTGATCGTCACATAGACGACACGGAGGGGCGGTTGTTCCGACGCGAGCAGCCGCCCTTTACACATCAAGATGCAAGAGTTGACCGCTGTTTTCTATAATCGTGACTCCCGGGTAGATTGAATGTGGCGATGCTCAGGGTATATGTGCGGGCATGAAGCAGGACCCAAGCAATCTGCTCAAGGAAGCACTCAAACTTCCCCCGGAAGGACGAGCTGCACTCGCAGGCGCTCTTCTCGACAGCCTCGATCAAGTGATGGATCAGATGCCGAGGCAGCCTGGGAGAGGGAGATTGATCGGCGCCTACGGGATCTTGATTCCGGTGCGGCTGATCCACGATTGCCGGATTATGCATGGGTTCAATTGCGCATATTTGAAGGAGACACCGTATGAGACGGATTCTTTTTGTGCTGGTTGCAGTGATCGCGTTGGCCGGTGTGGTCGCTTACATAGTCCCCGTATCCGGACAGGCCCGTAAGGGGAAAGGGGACGACTTGGCGGGCAAGCTTGCTCGGCGCGAGGTTCAACGCTCGAGGTTATCGGTTCCAGGTCGCGAGATGGTGCAGGTGGAGACTTTGATTCCGGCCGGAGTCGAATCCGGATGGCACATTCATCCAGGAGAAGAGGTCGGCTACATCGTTGTAGGCCAGGTCGAGATGAGGGTACAGGGACGCGCTACCGTAGTACTGCGCCCAGGGGATGGATTCCTGATCCCCCCGCGGACTCCGCATAATGCGCGAGACCTCGGTCCGGAAACCGGGCGGATGCTGTCGACTTATATCGTCGAGACAGGCCAGCCGATCGCGACGTTCGTGGACCCACCTGTTCAGAGATAGATCGTGTTACCGACGTACCTTCCATAGACGTTCGATACGAGGAGAGACAAATGAAAAAATCAAGCAAGGACTCCGACGCCATCTCAAGACTTTCGCCGGAGCAGTATCGCGTAACTCAGCAAAACGGCACCGAGGCCCCGGGAACCGGCGAATATCTGGATAACAAGGAACCGGGCGTCTACGTAGATATTGTGTCGGGTGAGCCGCTGTTCGCGTCCTCAGACAAGTTTGAATCCGGATGCGGTTGGCCTAGCTTCACCAAGCCCATCGAACCCGCCAACGTCAACGAACTGCGGGACATAACGCAAGGCATGATTCGCACCGAGGTACGCTCGGCGCACGCGGACAGCCATCTCGGGCATGTGTTTCCCGACGGTCCGAGGGACCGCGGCGGATTGCGTTATTGCATCAACTCAGCCTCCCTGCGCTTCATCCATCGGGACGATATGGAAGCCGAGGGTTATGGGGCTTACTTGAACCAAGTGGAGGATGTCCAATGACTGAGGAACGCGCTGTTCTTGCCGGCGGTTGCTTTTGGGGCGTGCAGGATCTTATTCGGCGCTACGACGGAGTTCTGTCGACACGGGTCGGATATACCGGCGGCACCAACTCCCATGCGACGTATCGCAATCATCCGGGACACGCGGAAGCAGTCGAGATCATCTTTGATCCTGCCCGGGTCAGCTATCGGCAGATCCTCGAATTCTTCTTCCAGATTCACGACCCGGCCACGCGCAATCGCCAGGGCAACGATGTCGGGACCAGCTACCGGTCTGCGATCTTCTACACCAGTGACGAGCAGAAGCGGATTGCGGAAGACACTATCGCCGACGTCGATGCTTCAGGCCTGTGGCCCGGCAAAGTCGCTACGGAAGTCGTTC
>JBOHVN010000287.1:0-12189 GCA_050735675.1 Binatia bacterium | reverse complement strand
ACCTTCCTCAGTTCACTTACCGAGATGAATGCTGCCGACTCTAGCGATTCTTCGTTAGCCAAGGTCGGCCACCTGAACAAGCGGCGAAATTCTAGCTCAACGCCGCTTCACTATGCAAACCAATCCTATACTTATTACGAGCGCGAAAGGTACTTGGATTTAGATGCTCAACAATTAATTTTTTGTCTAAGAATTTGTTTTGAGAATCTAGATTAGGGAGCCTGGTCCGCGACTTGCTTTAGAAAAAATGCCGTGCCGGTGACCTTGGAATTTCATTCCGGCCCAAAGGAGCGAGAGCTTGGTTTGAAAAAGTCAGAGGCTCCCGAGGAGATGCATCGGTCCGGTGGGTTTAGGAACGCCGCCTGCGGGCTCAAGGGTAACGGCAAACTTGTCGAATGGCTTTCCTTGGGGAAGTGAGGGGATCTTCAGCAAGGTATGCGGTTTTTCTTCAACAGAGAAGGTTCCCGCTGGCACCGGCTCATCGCCTGCAATGGCCCAGAGTTCATAAACCTTATCCGGCGTGTTCTTCGGAAGTCCCAATGTGATAAGGACACCCTTGCCGGTTTCGGGATTCCAAAGCAAATGACCCATGGCGTCCGGGCTTGGCGCTAATCCCTTCAGGTGCGCGGATCGAGCGTGGGGATCAGAGAGGAATTGAATGCTCGTTTCATGCAGGATCGCCCCGGCTTGGATAGAGGCCACCTCTTTCTGGAGCCTTTGAAGTTCTTGCCGGGTAGTATACAGACTCCACGTCATAGTAATCAGGAGGCCGGCGGCAGCGAAAGCGCCAGCGCTTATGCTCCAAGGGAACCATCTCGCTCTCGCGCTTTCGCGAATCGGTGGTGCAACCACAGGCGTAATCTGATGAAGCAATCTGACCTTGACCTGCTGCGGGGGAGTGATGGGCGCGAGGGATCGCGCGAAAACTGCGAGACTCTCCCGTGTCCCGCGGAGGTGGCGATCACAGACGCGGCACCCTACCAGGTGAGCTTCGAACTGGCTGAGCTCATCACCGTCGAGGGCACCTAGAGCATAAATCTCTGCTGGTTCAAGCCATTCTTCGTGTGCCATGAGAACTCATGCTGCCCGAGAACTGACGATCTCCCGAAGACGCTGAATGCCGGAGCGCATTCTGGTTTTCACTGTACCCAAAGGCTCTGCCAAGCGTTCGGCGATTTCGGTCTGTGTCAAACCACCAAAGTAAGCCAGCTCCAAAACCCTACGCTGTGTCTCCGGAAGATTTGCCAAAGCACTATTCATCGCTATTCGAGCTTCCGACTCCGTCACCGAAGATTCGACATTGTCACTCGATTCCGCCCGTGCCGGATCGTCGGTGAGCACAAAGCTCTTTTGCATTCTACGAATAGAACGTATTTTGTCGATGGCCCGGCTCCGCGCAATATTAATGATCCATGCTTCCGGGCTGCCGCGCTCCGCGCTGTAGTTTTCCGCTTGGCGCCAAACTTGGACAAAAACCTCCTGGAGTAGATCCTCGGCGTCGGATCGAACCCTCAGCATGCGCATGACTAAGGTAAAGACGAGGGTCGAGAATCGATCGTAAAGCTGGCTAAAGGCTTCGCGATCTTGCTTCGCGACTTGCTGGATAAGATGGAGGGCGATTGTTGGATCGGCAGGCACCGGTACTTTTCCTATGTAAGCATCTCGTTTTGCACTGAGGTTATGATCAACATGAGAGAACCTTCCTCAGTTCGCGTATCTAGATGAATGCTCCCGGCCTCGGCGCGATGGTAATCGCCAACCCGAAGCAGGCGGCCGCCACAGTAACAACTTCCTTCTAAAACGAGGATTTCTTCGGTCTGAGCGTGGCGGTGATTGGTATAGCGAGAGCCTTTCTGCATGCGCACCAGGGCAGTTACGCGTTGCCGACCGGCATCCATAGACAGGAGCTTGGCGAAGACGCCGGGTTCCATTTCCCGCCACTCTCCCTCTGCCGCATGAACGAAATGGTAGCCGGGTTTGTCCTTATCAATCTGCTCAAAAACGCGCGTCTTTGCGCCGTCCGGGGCTGTGAGTGGTTCGAGAGAAGCGGGAAGTTGGGCAAGCATCTCCTCGGTTTCCCTGATCTTTGCCCGACAAAGGCTACAGCCTGAGGAAAGATGGGCGTCGAACTGCGTCAGTTCTTCACCGTCAAGGGTGCCTAGGGCGAAAAACTCTGCCCGTTCTAACCAATTTTGATGTTCCACGCTGCCTTACCCATTTAAGCACGGGCATTCTAGCCCACAGTCCAACTCGGCGCAAACCGAACCTATACACTCTACGGGTGGGGGAATGGTTTTGGATTTCCCCGCCAAAACTTTTTTTGCCAGGTCCCGGTTTTTTTCTTCGCTCTCGCAATCCGAGATCACCATGCCCACCGTATCTCACAACAAAGGTCATGTTCAATTCGACCCACGACGAAAAGGGACTAGGCGGCATGAAACGATATTGGGCGAGTTTTGGAATCTTTATGGCGGTGATCCTAACCGGCAGCTCAATTCTGCTCGCACACGACGAGCGTGACGATGTTTCTGATGCGAAGGCTGCCAGGACGGCGCGCGGTGAAAGTGTTGGCTCGCAAGCCCAAGCAGGGTCCAGCGTCACGGTCAAGCTCTTCCAGTATCAGCCGGCGCGGATCCAGGTGAAGGCGGGGACGACGGTCACGTGGATGAACGAGGACGAGATCTTTCACACGGTCACCGCCTGGGAGCCGGAGAAGGAAGGGGGCAGGTTCGACGCGGCCTTGGATGGCAAAGGCAAGAGCTTTAGCTTCACCTTCTCTCAGCCGGGAATCTACTCTTATTACTGTGATCGCCACGAGCATATGCGCGGCGAGATCGAAGTGCACTAGTGACCTGTCTCAGAAGTTTAGCACATAGATTGGGCGTCATTCCGGCCGAGTCTGCGAGAGCCGGAATCCAGGAGATTCGAGATAAAACCTGGATTCCCGCCTGCGCGGGAAAGACGATAAGCGGACGCCGACTTCTTGATCGAACGTTGAGACACCACATTAAGTGAAAAAACAGTTTTCCACTAAAGGAGGAAAAGAAAATGAAAAGTAAAGTTGTACGGTTTATTGGCGGTTCGGTGCTGGCAGCCGTCGCAGTGACGGGCTGCGGCTGGACGGGTTCTCAAAACGCAATGCAAAGCCATTCGACGCATGGCTCTACAATAGTGAGCAGCAAAGCATCGGCCACGTCAGCCGCGGATCTGCGCGTCGGGCTGAACTCACTGTTGGGCGAGCATGTTCTCATCGCCGCGGTGGCGACGAGTCATGCTCTCGGTGGACGGGAGGTACCGTTCAAGGGAGCCGTGGGTGGACTGGATGCCAATTCGGTAGACATCGCTAAAGCCATCGGCTCGGTATATGGCACCGATGCCGAGAAGGCGTTTTTGCCTTTGTGGCGTAAGCACATCGTGTTCTTTGTCGACTACACCACCGGCGTTGCCACCAAAGACAAAGCAAAGCAGGAGAAGGCGGTCGTCGATCTCGTCAGCTACAGCGAAGACTTTGCGGCCTTTCTAAGTTCCGCCAATCCGAATTTGCCGAAAGGCGCTGTGACAGAGCTTGTCAAGGGTCACATCCTCACGTTGAAGGACGTCGTTGATGCCCAGGCCGCCAGCGACTGGCCAAAGGCATATGCAGCAACTCGTTCAGCCTATGGCCACATGCACATGATCGGTGATCCGCTGGCCGCGGCCATCGCCAAACAGTTTCCTCAAAGATTCAATGGCGCGGTGGATTCACCGGCAGCGAATCTGCGCAACACGCTGAATCTGGCGCTGCGAGAACATGCGATTATCGCCGCCATGGCTACCGGTTCGGCGCTGGGTGGTCGCGATGCAGAGTTCAAAGCGGCCGCCGGAGCATTGGACGCCAACTCCGTGGATATTTCCAAGGCGATCGGCTCGGTCTACGGCGCCGATGCTGAAAAGGCTTTTCTGCCTCTGTGGCGCAAACACATCGGCTTTGTCGTCGATTATACCGTTGGTATTGCGACGAAGGACAAGACCAAGCAGGACAAAGCCGTGGCTGACCTCGTTAAGTACAGCGAAGACTTCGGTGCCTTCCTGAGTTCCGCAAACCCGAACCTCCCGAAGAGTGCCGTGGCGGAGTTAGTGAAAGGTCACGTCATAACTTTGAAAGATGTGATCGATGCTCAGGCTGCCAAGGAGTGGCCGATGGTTTATAGCAACCTGCGGACGGCGGCAAGCCATATGGCGATGATCGCTGACCCGCTGGGGATAGCCATCGCGAAACAATTTCCGGAAAAATACGCGCAGCGCTAAAGCCACTGCGCGGTGATGCATCTCGACCAGGGCTGGGTGACCAGCCCCGGTCGTTTGCTAGGAGAAAGGAAAATGAAAGCTCACCAGAGAAAGCGAGTGCAAGAAAAAAACGCCGAACTCGGACTAGGTTTCCAGGACAAGCCGGTTGTGTCTTTTGAAACGGATATCCTCGCCTCGGAAGATTTCGCTCGAATATACCGAAGCCGTCTGCTTTCACCAGAACGTGAGCTGATGGTGGCGGTTTTGGAAGAGGCCCTGGCCGACTATCAACGATGCTGGAAAGCCCGTGACAAGAAAGGCATTCAGCGCTTTGCCGACGCTCAAGCCTGGATTCTGAATACGGATGCTGAATGGATTTTTTCCTTCAGCAACTGCTGCGAAGTGCTCGGCATCGAACCTGACTACCTACGCCAGGGACTACTTCGCTGGAAGCGAGAAGAGCTCGCGAGGCTATTGAGTGTCCGAGGGATACAGCACCAAACCAAACGCTTGCGTCAGGCGGCGTAACTGAAACGAATCCGTTTGGTAAAATCCTTCAACGAAAAATTAGCGAAAACAAAATAACCCAGATGTCGAAAGGAGAAAAACGATGAAAGCTCTTAAGAAGCACCCGATTTTCCCGGGCGTAGCCGTTATTGTGATAGCGCTCATGACACTGACAACAACCGCGCCCGTCGCTCGGGCGGCTAGCCATCGAGAAGCGCCTTTGATCGCCCTCGACCCGGCGGCGGACAACACGGACACTTATATGTTCCGGAGTTGGCAAGACCCGAGCAAAGTCGTGTTCATCATGAACGTAATCCCGGGACAAGACCCGGCGGATGGACCTAACTATTTCAACTTCGATGATGAAGTGGTCTATCACTTCAATATCGATAACAACCGAAACGGTAAGGCTGAAGATATCATTTACGAGTTCCGCTTCAGAACGGAAAACCGGCCGGTATTCGGGCAGCTCGAATTTCCTCTGGCCTATGTGGGCAATCCCAAGATACCCGTGCCCGAGCTGCAGGGCATCACCAGGCTTGATGGCCCGGGTTCCGAAGGGCTTACCCGACGGCAAATATACACGGTAACGGAGGTGCGCGGGAATTACCGCAGAGAGCTGTTCAAACGTCAAAAACTCGTGGCGGTGCCGTCCAACGTTGGCCCGGCGACGGTTAAGAACTATGAAGATCTCGCATCGCAAGGCATTTACACCGACCCGGAGACGGGGATCAAGGTATTCGCGGGACAGCGCGCGGAAACCTTTTATATCGATCTCGGCGCGGTCTTCGACACGGTTAATCTGCGCCGGTTTTTGCCACTGCTTACGCCGGTTGAGGACGCCGACGATTCGAAGGATCCGTTCGGCATCAACCGCTTCAGCGGAACCAATGTGAACAGTATCGCAATCGAAATACCGATCGCGCGGATTACGAAGGACGACAAGCCAGTAGAGACGACGAAGAATCCTTTGATCGGCATGTACGCCTCGACGAGCCGGCAAAAAATTAAGATCCTGGGAAACAACGGCAAGGTTAAGACCGAGGGACCTTGGGTGCAGGTTTCTCGCCTGGCGAATCCGTTAGTAAACGAACTGATCATCAATACCTCGTCGAAAGATTTGTGGAACGCCGAGGAGCCGAAGGACGAAGCTCAGTTCCAGGAATTCTACAAGAATCCTTCGGTGGCGCTGGCGCTGGAGCTGATTTTCAATGTGCCGGTGACCCCGACCCCGCGCACGGATCTTATGAGCTTGTTTCTCAAGTATCCGGGGCAAGCGCTTGACGGCAACAACTGCGGCAAGCCTTGCGCTGAGTTGCTGCGCCTCGATCTTCGAGTCGCTCCAACACTCCCTGAGGAGCAAAAACGGCTGACCATCCTCGCTCACGACGCCGCGGGAGTGCCCACGCCGGATCCTGCCGGCTTTCCAAATGGCCGCCGGCCCAATGACGACGTTACCGATCTCGCCATTCGCGTTGTCGGTGGAGCGAACTACATCGCCGCACTCGTAGGCGACGGCGTCAACTTTCTCGGCGGCGCGCCCGGAGCAGGGACATCCGATGGACCCGGCTACGGGGCGATTCCGGGAAACCGTCTCGACGTCACCGCCAATGGCATCGCCAAGGAGTTTCCCTATCTGCCAACGCCCTTCGACGGTCGCGGCAGGCGGCACATCGACTGTGTGCAGTCCACCGGAGTGCCCTGCGTCGAACAGTAAGTCATGTACGCACCGGAGGGAGACGAGAATTTCCTCCGGTGAATCTTTTTGAGGAGGAGTGGAGATCATGAAAACTTACCAATACCTATCGACGACAGTGGTTGCGGCTCTTTTATTTCTTTTGGGTATCGATCACGCTCTCGCTCAGCCCACCCGGACGGACTCCCAAGTCGCCTATTACCAACAACTGATCAAACGTAATCCTCGCAATGGGAGGGCATTTTATGGATTGGGTGACGCGCTGATTCGCAAGGCGCGAGAAACCGGCGACCCGAACTATTTCAATCGAGCAGAAGCGGCGCTCAAAAAATCTCTGGAGATCGCGCCGCAGAACGCGGGCGCCATGCGCCACCTTGCATACGTTTTTTACTCACGTCACGAGTTTGAACCGGCGGCAGTATATGTGCGTAAGGCAATTGAGATGGATGGCAACGATGGTGACTCCTACGGAATCTTGGGCGATGCTCTTCTTGAAGTCGGCAAGTACGAGGAAGCCCGTGACGCTTACGATAAGATGATGCAACTGGAAGATAGCCTTTATTCGCGCAGCCGCTTGGCGGGATTAAAGAGCATTCATGGAGATTCCACAGGCTCCATCGCTGAACTCGAAAAGGCCATCGTGGCGGGCCAAGCTACGAAGCAACCGGCGGAAAGCATTGCCTGGGCGCAATGGCAGCTTGGCACTGATCATTTCACTCTGGGCGATTTGGCGAAAGCCGAAGCTTACTATCGTCAATCGCTGCAGAGCTATCCGAATTACTATCGCGCTCAGGCGGGTATGGCGCAGGTGCGCGGCGCGCAGAAGCGATATGACGAGGCCATCGATCATTATCAGAAAGCCATCGCGGTCTTACCCATGCCGGATTACGTGGCTTCTCTGGGTGATCTCTACGGCAAGATCGGGAAACCGACGCTGGCACGGCAGCAGTACGAACTAGTGGAGTACATCGGGCGACTAAATGCGATCAACCAAGTTCTTTACAACCGCGAGCTTGCCTACTTTTACGCTGATCACGACATCAAGTTGAACGAGAGTCTCGAACTCGCTCGCCGTGAGTTGGACTACCGGAAAGATATCTATGCCTACGATCTTTTCGCATGGAGCCTGTACAAGAATGGCAAAGCTGAGGAAGCTCGGGACGCCATCGATGAAGCATTGAAGTTAGGCACCAAAGACGCGAAGCTCTTCTTCCACGCCGGTATGATCTACCACCGACTCAGCGAACACGAGAAGGCTAAAGAATTTCTCTCTCGGGCGATCTCGGCTAATCCTCAGTTTCATGTTTTCCACGCCGAGACCGCCGCGTTGACGTTGAAGCAATTGGACGAGTCTGTCACGCAGGTGGGTGTCGAGCGCCAAGGCCATGGAGGGTAGAGCTGTGTACACTCGATTGATCGCCTCCGTTCTTCTCGCTGCCTGGACTATTATTTTTCCTGAAGCCGTCCCGGCTCACCCACTGGGCAATTTTAGCATCAGTCAATATTCGGCGATTCGCATTATTGGAAATGAAATCGACCTCCGTTACATCATCGACATGGCAGAGATCCCGACTTTTCAGGAGATCCAAGAAAGCGGGATTGCACCAAAAGCGGAGAATCCCAGCCTCGAAGATTATCTCACGCGCAAGAGCGAGCTTCTGCGCGACGGTTTGAAACTTGAAGTCAACGGTAAACCTATCCCGCTTCGGACGGAATCCAAGGAAATTATCTTTCCGCCCGGTGCCGGGGGTCTGCCAACGATGAAGATCGGTGTCCTGTACAAAGCGAAGCTGATCGGCGATTCAAAGGGCGGGGAACATCTACTTAGCTATCGTGACGGCAATTTCCCCGGCCGGGCAGGTTGGAAAGAGATAATCGCAGTGGCCGAGCCGGGCACTAGAATATTGAACAGTTCGGTTCCCGAAGTCGATCGCAGCTCCCAGTTAAATGACTATCCGACCGATCTATTGAATAGCCCGCCTCAACAGTTGGAAGCCAAAGTGGCATTCAGCGCTGCGGTCGTGCCTGCGTCCGTCGCGTCAACGGCGATCTCTTGGATTGATGCCGGCGCCGGAGAGAAAGCGAGGCCGGTAAGCAATCAGATAACGCGTGCAGAGGTTTCGAAGAGTGCCAGCAAGATAGAGCCGGCAAAACAACCAGCTCATACTGCAATAATCGAATCCGTTGTTATCGATGCTGATTCAACCGGAGCGAACGAAGATAGCCCAGTCCGGTTACAAACCAATCGACAGGCGACGCCGCGCAATTCCTTCACCGACTTGATCGCTACGAAGCAGCTAGGGCTGGGGATTATTCTAATTGCTCTCGCCGTAGCTGTGGGCCTTGGCGCGTTTCACGCTCTCGAGCCTGGTCATGGGAAAACCTTAGTTGCCGCGTATCTTGTCGGCTCCCGGGGGACTGTGAAGCATGCGTTTTTGCTCGGACTGATCGTCACCGCGGCGCACACGGCCGGAGTATATCTGCTCGGCGCAGTGACTTTGTATGCTTCACGGTACATTGTGCCGGAGCAGCTTTATCCCTGGCTGGGCGTAATCTCGGGTGTGATGATCGCTAGCCTTGGCGCGGTTCTCTTGGTGCGGCGTTACCTAGATAAAGAAGGGGTCTCGAGTCATCATCACCACCATCATGCGCACCATGCTCACAGCTCGGACCACCATCATCACCGCGGTCACCATGACCACTCTCATCACGGTCACACTCATCACCATCACCGTCTCAACCAACGAGTGTCTCTCCGGGAACTCCTGACACTCGGTATTAGCGGCGGAATCGTTCCGTGTCCGGCGGCGCTGGTCGTGCTCCTGAGCGCGGTGTCGATGCAACGAATCGGCTTTGGACTACTTCTGATCGTTGCGTTCAGCATTGGCCTTGCAGCGGTGTTGATTGCCGTCGGTCTCTTGATGGTCTACGCGCGTGAGTTTATGTCACGCTTCCAGACCGAGGGCCGGGTTTTCACGCGCTGGCTGCCCTTGGCGTCTTCAACCCTCATCACACTCTTCGGTTTTGGCATGATCTTTCAATCTGTCGCCAGTGCAGGATATTTCGTCCGCTGAATCAACGGGGAGAGAGGGAAAGGGTGAGGGCGCGTAATTTCTTCCTTCAGTTAGGTAGTGGCTCGGTAGACGCTTTCGCGCTTTCCGAATGCCGAAAACTTTGCTGTTAGTTAGAAGTTTTTGCTGGGGCCAGAGTTTTTGCTGGGGCCAGGTCTTGCAATCACACATTTGTCGCAAGGCAAGACGAGAGTCCGCGGAGCGGACCCTGGCATCTCAACAATCTTCTCGAATCGACGGCTGCGCTAAACTACCCCGGCCACAGTACGAACCACCAATTTTGAGTTCAAGTACCGCGCTTTTCATATCACCCGGTGAACTTCTACGTTTCCGCAATTCCGGAAACGTGGAAATAAGCAGCTCTATCGGTCACGTGCGGATTAGTGAAAGCCTTGATTTGAATATCGGCAAATCCGTCTGGATGATCTCCCACACAATTTCTACATCGATGTTGAAGTAATCGTGAACGACGCGATTCCTCAGGCCGATAATTTTGCGCCATTCAATATCGGAATGCTGGGTCCTGAAATTCTCCGGCAGGCGGTTGGCGGCTTCGCCGATGATTTCCAAATTGCGCACAACGGAGTCGATGGTCTTATCGTCTTTTGTGAAAGTGTCGTGGTTCAGCCCGGATACGTAACGTTTGATTTTCTCAATCGCTTCCCAAATATCCTCGACGAGAAGCGTGTTGCCCTACGGGACATCGACCAGTTCCTCTTTGATGATCTCCCAATAACGCGGCTTGATTGCCCGGCGCGAGACAACCTCGGTGCGAATGCCAAGGGCATCGTCGATGCGGTCCGCGAGCTCAACGAAGCCGAGGCCTATCGAGGGTTCGATGTCAACCAATATATCTACATCGCTGTCTTCGCGCTGATCCTCGCGTGCATAGAAACCGAAAAGGGCGAGTCTTTTTAAACCGTAGCGGCGCATCAGTTCCGGTTTTTTCTTTTGTAAGATGCTCAAGATTTCTGCTTTTGTTTTCATAGCCGACTCTCGCTCACGTGGAACATCCACGGTGCTGCGCTTTTACGGTTCGATTATAGCAAAGGCGGGAGAGCGAGGCGAGAACGTTGCGGAGTTCACGGAGTGCTTGAGCCGATAGCAGCGGGTTTCAGCGGCTCTGAAACGGCGCAATACGGCTCCTTGACAGGTTTCTATCCCCGGGGATAGTCTCTGGCCCGGCTCGACTTGAACCAAGCAGGAGAACACATATGAAATGGACACGGTTCGCGTTGTTTTTTTTGCTGCTCGCCGGTCTTTCGGCGCCGGCGCTCGGCAAAGAGGTGGTGATCGTCACGTCGTTTCCCAAAGAGCTCTTCGAGACCTACAAGAAAACATTCGAAGCCAAAAACCCGGGCATCAAGGTCGTCATCAACAACAAGCAGACCAACGCCGGCGTCACTTACTTGCGCGAGACCAAAGCCAGGCCCGAGGCCGATATCTTTTGGGTCAGCGCTCCGGATGCGTTCCAGACTTTGAAAAACGACGGCCTGCTGGAGAAATACGCCCCGCCCAAAGAAATCATCTCGAAAATTCCGGGGAAGATCGGCACGTTTCCGGTCCATGACCCCGACGGCCATTATTTCGGCTTTGCCGTCAGCGGCTACGGGCTGATGTGGAACAAAGGCTACCTTCAAGCCCATAAGCTGCCGGCGCCAAAAGAATGGACCGATCTCGCCGATCCGAGATACCACGGCCATCTCGTCATCAGCGCGCCCTCTCGCAGCGGCACGACCCATCTCACCGTCGAGGTGATTCTTCAGGCTTACGGCTGGGACAAGGGTTGGGCATTGCTGCTCAACTCGGGCGGCAACATGGGCGCGATTACCGAGCGCAGCTTTGGAGTCCCGGAGGCGGTCATCAGCGGCCAGTACGGCATCGGCGTCGTGATCGACTTTTTCGGCCTGTCGGCGATCGCCAGCGGCCAGCCGGTGGACTTCGTTTATCCGTCTCTTACCTCGGTCGTTCCGGCGAGCGTGGGCATCGTTAAAAGCGCGCCGAACATGGACAACGCGAAAGCGTTTGTGAACTACCTCCTGAGCGAACCCGGACAGATGGTCCTCTTTTCTCCTGAGATCGGCAGGCTTCCGGTCCTTCCCGACCTCTACGCCAAAGGACCGAAGGACTATCCCAATCCGTTCAAGCAGAAACTCGGCGGCGTCGACTTCAACAACAGGCTCTCATCCGGACGCCGCGACGTGGTGAACTCTCTCTACGATCACATCATCACCTTCCGCCACAAAGAGCTGAGGGGCGCCTGGGGAGCGATCTTCCGCGCGGAGGAGTCCGTCGCCAAGTCGAAAAGCGCCGGCGTCGCGCAGGCTCGAAGCCTGCTTGCGGATGCCAGGAAAGCCGCTTCTCAGGTCCCGATCGACGACAAGAAGGCAAGCGACAAGGAAGTCGCCGGGGCGTTCAAGTCGAAGTCCGGTCTGAAAGCTCAACTGGAGACCGAATGGGAAAACGCGGCTCGCGCCAACTATGCCAAGGCGACGGAGCTGGCGAACAAAGCAGCGGCGCTCGCTCGCTAAGGAGAACTTGAGCTCGCGATCGCGCCATGGCCAAGAGTGAGGCCGCGCCCGCTTTCGCCTCGGGCGTCCGTCTGGACTGGCGGCAGGCGGGCATCCTGCTGACCCTGCTGGGTCTTCT
>JBOHVN010000286.1:0-9976 GCA_050735675.1 Binatia bacterium | reverse complement strand
CTCGGTTCTCAATTACGATGTTTTGCCCTTCCACGTAACCAAGCTCCCGCAGGCCGCGCCTGAAGGCTTCTAAGAAAGACGCAGGGAGCGTAGATCGTTGTAAAACTCCTATGCGGTAAACTTTCTTCGCCTGCTGCGCTTGGGCGGGAAGGTTATGCGCAAAGAGCAGCGCGCCCGCTACGCTAAGCGCAAAGGGCAAAGGGCTCACTGAGCAAAGCGCATAGAGCATAGAGCTAAGCGTAGGACTTATGACTCTCCTCTTCATGTCTTTTCCTTTGTCTCCCTCCACTCGCCACTCGACACTTCATTTGATCACTCTGTCCGCTCTCATCAGCACCCACTGCGGAATCGTCAGGCCGATCTGCTTCGCGGTTTTGAGATTGATCATGAGATCAAAATGAGTCGGGGCTTCAACGGGTAAGTCCCGCGGCTTTGTTCCCTTTAGAATTCGATCAACGTACCATGCCAACCGTTGGCCGATGCGAAATCTGTCGGAATCGTAAGACAGCAAAGCTCCGTCGTCGGTAACATGGAAAGCTTCGTTGCCCATGACAGGGAGTTTTTTCTGTGTCGCGGCGGGTACGATTTTATTGAAGCGGGTTCTGAATAAGCTTGCCCCAATAACGAAGACGCCGTCCATAGTGTCTTTAGAAAGAGTTTGAAGTGAGGCGTCCAGACCGGAAAGAGTCTTGACGGGCTGTGATATCAACTTGATGTCCAGCTTGGGAGCGCTTTCGCGCAGGAGTTTTAGGTTCATTTCGTGACCGGGATTTTCACCCCTGGCGTTGTAAAGCACAGCGACTCGCCTAAGGGTTGGCACGGCTTCCTTGAAGATTTCCAGGCGTTTGCCTTGGAACTCGGGACCCGTGCGCGTGGTTACGCCGGTAAGATTTGATTCGGGACGCGCGATGGATTTGATGAATCCGGCCTGCACTGGATCCGAACCGAAAGAGAAGACCGTGGGAATCTCCGGAGCGATGTCTTTGACCACGCGAGTCGCAGTCCCACCAATGGTGACTAGCACGTCCACATTCTTTTCTTTGTAGCTTTTAACCAGAGGACGATATTCATCGTAGGTTTCCCTAGCCGCGATCTCCAAGTCGAGATTTCTTCCCTGGATGTAGCCATAAGCTTTCAGTCCATCGCGCAGACCGTTGATCTGCGGAATATCCGCACCGCCAACTACCAAAACGCCCACGCGATAAAGTTTGGCTGGCTGTGATTCAGCAACCGCACCAAAAACAAGCAAGCAAGTGCACTGAAAACTGACCGAGTAGAGCAGGATTTTCCTGGCAAAGCCGATCGTTGTTGATTTCATCTGCGGTCTCCTGGATTTTACGAATCGTTGACTTCGAGCAGCGCTCCGGCGGTCATCTGATCACCCTATCTGCTCGCGCTAGCACCTCCGGCGGAATCGCCTAACTATTTTAGATTTTCGATTTTGGATTTTAGATTATTCGGTCATCGGATCACCTTGTCTGCTCTAGCCAAGACATTTGGAGGAATCGTTAATCCGATGTGTTTCGCCGTCTTGAGATTGACGATGAACTCAAACTTCGTCGGCCGCTCGACGGGAAGATCGGCGGGCTTTCGTCCTTTGAGGATTTTGTCCACGTAGGTTGCCGCGCGCCGATATAAGTCGGCAAAATCCGGTCCGTAAGACATAAGCCAGCCATCCTCCGCAAACCGTCTTTCAAAGGATACCGTTGGAAGACGGCCTTTTACCGCAAGTTCTCCAATCCGTTTTCGAAGATTGATAATGTTCCTGGTCTGCAGCCCAATAAGAGCGCCAGCGCGCCCCCTAGCGATTGCCGAGAAGGCCTTCTCCAAATCGTTAGGCCCACGCAGGTCGACGGGTTGAAGCTGCAGACCCAACGCCCGTGCCGCGACCTCCATCTCTTTCATCTCCGGGTCGAATGCTTGCCTCCGCGAAATCCCAACGACAGCCACGCGGGAAAGCTTGGCAACTATCTGCTTGAGCAGCTCTAGCCGCTTCCCGCCTACTTCCGGGGCAAAGGTGCTTAACCCTGTGATGTTTCCGCCAGGCCTTGCTAGGCTCGCCACGAACCCTTGAGCAATAGGATCACTAGAGGTTGTCATGACGATCGGGATTGTCTCGGTGGCTCCCTTGGCTGCCCGGGTCGGACTTGCGCCCCCTGCTGCGACGATGACGTCTACCTTGGCACGAACCAATTCCTCCGCAAGCTCCGGATCCCTCTTCCCGTCTAAAAATCGATACTCAATGGTGATATTTTTCCCCTCAATCCAGCCAAGCTTGGCCATGCTTTGCCGGAAGGCCTCGATCAACGGTGCGCTGCCAGAAGGAGTTGCATCGAGGTAGCCGATTCGGAAGATCTTGGTTTCCGGTTGCGCCTCCGCCACCGCCCCGCCCAGCGCGAATGCGACAGCGACCGCAATCCCCAGCCATTTTAGATTCTGGATCCTTCGACGGAGTTTATCCTGAGCGGAGTCGAAGGGCTCAGGACAGGTTTTAGATTTCAGGTTCATCGGATTACTTTGTCGGCTCTAGCCAAAACATTAGGAGGTATTGTTAACCGGATCTGTTTCGCGGTTTTCAGATTTATCACCAGCTCAAACTTCATCGGCTGCTCGACTGGGAGGTCGGCTGGTTTTGCGCCTTTCAGAATCTTGTCGACGTAGGTGGCTGCGCGCCGAGACAGGTCGGCGACGCTGGTGCCGTAGGACATCAAACCGCCGCGCTCTACGTAGCCCCTGTCGTCGTACATTGTCGGGAGCCGGGCCCTCTCCGTGAAATCCGTGACCCTTTTCAGATGGGTCCCCAAGAACGGGCTTCTCATGATGAAAAGACCGTGAGGCTGGTCTTTGGCAATCGCTGAAAAGGCATTGTCGAGATCGTCGGGACGCGGCGCTTCGACGAAGCGAATCCGAATGCCCAATGTCGGAGCCACTAATTCGATTTCTTTCAGTTGCCGCGCAATCACCGGACTAGCGACCGAACTGCCGAGAACAGCAAGGCGCGAAAGCCGCGGCAAGGCGTCCTTAAAAACTTCGAGTCTTTTTCCAGCCAGCTCCACGGTCATGCTGGACAGTCCGGTCAAATTACCGCCGGGCCGCGCCAAACTTTGAACGAACCCCTGCTCAACCGGATCCCCGCCCCCCGCCATAACGACCGGAATACTTTTGGTTGCCTTGTGAGCCGCCCGGACCGCCGGCGGACTTTGCGGCACGATGACCTCAACTTTGCTCCTGACCAGGTCCGCAGCGAGATCGGGTAAGCGATCGAGTTTTCCATCCGCGGATCGGTACTCGATGACGACGTTTTTCCCCTCCATGTAACCAAGCTCACGCAACCCTTCGCGAAGCGGACCCAACAACACGCTTACGTGGGGTGAGCCGGCATCCAATACGCCGATGCGCGGCGCCTTTTTAGCCCGCTGCGCCTCAGCGGAAACACAAAGCGCAAAGAGTATGGCACTAAGCGCGAAGCCGAAAATGTTTTTCTTCATTGTTTTCTTCACGGCGTTCGCCTCCCGCCTCACGCCTATCGAATCACCCTGTCCGCTCGCGCCAGCACATTCGGGGGAATCGTTAAGCCGATTTGCTTCGCCGTTTTTAGATTGATAACGAACTCAAACTTCATGGGTTGCTCCACCGGGAGATCAGCGGGCTTCGTTCCCTTTAGAATCCTATCAACGTAAGTGGCGGCGCGGCGGGACCGGTCGCGAGCGTCATCCGCGTAGCTCATAAGGCCACCGTCACGCACAAAGTCCGCGTGTGAGTAGATGGCAGGCAGCCGTGTATGGATAGCCAGATTGACGATCCGCGGCCGGTGACTGTTGAGCAAACCCGTCGCCACGACGGTGAGAACCTGCGCGCGCTGCTGGCGCGCTACTTGGAACGCGTTGTGCAACTCTTCGGGTTGCCGGACCTCCAGCAATTGAAGCTGCATCCTTAGGTTGTGCGACGCGCTCTCTGTTTCTCTCACGTGGGCTTTCGCAGCCGGACTCGGATCCACGAGAATCGCGGCCCGCGAGGCTTTAGGAACTGTCTCTTTCAAAAGCTCCAGCCGTTTGCCGGCTATATCATAAGCGATACTGGTGAAACCTGTGATATTACCGCCGGGCCGCGCCAAGCTGGCTACGAAGCCTTGTTCAACGGGATCGGCATCGATAGCCCCCATGACTATAGGAATCCTATCGGTCAATTGTTTAACCGCACGGATTGCGGCGACACCCACGGCAACAATGCAGTCCGATCTGAGACGGACCAGCTCCGCCGCAAGCTCAGGGAAAAGTTCAGTCTTACCTCTGGCAAATCGCCACTCAATCGCGATGTTCTGTCCGTCTATGTGGCCAAGCTCGCGCAGCCCCTGTCGAAATCCTTCTGCGACAGGTTCGATGCCAAGGCGCGGTGAAAGATAACCTATCCGGTAAATCTTCCCAGGCTGCTGCGCCTGGGCCACGCTTCCACAGAGTTCGAGGATAACAATGACCAGAGTGCCAAACGCTGCGCCTGTGAAAAATGACCTCCTTGTGCGGACCGGCGTGGCTGGTATAGAATTCTTCCTTGGAGGTATCGTCATGCGCTACTCCGTGCTTCTTGAACCGATCAACGAACCTGAATTTCAGGGCTACTATTACGCACACATACCGACGCTCGATCTAACCACTCACGGTCAGGGAATCGAAGGGGCCATCGCTGCCGCTCAGGAATTGATTGGGGCCTGGGTCGAAGAGAAGCGGTCGCGGGGCGAAAGCGTTCCCGTCGAAACGAAGTCATTGGTGGCCCAGGTCGAGATTCCCGATGCCGTACTCCGCCCGTGAAGTCCTCGCGAAATTGATTCGTGCCGGATTCGTAGAAGTGAGACAGACTGGTAGCCATAAGGTTTTGCGCCATCCGGAAGGCAGGCAGACCTACGTGGCGATGCATCCCGGCACGCTGCCCACGGGAACCTTCCGCAAAATTCTCAAGCAGGCTGGTCTCAGCGAAGAGCAATTTCGCGGACTGTGAGAACTCTATCATCTTAACTCCTCAATCCAAAAATCGTCCTAAGCAAACGGGCAGGATGTCGATTCCACCATCGGTCGCCTGACCCTTCGCCCTTCACGCCTCACCGAATTACTTTGTCCGCCCGGTACAGCACAGACTGCGGCACCGTCAGGCCGAGTTGTTTTGCCGTCTTAAGATTGATCAGAAGGTCGAACTTTCTCGGCCGCTCCACAGGTAAGTCAGCCGGCTTCGCGCCTTTAAGAATTTTGTCCACGTACGTCGCCGCGCGGCGGGACATGTCGTTGGTACTGTAGGTATACGCGAGCAGGCCGAAATGCTTCTCCACCGCGGGGCCCTGAACGGAAAACACAGGCATCCGGTTTTTGGTTGCGAACGCGGCAATTCGTGGTCCTAAAATAGTGTACATCGCGGGCATCACCACCAGCGCGCCGGCTCGTTCCTTAGCCGCCGCGTCCAACACGCCCTGGACCTTTTCGGAACGCAACTCGGCTTCTAGATAGTGATTGATTTCCAGGGATTGAATCGTAAGCCCGAACGCCGGGGCGACGGCCTGGGCCGCTTTGAAAGAGCGCGTATAGGTTGGAGAAGCCGGGTTCCAGAGAACGGCGACCCGTTTTGCCTGCGGCAGGGTTTCGTGCAGGAGCTCCAACAGCTTCGTATGTAGATCCGCGTGGTCCTCGGACATCCCCGTAACGTTTCCACCCGGGCGCGCCAGGCTGGCAACGTATCCATTCTCCACCGCATCCGCGGCCCTTGCCATGACAATGGGGATCGTGGTCGTGGCGCTTTTGGCCGCCAGGATCGCGGTTCCGGCCCTCGTCACGATGAGGTCAACCTTCAGGCCGACCAGTTCCTTTGCCAGGACGGGGAGCCGGTCTAAGCCCCCTTCGGCCCACCGGTACTCTACGGCGATGTTCCGGCCCTCGATCCAGCCGAGATCGCGCAGGGCTTGGAAGAAGGCTTCATCCTTGTCGATGGCAGCGCCGTAGTCCAGGTAGCCGATAAGCGGCATCTTTCGCGCCTGCTGCGCTTGAGCGGGCAAGCAAAGCGCAAAGAGCAGAACGCCCACTAAGCTAAGCGCAAAGGGCAAAGCGCTAAGCGTAGGACTTATGACACTTCTCTTCATGCCTTTTCCTCCACTCGACACTTGACACTCGACTCTCGTCACTTACCGAATCACCCTATCCGCTCTTGCCAGCACGTTCGGCGGAATCGCCTAACTATTTTTGATTTTCGATGGTTCGACATGGCTCACCACATGTTTTGGATCCTTCGACTCAGCTCAGGACAGGTTTTAGATTTCCGATTGTCGGAAAAAGAATCCAGCCATCGCACCCAATATCTCCTATTCATTCTCTTCTCCCCCAATCGAAAACCTGTGGTGAGCGATGTCGAACCATCGGCAATCTAAAATCATTTGACGACCTTGTCCGCTCACACCTGCGCCTCTCGGATCCAACCTATTCTATTAGTACGACAAGGAGAGCTTTTGATCGGACTCTGTCGTTGATATACACTTCGCCCAGGAGGCAGAAGAACTATGGCGCGTATAGAGATTGGTAAGCATCTGGCCGCTGATACCCGTGTTTGCAGTGGTCGCTTGATTTTTAAAGGCACGCGGATTCTGGTCTCCGATGCGCTTGAATTGACCAAAGCGGGATATACCCCTGAGGCAATCGCTCGCCAATATCGCGGCATTATTACGGCGAAAGGGGTGCGGGAGGCGTTAGCGCTTACCCGCCGGGGCATTGTCAGAGAAATCCTGGCGAGAACTAAAACCGCCGCGTGATCATACTGGACCACAACATCCCCAACGATCAAGCGGAACAGCTTCGTCGCCACCGGATTCATTTTCGGCAAATCGGGTTTGAAGTGGGCCGGCCCGAGTGGGATGATCAGCAAGAGATTCTTCGCTTTTTGCATGCGAGTAAACAGATAACGTTCTTCACGCGCGATTTAGGGTTCTTCCGCGCGCGGTTGCGACATGCTAATTACTGCCTCGTCGCATTAACCGTGCCTGTTTTGGAAACGTCCCTTTATATTTCTAAGTTGCTGCGTCATCCTCATTTCAACACCAGAGCCAAGCGGAATGGGAAAGTCATGAAAGTCTCAACCAAGAGCATAAACTTTTGGGAAATTGGGCGACAGCGACAGAGCATCGTGCGTTGGTAAACGGCAGATCTGCAGCTATCGCGATCCTCCGGCGATCGTATCTTGGCAGGCTGCTGCGCCTGAGCCGAAAAGGTAAGCGCCAAGAGCAAAGCGCCCACCAAGATTGCGGATTTGAAATTGCGGAATGCGGATTTTAGATTGACGTCGAAAGAATCGATCCAAAACCGTTTCATCGTTGTCCCCTCAATCCGAAATTCGAAATCCGCAATCGCAATCATCGGATTACCTTATCGGCCCGGTACAGCACCGACTGCGGAATTGTCAGGCCGATCTGCTTGGCCGTCTTAAGATTGATCACTAACTCGAACTTCATCGGCTGCTGGACGGGCAGATCCGCTGGCTTAGTACCCTTAAGAATCTTGTCCACGTAGGTGGCGGCGCTTCGATAATATTCCTCTAGACTCGCCGCGTACGACATCAGGCCCCCGGCATCGACGAACAGCTTGATGTAGTACACCGCGGGCAGGCGCTTGCTCGCGGCGAATTGAACGAGCTTGGCGCGATTGGGGGAAAAGAACGGGTCGGGCGTCACAATGATCCCTTGAGCGCCACTGGCGCCGATCGCGGCAAACGCCCGATCCAGGCTCGCCGCATTCCCCGCGTCGTACACGTCGATCTTCACCTTCAATGCCCGGGCCGCCGCCTGAATCTCCGGCACGAACGGCGCATTGGCCGGATTCGCCGAGTTCGAGAGTACCGCGACATGCGAAGCGTCGGGGACAGCTTCCTTGAGGAGTTCCAGCCACTTTCCGCCCAAGCCCACCCCAACTCCCATGGTGACGCCGGTGAAGTTGCCTCCCGGGCGGGCGAGGCTCGCCACAATGCCCGTACCGACCGGATCGTTCAGGTCCTATGAACACGACGGGGACGGTTGTGGTCGCCCTCTTCGCGGCGAGTACGGTAGGGGTCGAGCTAACCACAAGCAGATCGATCTTCAGACCGAGCACCTCAGCGACAAGCTCGGGAAGGCGTTCGGAGCGTCCTTCCGCAAATCGCGCCTCGACTATGATATTCTTCCCCTCGACGTACCCTAGTTTTCTGAGCCCCTGCCGCAATGCATCGATTGGGGGACCGGGCGAAGTCGCGGACACGAATCCTATTCGGTAGATTCTAACCGGCTGCTGCGCCTCGGCGACTGAGCAAAACGCAAAGAGCATGGCGCCCGCTGAGCCAAGCGCATATAGCATAGAGCTAAGCGTAAGAGCGATACTCTTGTTTCTCATGGAGTTTGTCCCTCTGTTTTCTTGCTCTCTGCTCCTTGCTCCACGCTCCCTGCTATTTAATGACCTTGTCCGCCCGAAACAGAACGGTCTGTGGAATTGTGACACCGATCTGCTTGGCTGTTTTCAGATTGACGAGCAGCGTAAACTTTCTCGGCTGCTCAACTGGTAGGTCGGCAGGCTTGGCGCCCTTCAGGATCTTGTCAACATATGTGGCAGCACGCCGGGCCATGTCGCCCCAATCCGGCGCATATGCTAGCAGGCCAGAATATTCCTCTACCGAGTTGGAGGAAACGGAAAACACAGGCACCCGGTTTTTGACTGAGAATGCCGCAATTCTCTGTCCAAAAGCTTCATACAATCTGGACATCACCACCATCGCGCCGGCTCGTTTCTGAGCTGCCGCCGCCAACATACCCTCAAGCTCTTCAGCGGTCTTTTTCACGTTTCTATCCCTGTGTCGCAATTCGAGGGATTGTAGCGTGAGCCCCAACGCCGGGGCTACGGCCTGTGCTGCTCTGAAGGTAGCGGTGTAGACTCGAGAGTCCGGGTCCCAGAGAAAGGCCACTCGTGTCACCTTCGGCAATGTGTCATGAAGCACTTCCAACAGTTTCGTATTCATGTCTGCGTACTGCTCGGACAGCCCCGTGATGTTTCCACCCGGCCGGGCAAGGCTGGCAACAAGCCCGTTGTCCACTGCATCCCCGGCCCACATCATGACAATGGGGATCGTTGTCGTAGCATTCTTGACATCACGAGTGACCTGCTGGGTCGCTGTCACGATGAGTTCAACCTTCAGGCGAACCAAATCTTCTGCCAGAGCGGGAACGTGGTCCATTCTATGAGCCGCCCACCGGTACTCGATGGCAATATTCTGGCCCTCGATCCAGCCGAGATCGCGCAGGCCTTGCCGGAAGGCTTCATCAGTTCCACTGGGGCCGGCGTCGCGCTTCAGGTAGCCGATCCGTGGCATCTTTCCCGGCTGCTGTGCCTCTGCCCGCGCCCCACACATCGCGAGCGCAATAATAACGAGAGCGACAATCCCCACCAATTTTAGATTTTGGATCCTTCGACGGAGTTTATCCTGAGCGGAGTCGAAGGGCTCAGGACAGGTTTTAGATTTTCGATTGTTCGAACAAGAATTCAGAACTCGGAGCGAAGACCTAGCATCCATGCATTTTCTCTCCAATCCAAAATCGCAAATCCAAAATTCATTTTATGACTCTGTCCCAGCACATTCGGCGGAATCGTCAGGCCGATCTTCGATAAGCAAAATCCGAAATCCGAAAGTCGAAATCCGAAACAAACCGAAACCCATGACCGAAGTTCAAAATCCCAAACGGCCCGTTTAAAAATTTCCGTTTTTTTGATCATTTGAATTTGTTTCGAGTTTCGGATTTCGAATTTGGATTTTTATTTGTTGCAGGCTCATCGGATTACTCGATCCGCCCTAGCCAGAACATTGGGTGGAATGGTTAATCCGATCTGCTTCGCCGCCTTCAGATTGAACACCAGTTCGAACTTCGTCGGCTGCTGGACGGGGAGATCCGCAGGCTTGGTGCCTTTTAAGATCTTGTCCACGTAAGTGGCAG